>JBBCAX010000228.1:0-36753 GCA_051382335.1 Deltaproteobacteria bacterium TL4
GGGGTGTTTGAAACATCCTGAAATACCATAAATTAAGCCTCGCGAATAAGTTACAATTGACAGTATTTTAACCAAAAAACAGGTTTGTCTCAAGAACTTTTAACGCTAAAAATCGGCATAATGTCTATTAATTCAGTCCTGTTTTTAGAGCAGACCTTCATCCGCAAGACTGGTGTACTGATCATTTCCGATAATGAGATGATCTAACAAGGGAATCCCAATAATCTGACTGGCTTCTTTCAGTCTTTTGGTAATGTTTAAATCCTCAGGTGACGCTTTGGGATCTCCTGAAGGGTGGTTATGAACACAAATAATCGCGGCGGCTCGGTGTTCAATCGCTTTGGCAAAAACTTCTCGGGGGTGCACCAGACTTTTATTCAAAATCCCCATGCTCACCACTTCATCCATGAGGTATTGGTGTTGATTATCCAGCAAAACCAAAATGAATTGCTCTTGCTTTAAAGCTGGCAGTCGGTATTGAAAATGAGTGAAGATATCCTGACTGCATCGAAAAGGACTCCCGGGCGTCAATTTGACTTCGTTATAGCGTTTGCACAGTTCTAAAAGGACTTTGAGGCGTTCCGCGATTGGGGATAGCTGAGGCATTTTCTGTGTCAATTCGTAAAGGGAAAACTTTTCCAACCTTTTTAAGGGCGTTTCCTGCGGGAATAGGGCTTGGAATTCTTCTTTTTCAGGTGAGGCTAAAGCGAAAAGCCAGGCTAATAACTCGGAGGTTGAATGCTGTTGAAGTTGTGCTTTTTGGATCGAAGTCCACAAGTCTTCCTGCAAGGACGCCATTGAAGGTTTGACGTGCCAACGGCAATCGGCTTTGAGCGGACACTCCTCACAATGGGGAGCGTCACCGCAAAAACCCTTAATTCCCCAATGGGTCAATTCTCCCGCGAAGGCGGACGCATAAGTATTGAGTTCCAGCGCTGAGCTCAGCTTGGAGTCGATGTTCCGACAAACCTGAGCCCAAGTTTGATGGGGGGTGTTTCTGGAAGGAAGGATTCCCTGATTATAACGAGACCAGGCTTGAAACCCGGAATAACTGGAGGTTGTCCACACTCCCTGTTTTTCTAAAAAGGCTAACACGTCCCATTGTCTCATTTCAGGAAAAACCTGATACCACTCAGCCAAGGATTCCGAATTTCCCATCTTTTCTGGCTGTAACTGAGTAGTCCTTAAAATTTTTAAAAAATGCGAAATCGAGGAAAGCAATAAGGCTTTATGAGCTTCGCCAAGACTGAAACATTGATGGAGCCGCTTTAAAATTTGATCTGTGCCGTAATAATGGGGATCTATAGCATCAATCAGTTGATATAAGGGACGGAGCTCTTTGTGTGGAGACCCCGGCGTATGAGGGATTTTATGATGTCGCAGTAAAAGCTCCAACAGGTTGCCGAAGAGTTTTTGGCGATCTTGAAAAACAGCGGGCTGGTTGAGGGCCAAGTGATTTTTAAGCCTCTGACTGGTTTCAGGATCCCTTTGATAATACGTGCTTATTTTCTCAAAAAATGAAGAGATGTCCGACATTTACACTACTATTCCACCAATTCTGAACTGGCACGTAAGAAGAATTTAACCTGTTCCACACGGTCCACTAAATCTTGCAATTGTGTTTCAGAAACTTCAAGGGTTTCCGCGACTTTTCGAATCAAGGCCAATTCCTCCTCGTCAATTTCATCGCCTACCGCAATATCCAAAAGGTAACGCATAATACGCATAGTGAGATTTTTATCGAAAAACATGGGTGGAAGGTTCTCAAATTCAGTTTCCCGAGCTTCCTTTTTGACTTCTTCAAGTATTTTCTGATCTCCGCCTACCAGTTCATAAACATCATTCAAGTAAGGGATCTCCTTGGGCGCAATACGACCATCAGACAAAATAACCTTGAGGGTCACAATTGCCAGCCAATGACGTTCCTCCCCGTGTAAATCCGCGCTCAAACTATCAAAATATTCAACTTTGACCTTTCGCATCGTAATGTTGATCAATTTGTGGATTCTTAAAATATCGATGTCCAAGGCCATTCCCGCTTCGTTGATATACCGAATTTCTTCAGGTAACAACTCATGATCCGCCGCACAGATATCCAAAACACACCTGAAAATCGTTTCTTTTAGTTGAGGATCCTCAATATTCAGTGGCTCAATCTCTGGCGGGACCGCATTCTTGATCACTTTTCGAATGACTAATTGGGCTTCAGGCTCATCTTTTAGCATTTCGAAAAGATGTTTGAGGTGAATCAATTCTTCGGGTTGAACAACACCATCTGCGACTATAGCACCCCCTATTACCTTAGCAATCCATTCCTTGACCTCTTGACTGTAGGTTGCCCCATCAGGAGATTTAAAGGAAAAGAGCTTTCTAATCATACTACCCCGTTGTTTACTAGTGTTTCTCCGGCTTGCCCTACTCAAAACGAATCAAGACCCTAACTTAAAATCGTACGAGCACATTAAGCTCCTATCCTTAAGCAAACTTCTCATGAATCGAGAAATTAAAATTGGCTAACTCTGAATCCTTACTTAACAGAATTAACCCTGTTTGACAATCAATTAAAAATAAAACTTTTTTATTTCAATATGATCATTTAAAGTGGGGTCCCTTGACGAATGTACGTCGACGCAGCCCTAAGATAAACGAACTGGAGTAGAAGAAACTGTGTTAGAAAAAACAATTGGAACAAGACCCGTTGATTTGGTTGGCAATACTCCGCTGTTGCGCTTGGAGCGGATTCATCCTCAAGGGAATTTATACGCCAAGGCCGAGTGGTATAACCCTGGCCGTTCGGTCAAGGATCGTGCCGCACGCAATATGCTTCAAGGAGCCGTGGACTCGGGCGAGTTGACCAAAGATAAAACCATATTGGATGCCACCTCCGGAAATACCGGAATTGCGTTAGCCATGCTTGGTGCCGCGCTAGGATACAAAGTGAAACTCTGCTTGCCTGCCAATGTCTCTCAATCCCGGCGGCGGATCATCACCCTTTATGGCGCGGAATTGGTCTTGACCGATCCCTTAAAATCCTCTGACGGCGCAATTGAGGAAGCGAGAAGAATCCATCGTGAAGCCCCTGAGCAGTACTACTATGCCAATCAATACGGCAATGATAATAATTGGAAGGCCCATGTCCAGTCCACAGGGCCTGAGATCTATGAACAAACCCGACATCAAATCACTCATTTTGTGGCTGTGATGGGGACGTCTGGAACCTTTATGGGGACAGGGCGTTACTTGAAGTCGGTCAAGCCTGATATTCAGTTAATTGAAGTGCAGCCGGATTCTCCTTTTCACGGATTGGAAGGTCTAAAACACATGGGTAGCTCAATAGTGCCCGATTTCTACGATCCGGATTTTGCGGATGTAAAAATGGTGTGTCGTACCGAAGATGCTTATCAACGGATTAAAGCTTTGGCGCATACTGAAGGACTGTTGGTGGGAATCTCCAGTGGTGCGGCTCTTGATGTGGCCATCAAGGTTGCCGAAGCTAATCCTGAGGGGGTCACCGTCACCATTTTTCCGGATAATGCGGATAAATATCTGGAAGAACGTTTTTGGGAAACGTCCTGATTTTTTTTGGGATGAAATTTGTTTTTTTTATAATAATTTTAAAGGAGTTCTATGTCAGTAGTAGTTGAAATTCCCTCAGCATTACAGAAATATGCTGGTGATAACGATGAGGTTTCGGTAGAAGCGAACACTGTAAAGGGAGCTTTTAATGCGCTCTGCGAACAGTATAAAGACTTGAAACAACATCTTTATGATGACAGAGGAACGATCCGCAGTTTCATCAATGTTTACGTCAATGATGAAGATATTCGCTATGTGAATAATTTGGCAACGGAACTTCAGGACGGGGATTGTGTTCAAATAGTACCTTCCATTGCCGGTGGATATTAATCCATAAGCGTCAGTGGCACCATGACGTTCACGCTTTTTCTGGGGGGATTCCAAGGTAAGAAAATGGCAAAGCCTCAAATACTTATGGCATCACATGAGACATCCTTCAGGAGGATCGCCTTGAAATTTTTTGAAACGATGGGAAATCTGGAAAATATGTTTCATGTTAGGCAGGAAAGTTTGGAGCGCAAAGAGGTGTTGTTAAACCGGAGCGAAGGGCTTAACCTTCAAGAAGTTGCCTCAGAAAGTACAGGGGATGTCTCCTTGCGTTCTTCACAAAAGGCTGTGGCGGAATTGCTTCAGAATATGGGGAGATAACGCATGTCTTCTCCAACTATCATTTCAATGGGCTCTGGAAAAGGCGGCGTTGGTAAAACGTTAATCCTCGCAAACCTGGCCTATCTCTGTGCCCTGTCAGGAAAAAAAATCGCGTTGGTGGACCTCGATATCAGTTGCTCCGACTTGCAGGTTGTGTTCGGGATCTATCGTCCCAAATATTCCCTCTCCGACTTTTTTACTCAAAAGGTATCAAGCTTAACCCCTTTGATGCTTCCGGTCTCCAAGTCTCAAAATTTATTTTTAATAGCGGGAACAGGCAATACACTGTCGAGCACTCAGTTGAGTTTTTCACAAAAAATCAAACTTTCCCAGGCCTTGAGTGAACTTCCTGTCGATGTCATTATGCTTGACGTGGGTGCGGGCATCCATGCGGATGTTTTGGATTTTTATCTGGAAGCGGATATCCCTCTTGTGATCGGAACTCCACATTCTGCCTCAATCTTTGATCTCTCCCGTTTTATTAAATTATCTACGGTGCGCTACATTGCACGAGCTTTTGCCCAGAATGATCCGGTTCGTCAGCAATTGTATGCCAGGGAATACCCAACGATCAAAGCCCTTTTAGAATCTACCGACAAAATGGATGCCGTTCACAGAAAAATGGTTATCGAGTTGATGATGTGTCACAAGCCACAACTGATCATCAATAAAGTGTCGGCTTCAAGCAGTGACAAACATTTGAGAGCCTTCCAGAACTTTACCTTTCAATTTTCTGGTAAAAGTGAAGTCCTTGGTCTTATTCCTTACGGAGAGGAGGTGGAACAAGCCGTTAACGAGTGTCAACCGCTTTATGAGGCAAATCCTCAGAGTCCCGTTTCTCAAGCACTGGCTGGCATTTTGAGCAAGTTGCAGCGTTTGATTCAGTCTCACCAACACGCCTCGAAACCAAAATATTCCGGGAAATTGAGAGATATTTCACTGACGCTGGCTGAATCCTTTGCCGATACGCTGGCCTCCTCAGAACAAAAACCGGCTGAAGGGCGTTCCCCTATTTCAAAAATGAATCTACCTCAACCGTTGAGGGAGCAAAAAGAGGATTTACAATTAGCACAAACTCCTTACAATACAAACGCTCAAAGCACAGCCACAACTGCCGCGCCTGCTGACCATTCCCCGGAAGCCCCTCCCCTTAAAAAGGGGGTCCCTTCGAGTGCTGCGCTTTCATTAGAAAAAAAGATGTTTCGAGAAGAAGTCGCCAAAATAAAGACCAGGCTTGAAGGCAAGATGTTTCAAAAACCTGAGGGGTTCCGACCCATCGATATTATTGGAATCATGCCTAAACTTTAAGCAGAAAAATTCAATGAACACACCCTTGAAACTTGGAATTGTGGATTATCTCAATGCCTTACCTGTCTATTATGATCTGTTGTCAGGCAGGGCGCATCTTCCTTGTGAGTTGGTCAGAGGTACACCTGCAGCTTTAAATTTGAAAATTGCCGCGGGTGAGTTGGATGTTTCCAATGTCTCCTCGTTTGAATATGCCCAGCATTTTGAACACTATTATTTGCTGCCCCACTTAAGCATCAGTGCGGATGGCCCGATTCGGTCGATTTATTTGTTTTGCCAAACGCCTCTTGCTCAATTGGAAGGAACCCTCTACCTGACCGCTCACTCTCAGACCTCGATTCATTTGCTTCAATACCTTTTGAAAGATCATCCTGTGACTTATCTCAAGGGGTGCCGACCTGAGACGATGGGAACCCTTCAAGGTGAATTGTTGATTGGAGATGAAGCCATAAAAAGTTTTTATAAGCCTCGTTTTCCGCAGGTCTATGACCTGTCTTTTTTGTGGAAAGAACAAACACAATTGCCTTTCGTTTTTGCGGTTTGGGTTGTTCGAAGGGAAGTTTTTGATCAAAGGCCGGAGGAGGTCCGACACCTCTGCAGAACCTTGATTCATTCCAGAGAATCAGCGACATCCCAGTATCATAAAATCGCTGAAAATTATGCCTTAGGCGTTTTTCCCACGATAGAGGAAGGGGTGAGGTATATGAAAAACCTTTGTTATGATTTGACTCCTCCTCTCATGGAAGGGTTTTTACATTTTCAAAAATGTTGTCAGGAACTGGGATTCCTCGAAAAAGTGGCACCACTTCATTTTATCGCTTTATAACAGGGCTTTTTATTATCTAGACACCCAGTTTCAAATTTACTATGATTAAATGAAAATGGAGAGCAAAGACGCTCTAAAGAATCCAACCCAAGACAAAAGTACCCCAGGGGATGCGCTATGACATGGAGTGATAATCAATATTACCCTTTATCCGAAGCCGATAAAAGTGCCATTCAATGTACCACTGCTTTACTGCAAGCTTACCCCTTGACGCGTGCGTGTTTGGAAAGCCTGGGAACACGTCTCCTTAATAACCTGGAGTTTGGTTTTTTTACGGAAGGACAGCGTATCATCGCTCAGGGAGAAAAAGGGAAGGATATGTTTTTACTTTGCCAGGGGAAAGTGGATGTTATCGTTAACCGGCAAGTGGTGGTGCAAATGGAAGGGCCGAGGCTTCTCGGCGATAAGGCGTTGGTTGAGTTAGACTCAAAACGGGCGGCAACCATCCAGGTCTCAAAAGGAGAAGTGACGCTTTGGCTCAAAATTCCGATGGGAAGGTTCATTCGAAACTTCAATGATAGTGCCATTCCTGACTATGAGTTTCAACAGGAAGTCTCCATTTTTTCCTTTCTTTTTCAGGGAATTCAACAACGCTTATTTGATTTTATTTTTTTACAAAAAAAAATGCTTGGCGAAGTCAGAACCCATCAGGAGCTTGCTAATATTGAAGCGATCAGCAAAGTATTAAATGATAAATTGGATCTTAGGTGGAAAGAAGATACGTGGACAGCCGTAGAAGGTTTCCTGGCCAATGAGTTGGGATTTAAATGGCCTAAAAGTGTTCCCTTAAATGTCAATACGTTTCAAGGTGGTTTGACTCAATTTGTGGAATATCGTTTTCCCCGAAATATTTTTAAGGGAACAGAGGCGGAATACTTGTCCAAGAAGCATTTATTATTCTCAACCTGGATGACACGCGTCAGTCGATATCTTTTTCAACAGCTTCCTAAAACAGATCTTCCCATTCAAATCAGTGAATTGGAGTTGTTTAACCCTCGTAATTACCATTTACGAATCAGTCAACTCCTTGGGCGGACAGAAAAACATTTTGAACAACGATTATATATTCCGCCAGGGGAGACACAGCCCCAGCCGATGCCCAAAAGTTCAAAATTCTTTGGAAAAGGAGAACGAAGCAATGAATTTAACTTGGAACGTTACTTTTCAAGTTTTGAGAAACACTTTAAGGCCAATAATCCCAAGAGAATGCAAGCACAAATTGCGCAGAGGGTGGCTTTGATTGCGGCTGAATGTGAAAATCAGTTTAATGCCTCCATCGCAAAAATGGCTAAGTTTTTGGAGACCGTCAAAGAAAAATATAATTCTCAGGAAACCGTTGCTGTGGATACCAAAAACATCGAGAAGGAACTTCAAAGACAGATGCAAGTTTTGCAGAAAGGCTTTAATGCCTATGATCGGAAATTCCTCAATCAAACCAGCAACGATAAGGGGGGAATTCGTGTTATGCCAGGACATATTCCCAATCTTAATGATTTAATTAAAAGTGTTTCTATTGCGGCAGTCCGTCGAGATTTGGAACTCGCCTTCTTTAATATTCTCAAACTCACCAATCTTCAGGATAAACTCCTGTTGGATTCCTTCAGCAAAGAATGCCTTTTTATTTGTCGAGCCAAAGAGGGTGATTTCATTAATGAGTATGAGTTTCATAAGCATTATTGGATTCCGATTTCTCCCGCCTTCACCTTGATGATTGAAAAGGAAAAAACCGATTTGGCTCATCAGGGATATCTGTTATCGGCTCCGGGATGGCAACCCGCTAAAGTGAATGAACAATTAGAGATGAGGCTTCAAATCACACCTCCAGTGACGTCTGATGAAAAAAAAGAGGAGACCTACATCATTCTTATTCTTATTTCTTCCTACTTCCCCTGGAGCAAAAGGGAATCCCCGTATGTAGAAGAATTCATGAAGCAGTACCTGCCTTTAATGCAGTGGCTGGTCAATAAGCATATCGAAATGCTGAAGTGGGTTGTCCAAAAACGCGACAAACAGTTTCAAAATTGGCATCAATTAGATCAAATTGTCCGTTTGGAAAAGAAAATCAGCGAGTTTGAATCGTCTAAAAAAAGTTTAAATTTAAAAGAGCACAAAGCGGTAGTCGCTTTTTTGAAAAACACGTTGAGTCTGCCTATGACCCAAGCGGTTTGGGACACCGATCAATTCGCAAAGCATCTCTATAACTTTATTGTCCGCCAAATGGGGTTGACTTATCCTGAAATGCCGATTGAGGAGCGAAGTAATCAGGCTTACACAAAGTGGCGCTTTGTGTTGAGTGAAATCATTAAAATCACAGAACGTTCACAACCGCAAGAAGAGCATTCGGAAGAATCGATATCCCCCCTCTGGGAGATCTTGCAGAATGAATTAAAAGTGGTGGTAGATGCTTATTACGATGGAGATACGGGGCGTTATATGCGTCTCACTCAGGAAGAACCTGTTTTTGGGATAGGCGCCATGCTGACGCAACATGGTGAGGAAAATGTAAAAACGATGATCATGCTCTTCAAAATTTTGAATGCCGTTTTCCAAAAGTATATTTTTCAAGCAATCAAGGAACTCCATACCTATGATCAGCGTCTGACGGCTTTGCAGGACGCACGTCCACAAAGAAATTCTGAAGAATTACAGTTGGAAATCATCCAGGAAAACATCAACCGACTGGCTCAAATTCTTCGCCCTGCTCTCAAAAAAACAAGTGATTCTGACCATCCGGCCTCTGCGCTTTTCCGGAATGTTCTAAAAACAGAACCGTGATGAAGTTGTCCGTCATGTGTCATACGAGGTGGCTGTCCGAGAATGGGCGCATAAGTAGGGTGTGCTTAAGCGAAGCGAGCGTACCACAAAGAGAACCTCAGTTTTCTGGTACGCTCGCTTCGCTTAAGCACACCCTACCTCATGTTCCTGTTTCCTGGGAAGAAGCCTTCGCGCTCATTGATGAAACCTTAAGCAACAATGTGGTTAAGAACAAGACGGGCTTGGGTCTAACTTCGGCCAGGGGTAGCCTCGGGTTTCGCCCCGAGGAACAATGTGTGCGGTATCCCCTGGGACGAAACCCAGGGCTACCATCAAAATGACCGAACTTACGACCAAGCCCAACAAGACTCCCGACTCGATGGTAAGCAAATTGAAGTGATCTGGTTGTAAGGGGAGCTGCCGAAAGGGAGTGTCATCCTTCGGTTTGAAGGAATTCCACGCCCACAATGGTACAATCATCCCTGTAACAGTCTTCTTCAGCGTAACTTAGGCCAAAGGAGTACAAGGCTTCTACTAATTCATTTATTGAAAGTTCTCGGTGTTGGGATAAAAACAGGGATAAGCCCTCTTCACCGAGAATTTCATTATGTTTATCGACCACCTCAACCATCGCGTCTGTAAAGATCAGCAGTTTATCACCAGGATCCAGGGAAAGTGTCTGTTCTTCAAAACAGGCAATCTCATTGGAAAAAATGCCCACAAACATTCCCCGACTTTTTAAGGCTAATATTTCTTTAGATTGCGCTCGAATCAACAGCGGGTTTGGATGACTGGCGCTACTGAAAACCAGGCTTTTCTTCAAAACGTCGAAAATGCAGTAAAACATCGTTGAAAATTTGGTTGAGGGTAATTTCCCATGCAGCATGAGGTTGGTTTCACTCAATACCTGCTTGGGACTCAACTGTCCTTGACTGGCTGTTGAAAAGGCTCCCGACACCATGAAGGAAATCAATGCCGCAGAAATGCCATGTCCTGTGACATCCGCGACCATGAGGCCAAAGTGATCCTCATCGACAGGGAAGATGTTATAAAAATCGCCACCGACTTCTGCCATGGGTATAAATTTAGTCGCAATGCGAATTCCTGGAATTTCAGGAAGTTGTTGCGGTAGCAGAACTTTTTGTGTTTCCCTGGCTTGTTGCAACTCTTCAGTGAGGATCAGTTCCCTGGCTTTCCGTTCATTGATTTCCCGTTGTAATTGTACATGCGTATGAACTCTGGCTAATAACTCGGCTGAATTAAAGGGTTTCGATACATAATCGACAGCCCCCAATTCAAAGCCCTTAACAACGTCCTGCGTTTCAGTTTTTGCTGTTAAAAAGATGATCGGAATTTCACGACTTTTCGGGGAGGCTTTTAAACGTTTACAGGTTTCAAACCCGTCAAGGTTCGGCATCATTACGTCAAGCAGGATCAAATCAGGACGGATTTTATCCACCATATTTAAGGCTTGAATTCCGTCCTGAGCGACATTGATCTGATAGTCTTGTTGTTTGAGCATGGTCCCTAAAACCTGTATGTTTTTGGGAGTATCATCCACAATTAAGATTCGGGTCTTTCCGGGGTCACGAGTCATGGGTCCTTTTTTTCTATAACCAGTTTGAGTCTTTCCACAATCTGTGGAAAACCTTCCAAAGTTTGTTGTAGCGCATTCACGTCGAACAGTTCCGCCTGTGACTGTAACAGTTTCCCCCAAGTGGTTAACGTAGGATAATGATAAGCCTCTCCTAACTCATTGACTATTTTTCCAAAATCTTCAATATCATTTATAGTTAAAGTTTCACCTATTTCTTTCCACGTCGGCGTTATCTTGTTTTCGAGAAGGTTCAGAAGTTCTGGAAAACGGGCCATCGTTTCCTGATCAAAATCTTTAGCGGAAAAGGCTTCAACGTCCTCCGCTTGTTGATGGGGTTCAGACAGCGGTTGATCTATCGTATAATTCAGGAAATGGCTGAGCTCCAGAATCAGTTCTTTTTTACTGATGGGCTTGTTTAACTGACCATCAAACCGATTGACCCTGGTTTCACCGGATTTCATAACAAACGCGGTAATCGCGATCACAGGAATGTGTTTTAATTCTTCGGATTGCTTGATAAGCTCTGTCGCTTGATAACCATCCATCACAGGCATCCTCAGATCGATCAAAATCACATCGGGATGAAATTTTATAGCCGCGTCAACTCCCGCTTTCCCATTGACGGCTTCAAGGATCCGAAGATTAGGGTAATCGAGATATCCCTTTAACAAATCACGATTGAGTTTCTGATCATCAATGATCAGGATGGTCGCGGGATTGAACCTGTAGGAATCGAGATCCACCACCAGGGTTTCAGAAGGCATCCCATCTTTGGCCGTACCGATTTTTATCTGCTTAAAGGCCACTTGAAAGGCACTTCCCTTGCCCACTTGACTGGTTACCGAAATCGTTCCGCCCATCATTTCAACCAAGCGTTTGGTAATGGCTAACCCCAACCCTGTTCCTCCATATTTTTCATGACTTTGTCCCAATTGCTGTTCGAACGCTCCAAAAATCAGCTCACATTGATCTTGTGGAATTCCAATCCCGGAATCCTCAACTTTAAATAAGAAATCCAGCGTTTGTTCCTCAGGGTTCAATTCCTGGAAATAGCCTGATAACCGGATAAAGCCACTATCGGTAAACTTGACCGCATTGCCTATCAAATTCAGAAGAATCTGTCGGAGTCGCGTTTCGTCAAAAATGAGAAGTTCCGGCAGATCCGGTTGGACGGCCACTTCGAAATCCAAAGCTTTCTCCGTAATTTTTTTAGAAAAGATTTGTTCCATTTCCTGAAAAATAATTCTGAGATTTACAGGCGTGTAACTCAAATCCAACTTTCCTGCTTCAACTTTGGATAAATCCAAAATATCGTTGATTAAACGCAGTAACGATTTGCCACTACTGTGAATTGCCTGAAGGTACTGGTACTGCTTGGGATCCTTGATCTGTCCTTCCAGAATTTCAGTAAATCCCAAAATGGCATTCATCGGAGTCCGGATCTCATGACTCATATTTGCCAAAAACTCGCTTTTGGCTTTATTGGCCGCTTCGGCGGACTCCTTAGCCTTTTGCAGTTGGCCTTTTTGTAGTTGAACTTCTTCATAAAGACGAGCATTGTTGATGGCATTCGCGATTTGCGTCACATACCGTTGAATGGTTTCAATAGCATCGTGCTCTAACTTAAAGGCCTTTTTTGAATGAGAAAAAACGATGGTGCCTATCGCCTTATGCTGAACTTGAAGCGGCAGAACCAGGGTTGATTGGACAGGGTTATTTTGGTACATCTTCCGGTCTTTTGAAAAAAAATCTTTTACCCCTTCATTCGTTATGGGTGAAAGATAAAAGGGCAGATTGTCGAGTAAAGTTTCACAGTAATAACTGATGTTTCTTTCCAGGGGGAGGTAGGTACTTACAAAAAAATCATAGATATTTTGAGAAATTTCTTTGCCGTAGTATTTTGCCGGTATTAAGATTTTTCTTTGTTCATCCGCTAAAAATATGCCCACCTGATCAAATTCAAAGATCTCCTGTAAGGCTTCCATGACCGCTTGCATCACTTTGTCGAGATCCAAGGTGGAGTTGACCGTTTGGACTACTTGATTGAGGTGGGCAATTTCATGCTGATCTTTTTGGCTTTGTTCAAACAAACGCGCATTGTAAATTGCGGTCGCTATTTGTGTCACATAACGTTGAATATTTCTGACATCCGCTTCCGTTAAAGAAAAGGGGGTTTGGGTATCTGCGAAAACAATGACCCCAATGACCTGGTTTTGTACGTGAAGAGGAAACAGGAGATACGATTGTGCGGGATTAATACGGTATTGTGCTTTATCCAGCGGGGAAAAATTTTCCACCATCTCCGGGGTGACCGGTGAGATGTAATAGGGTTCGTTATAGATTGCGCTTTTACAAATGTAACTGGCTTGTTCCCGCATGGGAAATTCCAGCTTGCGAAAGGCCTCAAATATTTCACGTGTTACCCCTTCACCATAATATTTCGTGGGAATCAATCGCTTTCGCGGTTCATCCACCAGAAAGAATCCAAATTGATTAAAACTAAAAATATCTTGAAGCGCCATGGTGATTGAAACCACAATTTTATCCAAATCCAAAGTCGAGTTGATGATTTGAACTACCTGGCTCAAATGCAAAATTTCTTTGGTACGTTGTTCCACCGTTCGCTCTAACCCTTTAACCAGTTTGGCGTTTTCAATATACGGTCCCAGAATTAAACCCAGTTGGTGGATAAAATTTTGTTCAGGCGTGGAATAAACAGAACCGTCTATTTTTCGGCCAATCAGGATTAAACAGGTCAATTGCTCTTCAAAATAAACGGGTTGGATTAAATGCGCATGCTTAAACAGGTCCTGGGATTCCAGGCGAACGTTATGATTCAGTGTCCACTCACCTAACTGCTCTTGGGTAGTTAAGGTCCGTTGACTTTCAAATAAACGCAGAACAGGATGGCTTACGTCCAATTCAATCGTTTGTTCTCCCTCCCAGTAATTTTCTTCACTTGCAAAAAACCCGATTTGTGGATTCCACGTTTTCCAACCTGTAAACTTAGTGTTGGCAGAATCCGGAGTTTGAGCGAGCGTAAACAAGGCCTTATCCGCTAAATCCAAAGTAACTGAGGCCCCGGATTCCGCATTGTCGGGGTCCAGGCCAGCGTACTCAGGCATAACGAGCATGGCCCAGTCGTGAATCAATAATTGTTGAAAAAGCGATTTGGTTAATTGCTGATAAATTTCTGAGATGGATTGGGTTTGAGAAAAACTTTCAGACAATTGTTCCATCGTTTTTTTTAAACGTTCCTTGAGTTGTCCAAAGAGAAGATCTAGGAGGGCTTTCCAGGTATTCTTGATCCCCATGAACAGGGGGATCACTAACATGATTTCCAGAAAATGGATTTTTTCACCCGGTTCCTCAAGCCAGATGAAAGTGGGAATCAGGGCAATTCCGATGAGCGCAAGCAATAATCCGGCCCAATACAAAAGCAATCTCAGTATTTGCAAGGCTTCTCTGAGGCTTTGTTTGAACAATCCATAAGCCAGGATCAGCGCGGGGATAAAAGAAAAATTCCCTGGAGGATAAAACTCATAACCATAAATTGCGGGGAGGTGTCCCAGGTAAAGGATGGCATTGCCCATAAAGCCCCAAATCACAAATTGGATACGGAGTCTTTGATAAGGCGGTCTGGTGACTTGATGCGCCTGGTATAATAACCGCGTACTGTAAAGAATCATCAAAATGAAAAAAAGGCCAACGGCATCAAAACCATAGGAGCGTTTAGCAAAATAGCCCCAGTAATAAGTATGGACTCCATTAAGATAGATTGAGGTTTGCGTGATGGGCGCGAAAAGAAGCCCTAACCCATAACAACTGTAAACGACCCACCATTGATGTTCCCGTCGTGTGAAAAGATAAATCAAGTGAAGATTGAATCCAAATTGAAAAACAACGAAAAAATGACTCCACCGACTCAATTGCAATCCCCTTGAAGCATCGGCAACAATGGTATTGAGTAATAAGTCCGCGCTGAAGAACGCGTAAATGATACTGATCAAACTAAAAATCAGAGACTCTTTTTGGGTTTGCCCCAGGGATAACGCCAAGTAGGATAAAAACAACCAACAGATAAACGAAAGCAACGGAGGAATCCCATACGGAATGATGCGACTGATTACATAATCCATGGTTAAATTCTTCAACGCCCACACGCCCACAGGAATTAAAATCAAGTATCCTAAAAAAACAACCGCTTTAATCACACTGGCCAATAATCGTTTTTTTGAATAATCATTGATTTTGATAATATCATGCCGGAAGACACCATACGCGATGATGAGAATGGGGATAAAACCAAAATTACTGGGTGGATAAAACTCAACACCAACGAGCACAGGAATGACGGCAATGGTTAAGAACATATTGATGATGATTCCAAAGAAAATATAAAAATATTGTTTCTTCCTGAGACTCTCGGTCTCAACCTTCCATGCTTGAAACAGTAAGATGCAGAGCCAGAGTGTTCCGGAGATTGCCGCAATCCCAAACAGCTTAAAGGCCCAATTCCCCTTGGCAATAAAGCCAAAATAATAAAGGTACATGGCGTCATGATAAAAATAAGCGGTTTGGGTCAAAGGCATTAATATAAACGCAAGGAGGTAAAGTGTGTAAACCAATTTTCGTTGTGGAAGATTTAACATTCGATAAATGAAATGGACATTAACCCCCATTTGATTGACAAAAAAAAGCATGTGAACGCGGCTGAAATTTAAGGAAATTTGTTCATCGGCAATAAGGGTCGCCAAAGTCAGGTCGAGATTCAACCACCCCCACAAGGTACAAATGATGCCAAACAAAAGGGTTTCTAATTGCCAACTGCCTTTGAGAAAACAAAAGGTAGCCAAACCCAGACAGATTAAAAGCGTGAAGAAGGGAGGTAAGGCATAAGAAAAGATTCGATTTTGTAACGAGGGGAAAAAAAACTCACTGGGTGCGAAAAGGACAAAGGCAAAACTCAGAAAGAAGGGCATCCAGGCGATAAGGACCAGCACTTTAGGGATATAGCCTTTGGAAAACCAACTCTTGGTGATGTCCAGCATTTGATGTTGTAACACTCCATAAGCCATCAACCCCATGGGAATGAATCCAAAACGACCCAACGGATACATCCCGATCCCTATTGCTGGGAAAACGTTAGCCAAGGTTAAAAACGCGTTAAGTCCCAAGCAGAGTAAGAGAAACCCGAATTTTGAACGGGATTTAGGCGTATCCGCCTGCCGATAGCCTTTCCAAAGCACGCTAATGCCGTAAAGAGTCACCATGAGCGCAATCCAACCAAAACTCAAAAAAGCCGATCCTCCCGCAAGCGTTTTTCCAAAAAAATAATCATGAACGTCTGAAAAAAAATACTCCGTTTGGGTCACAGGCATAAACAGGATACAAATCAGGTAAAGTCCCCGTTCCAGCCATTGACGATGGTTGATTTGAAGAACCTGATGAATGAACTGAAGACCGACAGGTAAAATGAAGATAAATATTAAGTGCCCCCACCGCCCAACGCTAAGAAGGATCTCCTTTGAGCTGATGATATTGGAAAGGGAAATGTAGAGATAATAAAAAGTTTGAAGAATACAAAAAATAGTAAAGAGTTGGTTTTCCCGTTTATGTTTTCCGGCTTGAATGGTGAGTGAGGCCAAAAACAAACAGACACCCATTGATAAAACGGGAGGAATGCCGTAGGGCAAAAAACGATTGAATTGAAAAAGAGTAGGCATCATGAAGCGGTATCGGCTAAAGGTCACTAAGCATTTCTTTCGCGGTTCTTAATACTTACAAATTCAATAGGGGCTTGTCAAGTTGGCGAGGTGTTGAGGAGGGCTGATGAAAACAAGGGGATGTTCCTCACCCCACCCGGCATCCGTTTCAAAAGTAAAACAATACCGCCGCTTTCCCCTCATAATCGTTATCAAGGGAGTCCACTTCGAACCGAAAGGCGAAGTTGGTTGAAAAGATGATGTTTTGCTGGAGTGAAATCTGAGTCTTATTAGCCTGGTCCGTTGTCGGATAAGCAAAGGATTGGACGAATAGATTCACTTTCCAGAAGGAGCGCAGATCCATCAGAACACCAGTCGTCCCACCAAGTCCCAACTGATAATGAGACACCAACGCTTCGCCATAATGAAGATCGGCTTCCGCAAAGGCATAAAAGACTTCACGTTGAAACAAATGCGTTTGGAATGAAGCGCCTCCGCCGCCATTAAGATGAACCAGGCGACAAAAGGAACATTCCCCAGGACCTGTATTTTCCCATTGAACATTAAATTTCCAGGAAGGCTGGAGGAACATCCTGCTAATGGGGGTTAGAGAAATCACTTCAGCGATGATGAATTTTTTCAGGATCGTTTGCTCGCTTTCAGCATAGTTTCGAAACTGAAAGTTAAACAATCCTATTTGGGCACCAGGAGTATACCCCGTTTCACGATCCAAAAGGTCGTGGTAAGAAGCTTTGAATTCAATTTCCTCAAAGGCTTCCTGATTCTGTTGACCTATTCCAAAACCCATCCTGACGACACGATGTCCCTCTTCGGGCGCGCCTGAGTAAGGTTTAATTTCAGACTCCGGGCTTTTCACTTTCAACTGACTCCGTGCGATCAGAAGCGCTTGCCTGAGTTTTTTATGCGCTGTTTTGTTTTCCTGCTTAGTATTCAAACGGTATCTTAAGTAAGATTCCGCAATTTCAAGAATTAAAGCTTGTCGAATAGGCGGAAGCTCTTCTAGTTCGCTCAAGGCTGTGAAATTATGATCGTCCAATATTCTTAGGAGCAGTGGGTACTCTGAAGCAGATAATTGCTCATTTTTACGTTGGATTTGAGTGCTTCTTGAGGGCCGATAGTTCCGTTCAAGGATCAATCCTGGATAAGAGTCAATCAGGCGGATAGTGTCGGAGGGAATGGTCCGTAACCAAAAATGTTCCTGAAGTTTTAGTTCGGGATTGGCAACGTCCAATAAAGAAAGCAGGTGGTAGGAGCAGTTTTCTTTGAAGAAAAAATAGTCAAACCTGGCATTACCCAATTCCCAAATATGCCAAAGCATCCACTGCCTTTGCTCGTGATCAAAGTTCAGACGATACTCCCACATATCCCGGTTTTCCAGCTCATTGTATTCTTGGACCTTGAGATAGTAGGGCATTAAAGAAAAGTATCCGCTAAACCCACCAAAAACTCCTTTCAGGATGGCGCCAACTTCGTTTTCCTGTAAATTCACTTCAGCCGCATAATTGACAGCATAGGATAAAAGCTGAACCTGGGGCGAATTTTTCTGCTGCTCAATTCGCAGAAACGTATGCCCGAACATTGAGGCCGGATTATTCAAATACACAGAAGGAAAGATCAGCGTTACGGCTTCAGGTTTTATGATTCCAAGTCTCTTTTCATATTGGGGACACACTCGTGCAGGGAGGACGGAATCTGATATTTCCAGTTCCTTTTTTAACCAGTGATAACGTGCGGGAAAGGCACAAATGGCCTGTTGTTGTGAGGGGGTGACCAGCTCCTCACTAAAAAAAAACGTTAGCGTCGCTTCCATTTCTGCTTGAGGCGTATCTCGTCCATTGGGCGACAGGAAAAAGCCCGGATCATCGACCTCACTCAATATACCTCCCCAAAAAGTTGAATGATAATGCAAAAGGAGATGCCAATACCTTTGCTCATAGAGCTTTTTTGCTCTGACTTGATGGATGATTTGTTTCAAAAACCCGGCGGATTCTTGAGCATCGCACTGGAGGGGCTGATTAAGAAAAACCAGAGAGCTGATTAAAAACAAAATAACGGTCGTAGCGACTTGATGGCGCAGCTTGAGCATACGAAAAGTCAAAGATTCGAGGAAACTCAGAAGAGAACAGGGATGCCCCGGAGGAGCATCCACGAATTATGAAATTTATGAAGGTTGGTTCAGCTTAAGACAAAATCATGATTAAAGGTAGGCTTTGTTTTTCAGTTGTTGACTCATCGCCAAGAGTGCTTCTTGAGCTGTGGTATTTTCTGTTTTAATCAATTGGCTATAGTTTTCTTGGGTCATCTCATAAAAAGAAGCCTGTTGAGCCGCGGGGATCTCCAGCAATACAGCCAAGGAGCTTAAATACTCACCTTCTCCTTGAGCCATTTCTTCTTTCAAATTTTCAAAGTTAGCAATGAAATAGCTATCCACTTTTTGGTTGACCGCAAAACTGTCTGCTTGACATCCCAAAGTTCCGGAAGTAATCCCAAACGTTTGATTCCCTGACAATCCATTCAGAGAGGTTGCAACCAGTTGCATTACGGTAGTTTTTGTTTCTCCAAGAACCATTGTTCCCAAACCACAACCAGGTCCTGTATCTTTTGCAAAAAGGGAAGAAGTAGGGATCAACGCAACCGTTGCAACGACTAATGCCATTTTTTTCAACATGAGAATCTCCTTTAATAACTTTCAAAGAACAATTGCTCTCCCCCTCCATTGGAAAGAGAACAATAACCAAGGACACACAACGCCTTAACTAGCGTATAATTAAGTCAACTTGGGATGTCAACACAAAATCATAACGAATGCTTATATTTTTTCTGCGAAAATAAACTTCCCTTTTCGATGCCAACAGCTTATTTCATAGACAGTACCGTGACTGATGTAAAAATCACTCTTGAATATCAATTTACTCCACTCAGTTAATTTATTACGAAAAAACCATGTTAGATTTAAACGTTATTCGAAATAACAAAGAAGCCGTGATCGAAAATTGTCTAAACCGCAATCTTTCAGTCAATGTTGAGCTTCTTTTAGAAGTAGACCAGGAAACCAGAAAGCTTAAAGGCGAATTAGACGCGACCCGACAAAGACGTAATGAAATCAGTAATATGATGAAACAAACGCTGACATCTGTGGAACGTCAACCCTTGATTGAGGAATCAAAAATTTTAAAAGAACAAGAAGCGGAACAAGACCATCGCTATCAGCGGTTAGAGCAGGAGCGTTTGCAATTATGGTCAGAAGTTCCCAACTTGACTCATCCGGACAGTCCCCTGGGCAAAACGGATGAAGATAATAAAGAAATTCGTCAGGTAGGTCGCATTCCGCAGTTCGCTTTTGAGCCTCAGGATCATCTGACACTGATGGAATCCCTGGACTTGATTGATATGGAAGGCGGCGCAAAAGTTGCGGGACAAAAGTTTTATTACTTGAAAAATGAAGCCGTATTTCTGGAGTTGGCCTTAATCCAATATGCGCTGCAGCGTTTAAACAAGGAAGGCTTCACTGTATTCACCACTCCTGACTTGGCACGAAAAGAAATTTTATCAGGCATCGGTTTTAATCCCAGAGGCGAAGAAACACAGATCTACTCGATTGAAAACACTGACTTGTGTTTAATTGCCACCGCTGAAATCACCTTGGGAGGATTGCTTTCCAATAAGATCATCAACGAGGCTTTGCCGCTGTTGTATGCAGGCTTTTCTCATTGTTTCCGAACTGAAGCCGGAGCCGCGGGTCGAGAATCAAAAGGCTTGTACCGGGTTCATCAGTTTTCCAAAGTGGAGATGTTTGCGTTTGTTCGTCCTGAGGATTCAGAGGCGATGCATGAACGTTTTCTGCAAATAGAAGAAAGTCTGTATCAGGATTTAGAAATTCCCTATCGGGTTGTTGATATCTGTACAGGAGATTTAGGGGCTCCTGCCTATCGCAAGTATGATCTCGAAGCGTGGATGCCCGGAAGAAAAAAATGGGGTGAAGTGACCTCGACGTCAAATTGTACGGACTATCAATCCAGACGTCTGAATATTCGTTATAAAGATCAGGAAAGTGGAAAGCATGGCTATGTCCACATGCTTAATGGAACGGCCATTGCTCTTTCACGAACGTTAATTGCGCTGATGGAAAACGGACAGCAAGCTGATGGTTCCATCAAACTCCCCAAGTGTTTGGGGTTAGCCGATATCAAACGCCATTAACGTTGAAGTCTTGAACCTTCGCTTAGAAGCTCATCAGTGACAGGTTTAAATAGTTACAAAGCCCCTTATTCCGTACTGTAAAACCGTATGATCCGTGCCTATTGGCAACTCATCCCTGAATGGATTCGAATAGCAAACCGAGGAAAACAAATATGTCGGAGCATCATCCTGTTATTGACATTTTAGTAGAAAAATATTCTGTGTCGCCGGAGTCTCTCCTTCCGCTGAAAGAACAGCTCCTCGACAATAGAACCAGTCCCCTGGCGTTGAAAGAATTATTACTCAAATATAAAATTGTTTCGGAGGAGATCTTTCAACAAGCGGTTGCCAGATTTCATGAACTTGAATACAGGGCCAATTTCGAAGATGTTGAAGTTTCCAGTGAGTTTACTGAAGCCATCCCTATTCGCTATGCCAAGAAATTCATGTTCTTTCCTGTGCAGAAAAAAGGTTTTGATTTGGAAGTCGCCGTGGAGGATCCTTCCAACTTTCACCCGATTGATGATTTAGGGAAGCAGTTTCGATGTCGGATTGTGCCTGTCGTTTCCTCTCGGCAATCGATCATGGACTTAATCAACCGAGCCTATGATCGTGCCTCAGGGATGGCTGACCAGATGGTTGAGTCTTTGGATAAAGAAGAGGCCTTTGAAAGTATTCTGGGTGTTGAAGAACCTGAAGACTTGTTGGATGCTACCGACGAAGAACCTGTGAAGCGGTTAGTCAATAGTATTTTGTGGCAGGCGGCCAAGGAAGAATCCAGTGATATTCATATCGATCCCTCTCCCAAAGATACCAATGTACGTTACCGTGTTGACGGAATACTGCATCATGTCACCAATTTTCCCCGCCAAGTTCATGTTACTGTCGTTAACCGTGTCAAAGTCATGTCACGTCTCGATATCGCACAAAAAGGCCTGCCCCAAGACGGAAGAACCATGGTGCTGATTGCCGGGAAAAAAGTGGATATTCGTGTTTCCACAGTACCCACGGTACACGGTGAAAAAATTGTAATGCGCTTGCTTTATCAAAGTGATAGCCTCAAGCCCTTAGGGGAGTTGGGAATTTCGGATTCAATCCAAATCCCCTATAAGAAGATCATCCACAAAAATGCGGGTATTGTTTTAGTTACAGGTCCTACAGGAAGTGGAAAAACGACAACCTTATACGCTTCGCTGGGACAATTGGATAAAGGGGCGAAAAATATTATTACGATTGAAGACCCTGTCGAATACAAACTCGCAGGGTACAGTCAGATTGAAATCAATGCCAAATTAGGTTTGACGTTTGCGATTGCTTTACGATCGGTCCTTCGTCAGGACCCTGATGTGGTGATGGTTGGTGAAATGCGGGACGGGGAAACCGCGCAAATTGCCATTCAGGCCGCGTTAACAGGACACTTGGTGTTCAGTACGCTGCATACCAATAATGCTCCCGCGACGATAACTCGCCTGGTTGACATGGGGATTGAGCCTTTTTTGGTGTCTTCTACAGTGATTGGCGTCCTGGCTCAACGTCTCGTCCGCAGAATCTGTCCCGGTTGTAAAGAAAGCTATGAGCCTCATCCCGAACAACTTCGTGAAATCGGGATCACCTCCGAACAGTTAAAAGACGCCGGTGGAATATTTTATAAAGGGGTTGGGTGTTCTCAGTGTCGAGATACAGGATATCGGGGAAGAACAGGGATTCATGAGTTATTACTGATGAACGATCAAATCAAAACGGCCATTTTGGATTCTAATGATTCTAACCGGATTAAAGCCGCTGCGGTAAAAGCGGGAATGATCACGCTTCGGATGAATGGGGCACAGAAAGTCCTTCAAGGACTCACAACGGCTGAAGAAATTTTGTCAATTACTGCTGAGGATTAAGAAATCATGCTCCATTTAGCCCCCCAAGTTCTGATTGTTTTACTGTTTTGTTTGATGTTCGCCTTAACCCTACATGAGTTTGCCCACGCTGCCATGGCTTTTCTGTGTGGGGATGCTACCGCAAAAAGGCAAGGACGGATGAGTTTGAATCCTCTGGCTCACCTCGATCTTTTTGGTAGTTTGATGTTGATATTTGTGGGCTTTGGTTACGCGAAACCTGTTCCTGTCAATCCCCTGAACTTCCGTTATAAAAACTCTGACTTTTATGTGGCAGCGGCAGGGCCGGGAATGAATTTGGTGCTTGCCATCGCAGCGGCAATTCTCTGGAAACTTTTGGCGGTGTTTGGAATATTGGGAATGACGGCATTTCCGCTGCCTGATTTACTTTATATGTTTATGTTCATCAATCTCAATTTATGTTTCTTTAACCTGATTCCGCTAGGACCTCTGGACGGGAGTTATGTTCTGCCTCATTTTCTGCCCTTTCAAACGAAACGGCGATTCCAAATATGGAATATGCAGTATGGAACTCAAATGATTTTGGGGTTGATGATTTTAAGCTATGTTCTTAATCAACTTAACCTGTCCTCTCTAAGCCCTTTTCGTTGGCTCAGTAAACTAAGTCAATGGATCATTCAAGCCACGGTATTCTGATTAAAAGCTAATTTTACAAGGGGTTAACGATCAAGTGAGGTATTTCATGACTGAAAGGAATGAACTTTATGTGGGGGGTCTTTGAAAAAGAAGAGTCTGTTGAGGACTCTTCTTCACTAGACTGAGGAGGTTTAGGCTTGTTTCACTTTGACAGCACAAGGACCTTTTTGTCCTTGTCCAATTTCAAATTCTACGGCATCACCTTCTTGCAAATACCCACCTTGTACTTCGTTCTGATGTACAAACAGGTCATCGCCTTCAGGTTGAGAAATAAAACCATAGCCCTTTTGGGAATTAAACCACTTAACTGTGCCTCGAGACATACAATCTCCTATATTCAGGTTGACTAAAATGACAATGCTTGTGTGAATGCATTCTTGGAGTGCTATTAACCAGAGTATAAGAGGAGTGCTGTGACTCGAAAATACTAAAGAAAGAAAAGCAAGGAAGTAATTCTAACAACATTATCTGACAGCGTCATATTGACAGTTTTTCACTTTAAAGCAACTTATATTTTATTTTATTTTTAAATGAGGTGGAAGAACTGTTGAGATACGCGGCACCCTTCACCCACACGGAGTAAGCTGGAAACAGCGGATTTCTGCTGTTTTAAGGCACCGGCAATGTCACTCTAAATACTCATCCTAAATATCTTTCAACCCATTCCGTGCGTTTTTCATGAGGTAAACATGAACCGAAGCGACGCGCGCCCTTTAATTTTTGGTGCGCTCGCTTCATGGACGTGGTTTCAAAATTTTACAGTTTTGCGTTCAGAGGACTCAAACAAGCATTTTCGATGATTTTCGCGTGTTGAAGAACACGAGGCAAAATACTGTAAACATAATTTTCTGCGGTACAAATTTTATTCCAGTAAAAACGCGCATCCGTGTTATTTTCAAGCAAGGCTTCTTTGGAAGCGGCACTGGTTGCCAGTTTATCAAATTGAGTTTGCGCGACCAGAGCTTGTTTCAACAAATAAAAACAACAAAGCACATCCCCCATTAATTCTTGCATATTAACCGCATACAGCACATAGCCTTTAGGCCCGCCTTTCTCAGCAAGTTTGCGTAATCCCATCATCGAATCAAACATAATTTGACGATAAGCGTTCCAATCTTCGGCGAGTTTACTGATAGTGGAAGGTAAGTTTTCCTGTTTATCGAAAAACTCTAATTCCTGGCGTAAGCTGGCGACTAAGGCTCCGTTCTTAATCTGGAACTTACGAGAGATCAAATCCAGGGCTTGGATTCCATTGGTTCCTTCATAAATCGAAGTAATTTTCAGATCCCGCGCAACTTGTTCCAAAGGGAAATCCTTCGTAAACCCAACACCGCCTAAAATCTGAATTCCGGTACAGGCGATATTAAACCCCTGGTCTGTCGCAAAAGATTTGGCCACAGGGATAAAAATATCCAGCAAGTTTTGATAATGTTCTCTTGTTGCTTCAGGTCCATGCTCTTTTATATCAACACAAAGGGCACAAGTGTAAAGTAACCCTCTCAATCCTTCGGTAACGGATTTCATACTCATCAGCATTCTACGAACATCAGGATGTTCAATAATCGCGACTTTAGGCGCGGCAGGATTTTTTCCGCTATCCATACCGACTCCTTGCAGTCTTTCACCGGCATAGGCCTGCGCGAATTGTACCGCCGCGGCCGCACCGCTCAAACCCTGGATCGCGACAAGCATCCGTGCTTCATTCATCATCTGGAACATCTGCTTCATGCCGACATTTTCCTCATTCAACAAGTATCCATGGCATCCATCATTTTCGCCAAAGGATAAACTGCATGTCGCGGAACCATTGATTCCCATTTTGTGCTCAATACCGGCGATGTGAACATCATTTGGAGTTCCATCCAGACGAAATTTCGGCACAATCAACAAACTGATGCCTTTGGTTCCCGGAGGCGCGTCCGGTGTTCGCGCGAGGAGAAGGTGGATGATATTGTCGGTCATATCGTGTTCACCACTGGTGATGAACTGTTTGGTTCCTTTAATGGCATAGTGATCGCCTTTTTTAATTGCCGTCGTTTTGATATCGCCCAAATCACTTCCTGATCCGGGTTCTGTCAAACACATGGTACCCGCCCATTTTCCTGTGAACATGTTTTCACAATAGCTGGCTTTTTGTTCTTCTGAACCAAAGGACTTAATCAGATTGGCAGAACCATTACTCAAAATGATACTCAACACTAACGCTTGGTTTGCGCCAAACATGGACTCTATGGTCGCTGTAGAAATCAGTTCAGGCAGACCTTGCCCCCCGACTTCAATATCCGTAGATAAGCCAATCCAGCCTCCTTCAGCCAATTTGCCCCAAGCGTCTACAAAACCATCGGGCAGCCGCACTGTTCCCTCTTCAATACGGCATCCCTGCTTATCACCTGATGCGCTAATGGGAGCCAGTACTTTTTCCGCAAACGTACTGGCTTCATTCACGATCATGTTAAACATTTCTTCATCAAACTCTGAAAAATTCGGAAAATTACATAAATCTCCCACGTGTAACACTTCATTCAACATAAACAGTATCTCACGACGGTCTACTTTATATTCAGTACTACTCATTCTGTTTCCCTTTTCTGATTAGTGGTTTTTTGAGGAACGAGACTTAAATAACTTTTTAAAAAACAATTCAAAAGCCACTTAATCCCCGTTGCTTACAGGGCAAAATTCAAACTAAAGTTTGTCGGATAATTACGTGAGTTACAAGATGTTTGCAAGATGAAAGCACTCCGGACTCAAAGAGAAATATCCAGGTAAATGTTTTAGGGATGGTGAGCCTAGTTTTAATGTCAGTCACTTTGGAGGCATGTCATCGCCGCAGGCGTCTCTCAGCGGATCGACAGACTTTCGTCTAAAGTTTTGATGAGCGGCGACAGAAAGAACATGATCACTCTGCGTTTTCCTGTTTTGATTTCAGCGGTGACATTCATGCCTGTGGAAAGAAAACGGTCTTCGTTTTGTACGCTAAAATGCCAGGGATCCTGCTGAGCGTTTTTAGCTTCTGGACGGCCCACGATCAGTTGATAAACTTGTCCAAACTGGGGATGTTCTGTGGAATCCGCGCTCACTTGCCTGAGAACCGCAGGGAGTGTCCCATATTTCTGAAACGGAAAAGTTTCAACTTTCAAGGCCACTTCCATGTCTTTACGTACAAAGCCAATATCCTTGTTGGGCAACCAGGCTTCAATCACCATTTCCGCATCCTTGGGAACAATATAGACCAAGGGATCGGCAGGTTGAACGACTCCGCCCAACGTATAAGTTCCGAGTTTTAGAACCACACCATCGGTAGGTGCCACGAGGGTGATGTATTGTTGCCGTTGTTTCAATTTGGCGAGTTCACTTTCAATTTGAGATAATTGATGACTGGTCTCATTGAGTTCTTTTAAAATAGCCCGGTCTCTTTCAAAACGAACCGAATCCAGTCTGCTGTTAATGTTGCTAAGCTGGCGCTCGGACTCAGTCCATTCGGTCAAAATGGTTCTTTGACGTTCGGCCTGCACGCTGTTTAGCGCTTCTTTTGCCTCCGACAAGGATTCCTGAGCTTGGCGAACGGTACTGAGCTGACCTAATAACTCTTGCTGCTCCATCGCCAATTGACGTTCCAGTTTGGCGAGACGCTCTCGGGGAATGGCTTCCATTTTAACCAGGGGTTCGAGAGACTCCATTTCCTGAATCGTATATGCCACAGAATGCTTTAAACGTTTTTGAGTGGACTCCGTACTGGTCACGGCACTTTGCCGTTGCTGAACATTAAGTTCAGCTTTCATTAGCCGTGTTTGATGCTCGGTGATTCTGGCCTGCATCAGTCGAACTTCCAGGTCAAGATCGGTTTTTGCGACAGACTGAGTCCAGTCTTGAGACGGTAATACAAAAGGCATTTCTTTTTTTTCCGAGTCTAATCTCGCAATTTTTAACATCAGTGCGTGACGTTCCTTGAGTAAGCCCTCTAAATCCAATTGTGCCTCACGGGATTTCATCATTTTTAGCTGTAACTCAAGGTCTTCCTGGGTAATATGCGGGAACCATTCTGAACTCAAAACTTGAAAAGTGGTGTTGTTTTTTTCTGCGTTCAAACGGGCACTTTCCAACAATAATAAATATTTTTCATGCAGCATTCCCTCAAGGTTGACTTCGCCACTGGTGGGGTCCAGTTCAATTAAAATCTGTCCTTTTTTGATGACTTCACCTTCGGCTACTTTAATAGACCGGATGACACCGGATTCAAAGGGTTGAACGATTTGAACCCTGCCTGAGGGAATGACCTTTCCCTGCGCACTGGCAACTTCATCCACCTGTCCCAGCGTACTCCAAACCACCGTAATGACCGTCAGGAGAACCACCGTCCATAGGGTAAAACGTCCCAAAGGGGAAGGCGGTGATTCTTCAAGCTCTAAACTGGCAGGCAGGAATTGCATTTCCAAACGACGGTTTCTATTTTCCCATAACCCGGACAACCATCCGCCTTCGGTTTTGTTTTTTGACAGTGAAGGCTTGGAACCCAAAGGTTTGGCCAGGGAAAGCAAACCTTTTTCCTCCGGTAAATCATCAGAGTCTGAAATTTCGTCTGAAGGGGATAAAGGTGAAGCATTGTTCATTCGGGAGCTCCTCCATCATTTGACAAGTTTTCCCATTTGCTGGTGATACAAATGAGCGTAAATTCCATCTTTGGCGAGCAGTTGCTCATGCACTCCCATTTCAACCAAACGGCCTTGTTCCAGGACAAGGATGCAATCCGCATCCATAACAGTGGACAATCGGTGCGCAATCAAAAAAACGGTTCGTCCTTCGCAGATGGTGTTGAGATTATCGTTAATAATCCGTTCAGACTCATAATCTAAAGCTGAGGTGGCTTCATCAAAAATCAAAAGTCTGGGGTTGCGAAGTAACGCCCGGGCGATGGCGACTCGCTGTTTTTGTCCTCCTGACAGGGCCGAACCCCGTTCTCCGACGGGCGTATCATAGCCTTGGGGCAAGGTGATGATGAATTCATGCGCCCCGGCCAGGTGACAAACTTGTTGGATCTCCTCCATGCTGACTCCAGGCTTGGCCATCATCAGGTTTTCACGGATGCTGCCGCTAAATAAAAAATTATCCTGCAGGACCACCCCAATTTGTGCTCGCAACCAGTTCGGAGAAAATTGCTGCACATCCACACCATCAATCAGCACACGTCCCCTTTCCAGTTTGTAAAGACCTTGAATGATTTTGGTGATGGTACTTTTGCCGGATCCGCTTCGGCCCACAATCCCGATTTTCATTCCGGGGCGAACCGTAAAACTGACATCACTTAATATTTCCGGACCATTGGGCTTGTATCTGAAGACCGCGTTCTCAATTTGAACTTTGCCTTTGATTGGCGGAAGCGTGGCTTTGGCAGGATCATGAACCTGTTCACATTCCGTTTCAAACAAGTCGGATAAATGCTTTACGGATAATTTCATTTGCTGAAATTCATGCCAAAGCGACACCACACTCAAAATCGGTCCGTTGACCCTGCCTGACATCATATTGAACGCAATCAACTGCCCCAAGGTTAAATTGCCTTCAATCACCAGGCGAGCCCCGGTCCACATTAAAACCAGGATTGAGGTCTTTTGTATGATTTGTCCTAGGCTACTGGCAATGCTGGACATGTGGCTGGTACGGAATCCGGCTGTGACTTGCTGAGCCAGTTTATTTTCCCAGCGTCGCATCATTTCAGTTTCCAACGCCAGGGATTTGATCGTATTCATGCCCGTGAGCATTTCAACAACGAAGGCCTTGTTTTCAGCGCCTACTTTAAATTGCTGAACTAAATTTTTCCGGATCAGGGGAGTCATGATCAACGTTAGAATGATGAATAAGGGTAAGAAGGCCAAGGCGATCCAGGCCATTTGAGGACTATAAACAAACATGGCCGCAATAAAGACACCTCCGAAAAGAATATCTAAAAAAAGGGTTAAAGGCGCATTGGTTAAAAAACTGCGAATGTTCAGCATCTCATCAATCCGGTTAACAATATTACCAACGCGCCTGTTTTCAAAATAAGTCAAAGGCAAATGAGCGAGGTGCTTATAAAGTTTCATACCCAAAACGACATCAATACGATTTCCTGTGTGAGCAAACAAATAACTTCGAACCATGCTCAAAATGGCTTCAAAAACCGTAACAATCAACAGCCCCAAGGCCAGGACATCCAGAGAGGACAACCCGTGATGAACCAAAACTTTATCAATCACGACTTGAGAAAAAAGGGGCGAAACCAAACCAAAAATTTGAACCAGAAAAGAGGCGATAACGATTTCACTTAAAATGGATTTATATTTAAAGACTGCCGGTAAAAACCAGGAGAGGTCAAACTTTTTTTCCGTGCTTTCACCCCCCTTCTCACGGTAAGTCAATAACAACAAATTGCCGTTCCAGAGGGGTTCCAATTGCTTTTGACTCAGCCACTGAGGTTCTGATTTTAAGGGATCGTAGGTTAAAACCTGCTGTTCTTCAGCTCGTGCCAAGGTCAGAAAGGTGCCATCATTTTTCTGCAGGATCAGAGGCAGGGGTAAGTTTGTGATTTTTTGCCAAGTTCCTTTACTTTGCCGGACTTTCATCTTCAAGGTTTTCGCGGCACGCATGATTTCGGTAAGTCCCATCGGAGCCGTACCATTACTGAAGGAGCGCTGAAGTTGATCCTTATCCGCGGATATTCGGAAAAAACTGACAATCATCATCAAACAGGATAAACCGCTATCGACGGTTGCAGGCTTTTGCAACAAGACCTCCTTTGTGAGTAACGGCGAAGCGGTTACAACTTCTCGGGAGATTGTGCTTGAGGGAAGCTCTTGTGAGTAGCATGAGGAGTCAGGTTCTAACGGAATGAGCGCTCCGTCTTTCCCCCGGATGAAGGCTTTTTTGATCGGTTTGATTTTCCCCAATGCTGACATGTCGAATAATCCCTACGCCATGGTTATTGTTTACTTTTCCTCACGAATTCCTCCGTGAGCTATTGAATAAACCATCACTGACGATTAATGAGTTGTCAGTCGAATCTGTGATACCTCACTAGGAGGCTGTCCGAAAATAGAAGTTGAGCCTAAGTAGTGTGCCGCTTAAGCGAAGCGAGCGCACCAAAAATAAGGGGACCGCAAGCTTTCGGGTGCGCTCGCTTCGCTTAAGCACACCCTACAGCACATTCTCGGACAGCCACCTAGGGCACCCCCAAATTAACCCAAAACCCTTGTCCCTGATCAATCTTTTTCAAAAACTTCACACTGGCTTCAAAGGGCACGTTAAACTGGTTTTGTTGAGTGCTATCGCCTCGGGTGTAAACAGACCATTGCTGATCCTGCCAAACCCAAACGGTTCCTTGTGAGGACAGCGATGAAAAAAACGTACTGAGTTCCGTAATGGTTTGAGTTGCCCCCAACAGAATCCAGCCTGAGGGTTGAAGGAGGGGATAGGCTTTTAAATCTTCAAAAAGTTGAGGCACCTCCGGAGCTAAAAAAACCGTACCTGTCGTTTTCAACCAATAACCTTTGCCACTTTCCAGTCTTATTAACGCGCCATAAGGATTATTTTCTGGAGGCTTACGGAATTTAACATCCCATAGCGTTCCGGTCCATGACCAGATACTCTCAATTTGGAGTTGGTTGTTTAGAAGTGTGTCTAAATCAGTAAGATCTCCTGGATGGACTAAATGCCAGGCGGGACCTGCCAGGGCTAATTTGGGTTTCAACGCGGTGCCTATTTCACCAGGAGGGACTTCCCCGGTTAAAGCGCCCGGGGCCTCGGAGGCCGGTGCTTTAAGGAAAGTTTCGCTACTTGCTCCATAATCCACGTCACCCTTGCTGGCGCTTTCCTGTTTGTCATAAAGATGCAGTGCGATGAGAGCGCTGTCGAGGGTCCCCCAGTAATTATCAAAGGCTTGAAGCGCTTGCTCACTGCCATTGCTTATATCATAAAGACTATGCCCATAAATATTGGAACCGGAAAGACGTAAAAGAGTGCTGGACAGGACTTCTGTGGTGATTCCATAACTGCCCTGAGCGCTTTCTGGATCGGGAAAATTGAAGATCAGGGTACTCTTCGTAATGGCGTTGTCCCCCTGAAATAAATGAACCGCCGTTGGCCCCCAATTCCATTGAATCAGGACTTCCTCCAGACTCAAACCCGCCGACTCTATCGCGCTGGCACCTTGTGTTGAATGATTTTGAGTGAAGGTTGAGCGAACAACGGAAACCGGTCCCTCCAAGCCATAAATGCCGGCTCCTGAGAGAGCTTTGTTTTGAGTAAAGGTTGAATCGGAAACCGTTAAATGGAAGGTACTGTAGAGGGCACCTCCTGAAGTCAGAGCGTCATTACCCTCGAAAGCCGACTGAGCAATAACAACCTTTCCAGATGACGCATAGACAGCTCCGCCCTTTTGATCCGAGTGGTTTTGAGAAAAAGAGGAGGAAGTGATGGTTAAAATGGAGGTTCCTTGTTCCACATCAACACTGGGAATGAAGGCCAGGGCGCCCCCCTTTTCAGCATTGGTGTTGTTTTCGAAAACCTGTTGAGTGATGGAGCCTGAAGCTTCCAAATGGACGGCTCCGTTTAAATTATTACGGAGGACTCCATGGGCGAAATAAGGTGATTTTTCCGCATGAACGGCCGCCTGAAGCGCGCCACCATATTCAATCAACACATATTCCAAAATGCTGCCGCTGAGATACACGCCTGCCTTATCAAAAAGGGCTTCTTTGGCGGTACCGGTAAATTCAAGACTCCCCCAATCTCCAGGTTTCGGCTGCGCTCTTGCGGAAGTGAACTGTATCATTTGTGTTTCCGTCCCTCTGGCGATTAACTCTCCTTGAATAACCAAACTGGGAACAGCGCTCAAGGTTCGTTGCGGAGCATAGGCGTAATGAACCTGGACTCCGGGCTGGATCGTTAAACGTGCTCCGGCGGAAAGCGTTACGGTTTGAGTCAGGCAATAGGGCGATTGCGCTAAAGTCCATACCGTCTCTGCTGTGATGATACCGGAAACATCAGTTCCGCCCTCACCACAGTCCGAAGCAAACAGTAGCGTTTCTGTTCCAAAGCTGACCCCGATTGCAAATAGGGAGGCCCACAGCAAAAGACACAACCTTTTTTTGAAGGATTCAGCGCTAAACCGTTGTGTTGACGCACACTGAAAGGCTTCTAACTTTGAAGTCTTGGTTCGAGTGTCCTCATTTCGTTCAGGATCATAAGCGAACATCACCCACCCAGGAAATTCGTTAACGACTTAAACTAATTCTACTTTGGTAACTTTAAATTTTTTGCCAAGAACACACAAGAACGCACAAGAAATTTTCAATTAAATCACTGGAAACGTGTGAGATCTTCCCTAATTTCACTACGAATCTTTTGTGAAAACGCATTTTTAAAATTTGTTCTTGTATGTTCTTGTGTGTTCTTGGCTAATTTACCAAATTAGAACTAATACACTACTCTTGAGGTAACTAACAAAGATTACTGATTTTTGAAAGAAATATTTGCATTCCTGAACTAATAACTCATGTAGCCGTCCTGCTCATTACTAAGAGGGCGCATAACATGAGTTAATATTAACTTTCTTGAAGAAGGGCGATGGCTTCTTTCAGCCATTGGGCTGCTGTTTGGGTATCCGAGAGGGAAAGTTGAGAGGGATTTATTGAAAGCCGATACCCCACGGATTGTGTTTGACTCAAGGAACCCTTTGTTGTTTGCGAGAGGTGCTGATGAACGGTCACTTTTTGGAGTTCCTTTTCCACGCCTTCAAGCCAGGTAAGTACGTCCTCATGATTTCTGGATTTCAGCAGCTCCTGAAAATCCAGGGACAAAGTCAACCCCGAAAAGGATGAACTTTGTTTGAGTTCATGCGCTTCGATGAGATGCTCAATATACATCACGTTTTGAAGATCCTGAATGGCTCTCTCCAGCCAGACGGCTGCGTCCTCCGCGTCTAAAGATGAGAGTTTGGGGAGATCCAGGGAAAGGCTGATGCCTGCTGTTGTTTTTGCGGATTTTTGTATTTGTTCTGCCACTGCTCCTTGACACCCTTTCACTTGATAAGCGGGTATCGGCTCCGCAATTCCCGCAGCATGTAATTTTTCAGTTTCCTCACAAATAAACGCCTCTTTAACCAATAAATACACTTGTTGAGAAATCAGTATTTGCCCAGGATCCGCACGGTATTGAAAGAGTTTGGTAAGATTCACATGACTCCCCATGATGGTATATTCCAAACGATTCTCTGTGCCAAAATTACCAATGGTGCAATAACCGGAATTGATCCCCATCCGAATGTTTAGTAACTCTTCAAGTCCCTTTGATTCCCAGCGTTTTTGCAGTTCCAGCATTTTCTCCCGCATGTTGACCGCCATCTTGACACAGGCGATGGAATCTTCTCGCTCACCTCGAGTTTCGGGATCTCCAAAGAAACCCATGATGGTTTCTCCAATGTATTTATCAATGGTTCCTCCATGGGCCAGAACGATTTCTGACATTTCATGCAGGTATTCATTGAGGAGTTCTGTAATGACTTCTGTTTCCAAATGGTCAGTAGCTTCGGTAAAGCCTTTAATCGCGGCGAAAAAGATGGTGAGCTGTTTGCGGGCGGATTCCAGCGTCACTTCCTTTTTGCCTTCAAAAAGAGCGTGATAGAGTTGAGGAGATAAATACTTTGCCAGTTTTGAATTCAACGAAGACAATTGTTCTTGTTGAAACTGAATTTCCTGTTGACTCTTTTGAATGGTTTCAAATAATTTCGCGTTATGAAGAGCGCCAGCAATCGCGATAACGTAATGATGGATGGTTTCAATATTGTTTTTTGTTAAGGACAAGGCTGACTTGCTGTTACCAAAGCAGATAACTCCGAGCACCTTGTTTTGCACCTTTATGGGATACAGAAGGTAACCCTTCCCTTTTAGAATTTCATGAAATTCCTGATCCATAGATGACATCTTGGAAAACATCTCCGATGTTACGCAAGGAAAATAGACAGGTTCATCCTTTGACACGACCTCTGAAAACAGACTTTGATCTTTTTGAAAAGGAAGCCTCATATTTTGCAGTCGCGCGCGCTGTTCTTCTCTCACTCCTGTTCCATACACCTTGTAGACTTCCAACGCTTGAAAGTCATCCCTAACCAATAAAATTCCGGTTTGATCAAACTCGAAGATAGCTCTTATCGCATTTTTGGCGACAAGAATGACTTCCTCCAGATCCAAGGTCGAATTTGCTTTTTGCATGAGTTGGTTGGTATAAACAGCCTCCAACTCTTTTGACCGAATGGCATCTAACATTTGCGAGTTGCAAATTGCTGTTGAAATATGCGTTACATAATTTTGAATCTTGTCCACATCACTTTCGATGAGGTTAAAAGGACGGGATACCCCAAAAAAGTTAAGGCATCCAATGACTTCATCCAGAACTACTAAAGGCAGCAGAAGCATTGAGACAAAAGGCAGAATTTCATAATAGGTACGGTCCGTGGGGAGCATTTCCATTTCACAGTGAATGTCTTCAAGGTAGATTGGATTCCGAGTGCGAAAAACATAGGTGTTCAGGGAATCTTGCTTTGAGATACTCAACGGCATACTTCGATATTGCCTCAAATGCTGCTCCGTAATCACTTCCCCATAAACATTATGAGTATGGAGATTCTCTTTCGTTTCATCCGCAATTAAAATCGCTAAGGCATCAAACTTGAAAAGATCGTTGAGTCCCTTTGTGACAAAATCAATCACATCTTCCAAATCCAGGGTTGAATTCACACTCTGAACGATATCGTTGACGCGGCTGAGTTCTTGCTCTTTGAGGTGGGTTTGTTGTAACGATTCCTGCAGTTCCTGCGTTCGCAAGCTGATTTTTTCCTCAAGATTTTCTGAGAGATCTTCCACCATGGAAAAGGCTTTTGAAAACCGTAAGGAAAGCACAAAAGACTGAGAAAAAGTGAATATAAAGAGCCCAAACGATCCCCAGAATCCTGTGTAGATGAGGTTTTGTGTGTTTAAGATATCATTGACTCCGGTAACAAAAAAAATCAAGAACCCCGCAATAAAAGACGTTGCGCCTTCACGTTTTCTAATTCGTGCGAGGATTAATACATAGATCAAATAAATACAGCTTAATATCGAAATGATCTGATATGAAGACAAGGTGTGTGTATAAACATCAGGAGGGGTCAACACGACAATCAGACTGTAAAGAATTCCTAATCCCAAGGATAGCCGAGTGAATTTAAAGGAACATTCAGCCGTGAATAACGCTTTAATAAATAAAACAAAAACAGGTAAGCCCAAATAAAAGGTAAGATATTCCGTTCTTGTAAAAAGGCTATAACCTAAATCGGGAAAAAATAAGGAGGCGGCATGTTCTTCGGTCACGATAGTTCTAATTGAAGTCAATAAACAAAAGAGTCCAAAATATAAAGTTGAGACTTCTTTTTTTCTCAGAACATAAAGTCCAAGATGATACAAGGCCATGATCAGAAGACTTCCCATTAAAAACAGATCAAACGCGATTTGTTGATCACGTTCCAATAGAATTTGTTCTTCTGTTCCAAAGTGAATCGTATTCCAGAAACCCCCTTTACGGTAACTGAAATTTGAGATCTGAAGGAGAAGTGTCATTTCGTTTGACTGGGACCTAAAGGTCACGACACGACGGAGAACACCAGCTTTGGCCGTTTCTTTATTTTTCCCGACGGTACCACTTGAAGTGATTGGTTGTCCATTGATCCACAGTTGGTAAGCTGTGCCCATATCTTGCGTTTTAAAGGCATAAACCTGATCGGCCTCCTTGAGACGCACCTGTAAACGATAGGTTGCGAAACCATTACTCCCTAATTTTTTCCCATCTTTAACAAAATTATTCCAAATTCCTGGTACCTTGATGAATCCGTCCAAGGACAGGGGAGTCTCCGGATCAACCCCATCAGCATTCAGTAATTGTTTCCAGTAGAACTCCCATTCTCCATCCAAATGGATGAGTCCCTCTTGCTTAAAGTCCCATTGGCTTAAATCAAGAACCCCTTGAATCGCCGTGGGCGCTTCTTTTTTGGAAGGAGAACCGCAGCCTGTGAGCAGCACCGCGGTTACCATGAGGAGGAACCCGTTAAGAAAACCGTGTCGAACGTAGGCAATCGCAGGTTGGGTTGAGCGTCGCGAAACAAAACTCATAAGACCTCCCGAAGCTTATGAATTTTTTTCAAACTTTCCTCAAGCAGGGTTAAGGTTTGTTTTCGTTCAGAGGGAGGAATTTGATAAACATCGAGATTTGCTGAAAATCCGGGGATTTCTTTGATTCTTTCCGCGTTTTGTTGAAAAACAGCTTTTCGGGAATCGATCACTTTATAAGTTTGCACCGGATAGGCGATTCCTTTGACTTTGATTTCATCTTTCTTTTCACAAAAAATTTCATCTTTTATCAGAGAATAGGTAGCGTGAGAAATTTGTATTTCTCCGGGTTCCGCTCATAAGTGTTCGTGTTTTAAATACTATGATTTCAATCACATAAACAGCCACCTTCTTTATATCCCGCTCCTCAGTTCTCTATCCAATCGCATCAAGGATGTTTCCCGATGTTGATAATTTGGATCGA
>JBBCAX010000229.1:0-1553 GCA_051382335.1 Deltaproteobacteria bacterium TL4
ATGTAAGTCAACGGAGTGTTGAGCGGACCATCACTGAACATGGAGTACAAAAAAAAACTCCACACGTTAAATCCTAAGAAAGAGCCGAAAGAGATCCAGATACACCAAACGAAACGCGAGAGTGTGACGTGTGTGGTTGATTCATGCGGGATAGAGCGGGGGGTACGAACGCTGTTAGCATCGAAAGTGTCAGGAACATTATTGGGAATATGGCTTCTTATTCCGGAGTATCTCCGGTTAGGGAGTTGGGAACTTCTGAAGCGGTGGAGCGGCGGGAGGCACAATGATATAGCGCCACGTCTGGCGATGCAGGTGCTTAACGAAGCAGCGTTGTGTGTGAAGGGAGTCCGCCGGTCACGTTCATTATGTCACCAGGGATTTGAAGTGGCCAATGGACTCCCGTTTATAGCAACGGACAAAGAAATCCACACACTCCTGGAGGCTCACACAATTGCAGAGGCACGAGAGCTCCAGATAGCCCTTGGTATTCAGAGGGAACGCCGGGGACATTACCCAGGAGATATCCTGGCGATTGATCCCTATCGTGTGGCAACCTATTCCAAGCGGATAATGCCAAAGAAAAAAAAGAGACCTTCCGAACCTGCCCGAAAGGTGGTACAAGACTCTTTCTGTTTGGATACAGCGTCCGGACAACCGGTTGGCTTTACCCTTGGTTCCTCGGGAAAAACGGTCACCGTTTCATCCTCTGAATTACTGGGTATAATCAAGGGTATTCTCCCCGTCGACAAATTGCTACTGGCGGATAGCGAACATAATAGTGCAAAGTTCCTGGATTTTTTTCATACTGAAAACCGATTGGCTATTCTCATGCCCCAAAGGATGACGAAACAACTTAAAAGCGCAATCCAAGGCTTGCCCTATCAGCGGCTGTGGGCAGGATATTCGGTTGCAGAGACTACGTATTCAGTGGGGACTTCTTCTCAGTCATACCGGCTTATCGCCCAACGCATGGGAGAAACACCATCTGATTATACCTATAAAACATTTATAACAACCAGTACCCAATCCAGTGTGGATTTGTTAACAGAATGCTACCCGCAGCGGTGGACTATAGAGGAATTTTTCAATTTTGAAGCTGCCATGGGATGGAATACTGTGGGAACATTAAACCTTCATATCCTCTACGGCAAATTATCACTGAAGCTCATCGCACAAGCCGCTGTGTATCAACTTCGGCTAAAATTGCCTCCTCCTTATAGAACATGGACTGCTGCGCATATGGGAAATTCCTTGTTTCACGGAATTGATGGAGATATTCGAGTTCGCGATGACACCATTTTGGTAACCTTTTATAATGTCCCCGAGATGCTTAATTTAAAATGTCATTATGAAGATTTGCCCAAAAAACTTGAAGCGGAAGGAGTTAATCCGAAAATACCATGGCTCTTTGATTTTAAATTGGATTTCCGATTTAAATAACAAAAAACTAAATTAATTGGTGCTGAAAAATCGCTGAAGCTTCGGGATGCTTCGCCGCTACGTGTTCAAATGCAATTTTCAGGTAATTATGCATTCAGTAGTCTGGGTCATCC
>JBBCAX010000230.1:0-1862 GCA_051382335.1 Deltaproteobacteria bacterium TL4
CAGGGATGAGCGGTGGATCGAGTATACAAAAAAAACAGCTCAAACGCAGAACAGTACACGGCAAACCGCACTATTTCCTTTATCGCCTCCAAGTCAGAAAACTAAAGCTCGCTACATGAACCTTAATAAAAATGGGGACAGGCAGATAAAAATGGGGACTAAAAATGGGGACAGGCAGATAATAAAAATGGGGACAGGCAGATAAAGTTTGACAATTTTATGTAAAAATGGGGACAGGCAGATAAAGTTTGACAATTTTATGAGTATTTGATAGGTATTCAGGTATCTGGAGGAGGTCTTCATAGACGAATGGCAATAGCAAGAAACCTGAGTTGTACCTTCTTTTGGAGGAATGAAAGTGGTAAAAATAGAAAGGCCTCATGGTAACGTTTGCTTGCAGAGGAGATCGTTGAATGAGGAATTCAAAAATCGAGATTTGGGGTTGAGAGGAGGCATGAGTGGCACGGATACCGAGATTATTGAATACGGGCGAGGCGACGGTTTATCATGTGATGTCCCGGACGGCATTGGATGGATTTCCTTTGGGAGATGTAGAAAAAGATTATTTGCTGGAGTTGATCAAGGGTTTCAGTGGTTTGTATTTAGTTGAAATCATGGGGTTTGCATTAATGGGAAACCATTTTCATTTATTGGCGAGGGTGTTGCCGGAGGGTGATTTTTCGGATGAGGAAATCAGGGGTCGTCTCAAGGGATTCTACGGGGACAAAAAGCATTTGACCGATGGGGAGTTGTTGAAATATCGGGAGAAGTTAGGAAGTTTATCGGAGTTTGTGAGAGAGGTGAAGCAGAGTTTTACCCGATATTTCAATAAGGAGCGGAAACGTTTTGGGTTTTTCTGGGGACAACGATTTAAGAGTGTGATTGTGGAGGATGGTGAGACATTAATCAATTGTCTGGCTTACATTGATCTTAATCCCGTTCGGGCAGGTTTGGTAAAACAACCTGAAGATTACCGATGGAATACGATGGGGTATCTTCAGCAAAGGAAAAAAGAGGATCCGTTTTTGTCGTTGAATTTTGGTTTAGCGCATGAAGAAAAGCTGACGTTTGCGCAACGGATTGAGAAGTATCGACAGTTTGTGTATGAAGTGGGTTCGTTACCGAGCAATAAAGGAAAAGCCATTGAACCTGAGGTGCTGGATGCCCAACAAAAGAAAGGGTTTCAAATCACCCCAATGGACCGTTTTAGACAAAGGACCCGTTATTTCACGGATTCCGGTGTGATCGGTTCAAAACAATTTGTCTCCCGCCAGTATCAACGGTTTGAAGACTTTTTTGATTCCAAAAAAGAAAAACGTCCTGTTCCAATTCAAGGGTTGGAGGGGTGCTACTCCTTGAAGCGGTTATCCATGAATGGTGGACCCTTATAGGAAATGCTTTTGTGGTGCATCTGTTCGATAAAAGGTATTAGCTCAGAAGAGAAAAGATACCACTGGTAATAGTATGAGGACAGCAAATGAAAGACCAAACACTCCTTGATTTTCAAGGTCGGAAAATCAGATTTACTGCGGAGAGGCAAGAGCATATTTCCCAATTTCATCCAGAAATGGAAGAACAACTCATACGCATTCCAGAAATTTTGCAGAATCCTGAAAAAGTGGTACAATCTAAATCAGATAGCGAGGTTGAAATGTATTATCACTTTTATCAAAAATATCCTGTTCCGATCCAAGGTTTAGAGCATTGTTTTTCCTTAAAACGACTGTCATTCAATGCACGGCTTTCTCATAAAAAAAAGATTGTGTTTCAGAAGGATAGAAAGTTATCATAGGACTTCAACCCCAACCCTAAAGGAGTCTTATGACAGAAGAATCTCAATCTCCAGAAAAGGCATTAAAATT
>JBBCAX010000231.1:0-22760 GCA_051382335.1 Deltaproteobacteria bacterium TL4
GACAGCTCAATGAAAAATTTGCGGAAACGAGCCGTATCGTCAAAGAATTGTCAAAAAATATCGGAGGCTTGAATAACAAGTTTGGTTCCTTCACCGAAGGGATGGCGTTTCCCTCCATCTCGAAAATTATGACAGAACGCTTTGGGATGGATACCTTTCTGACCCGTCTCCGCAAACGAAAAGAGGGAAAGAATATGGAAGTGGACGCGGTGGCCTATACGAATGGGACGGTCAATGAGTTGTATGTGATTGAAATAAAAAGTCGTCTGGAACAACGGGATTTGGACCAAACGCTGGAGATTCTGAAAAACTTCCGGATGTTTTTTCCGGAGTTTTCCGACAAAACCATCCGGGGAATGGTTGTCTATGTGGATACCGAGTCTTCCGTGAGAGAGGACGTCCTGCAATCGGGTCTGTATCTGGCCGCCATCCATGATGAAGTCTTTTCCCTTGAAACTCCCGCCAACTTTACGCCCAAAACCTTCTGATGGGTCTGTCCTGGTCGCGAGACTTTCTACCGTGTTTTCTCTTTGTGGCGCGCTCGCTTCGCTTAAGCGGCACCCTACCTTGAGTGGCGCGCTCGCTTCGCTTAAGCGGCACCCTACCTTGAGTGGCGCGCTCGCTTCGCTTAAGCGGCACCCTACCTTGAGTGGCGCGCTCGCTTCGCTTAAGCGGCACCCTTTCTACAAACCCGCTAAAATCCAGCGTTTATTTAGGAAAGATGTCTATTTAATTCTTGTTCCTATGCCTGTTCGGTTAAGGTCTGGCTCTTATTTCCCGTTCCAACCACTTATTAGCGTTTCGTCCGGCTTTTTGATAGTTTTCCAGAACCTGATCTGCGGGGGTTCGAGCGTTTTTGGTGTATTTTTCAAAAAAAGGCAGTAACCAATGTTCGCCCTCGGATCCCAGAGCCTCTAAAATCCACTCTGTCATTTCTATAACCATTTTTGAAAAACTGAGCCAATTCACTTCTGCTTGCAAGCCCTCACGTGCGGCGGCTTTTAGGAAAAGGGGATAATCTTCCAGAGGAAACTCCATCACCCGAGATTGGATTTTTTCAAAAACGGATTCATTGTAGACGAGGGCCTGAATCAACGCGGGAATCGCCATAAAGTCTTCAGGAGGAACGGTGTCAATGGCTCGTACTTCTATAATCTTTTTAATCCGTATTTCCGGAAAAAGCATGCCCAAATGCTCAGCCCAGTCGTCTGGCGTCACTTGAATTTGGGGATGTACGCCTTCCATCAGTTGAGCAAAAGAGGAATGAGTCATTTCGAGCATTTCCCCATTTCGTTGGAGATAATAGGGCGGGGCTTTTAAGGCCCAATCGATGTAATCCTGCAATTGAAACGTAGGTTCCAGAAAAGGCAGAGGAATTCCCGCACGACAAGAATCGGTGCTCCTCCAGATTCTGCTTCGAAAGGACTTGTAACCTGTGGGTTTTCCTTCATACAACGGGCTATTGGCAAACATTGCGGTCAGGAAAGGCGCAAGGCGATTCAACAGGACAAACTTCCGCTCCAAATCTTCAATGGAAAAATAATCAATACTGACTTGAGCGCCCGCGGTTGCTTTCATCATGAGTTGACCATGCGTTCCTACTTTTTTCATATATGGGAACATAATATGGTATCGCTTTTTACCAATCATGGGCAAGGCGGACAGAGGAAATAAGGGCTGAACCCCATGAAACAAAATACTTCCCGAAAAAGGGCTGATTGCCAGCGATAAATAACGGAGGTGTGTTTCGATGGCATGCTCAATACTTGCCAAGGTTTGTCGGGGCGCATCAGAAAGCTCAATTTGTCCTCCTGGCTCAATCGTCAGACTTTGACCTGAAGCCTCAATGATACTGATGGTTTTATGATTTTCATATTTCTTTTGATAAAAATGTCCTTCTTGTTGGGCGCTGTCGCAATAATTATTTAATAATTGCTCCACATCGGGAAAACCCTCCGTGGGCAGAGGACGATAAGTGGTACGCCCAGGAATCGTTTTATTCGGAAGAATGACGAACTTCTCGTACTCAATTCCCAAGTACTCATTCGCAGGCGTGAAGGTTTTACTTTGAACACATTGAATAAAGTAATCTTTGAGTATAGAATGATTCATGGCATAGTGACTGCTTATGTGATTTAAGAATACCGATGGCCTTCAAACCGGACAAAACACACTCTGTTTTTCATCCCTCACCAACAAAAACATCATTCCAGGTGGTTGTTCGAGTATGGGGCGGTAGAATGGGTCAACGAAGTGACGCCCTTCAAAAGGGCTGGCAAAATGAGAGTTTTCAGACAGCCAACCAGACCATAGACTTTCAGCTAAGTCTTTCCTGGGAAGGCAGACATCCTGCCCGCAAAAGCAGACAGGACGCCTGCGCTCCCAGCCCAAAATACTTTTCTGAAACACTATAGATTGTAAGAGATGGAGAAGTATAAGAATTTTGTAGGAATACGCAAGCAATAACCTTTTTCTCGTTGCAAATGATATGTCCCCTTTGATTACACAATTCATGGATCATTTATCCTCAAAAAAATACTCGGAAAATAGCCTTCAGAATCATCGTCTGGACTTGTTTAAATTTGAAAAATGGCTTTCAGGTGAAGAGGAAATGACTTTGATCCGTCTGCAAAAATTAAAAGCGCCAGACATCAAAGCTTATTCTGAGGAGCTGCTGCAAAGGATGAAACCTCGTTCGGTTGCCAGGCATCTTTCAACGTTGAAGTTGTTTTTAGACTTCTGGGAAAGTCAAGGACTCCTCATTTCAAATCCCGTGTATTTGGTGCGTTTTCCTGAAATTGTGCCGGAACCTCCGGAAATGATTTCGTCGCATGAAATCGTGGCCTTACTGGAAGCGCCCTCAAAAGAGCACTATTTAGGTATCAGGGATCGAGCAATGCTTGAACTCGCTTACTCCTGTGGACTCAAAGTCCACGAATTAACAGCCTTGAATGTAGGCGACCTTTTTTTAGACTTAAAATTCCTGAAAGTTCGAGGCAAGCGGGAACGAATGGTTCCCATGACCTCAAAAGCGGTTGAGATTCTGATGGAATATTTAGCGCAAACGCGCCAGGAACGCTTGGAGAATAAGGAGGATCCTTGTCTCTTTGTGAATCGTAATGGAAAACGGATCACCCGGATTGGTTTTTGGAATATCATTAAAAAACACGCACGTCGTGTGGGAATTACCAGTAAAATCAATCCACGTATTCTTCGCCACTCTTTTGCCATCCATTTAATACAGAATGGAATGGACTTGACGGGAATTCAAGCGTTGTTCGGCTATGTCGATTTAGATGCAACGTTACAGTATGCTCACATCAATCGTCCGGATTTTCATGAGGTGTATCATCGGTGTCATCCTCGTGGAAACGCAAAACTTCCGACGCAATAAGAGGGAAGCCAAACATGAAAGTCTTGTGTTGTATAGATAAAATATGATAAGCCTTCCTCAAACAGGACTCAGTCGTTATTTATTTATCTATTTCCAAGAGAGGAGGAAAACTCGGTGAGTATCAAAATTGCAATTATGTCCATGAAAGGAGGACAAGCCAAAACCGGATTGGCGATTAATCTTGCGGCTCGAATTGCGAAGGCCAAGCGAGATGTGTTACTGATTGACTCTGATGTTCAAGCTAACGTAACCACTGTTTTTCAACGAGACCATCAATGTAATTTAGCCGCAATCCTTCTTGGGAATGCCAAAAATTTTGAGTTCATTAAAATCGCACCCTATCTGCATTTCCTCCCGTCAGGAGGCAAAGACATGGTTGAAGCGGGCCGGTACATCAGTAATTCCCGCTTTCGTGAAACCATCTTGAAAAATTTACTCGATCCCTTAGATCACAGTGTGATCGTAGTTGACTGCGCGCCCAGTTGGAGTGAAGTTAACGAAAATGTACTCATGTATGCCGATTATGTCATCATCCCTGTGGTTACCGATTATTTAGGATTTAGTGGCTGTGATCAAGTCATGATGTATATCGAAGAATTGAGAAATGAATCGAAAGGGATTTGTAATGTGAAGGTTTTGGGAATTGCGATAACACGGTTTAACAGCAGAACCAATATTTCGAAAACCATTGTCCAAGGATTAAAAGAGCGTTGGCCGGAATTAGTCTTCAAAAATATGATTGAAGAATCGGTTTCGATTCAAGAAGCCCCTGCTTTTCATCAAAGCATTTTTGATTATAAAGAGGGAAAGACGAAAGGGGCGATGATGTATGATGCATTATGCAAAGAAATTTTGTTGCGTATTGCGGAACAGCAAAATGAGAGGGATTAATCATGGCAAGAGCACTTAAATTCAATTTACGATCCCAATCACAAATTGTTAAGGAAGGGGATATTCCGGTTGAAAAAGAACGCGTGATTCCTGTGGGAATTCGGAAAGCTACTTTTTTCATTCCTGACCTGGAAGAGGCGTTAGAATTAGGTTTGGAAAAGGGAGCTCCCAAGATTCAAAAAGTGGTTGACCAGATCAATCAGTACATTGAAAACATTGCGGATGATTATTTTTTACTGGGATTGCATTTAATATCGCTACACCATGTCTTGAAAAAATCAGGCCTGACCACAGAGCAAGTCAAATCCTGGTATACGGAGAATATCAACATGCCCTATTCTTCGGCAATGCAATGTAAAAAAGTCGCTGAAGCCTATCGGGAGCAACCAGATCTCATTGGTAAATATACGGCCTCAGGAGCCTATTTATTGAGTTCTTGTTCTCAAGAAGAGCGAGACGAAATCTGGAATGAAGCCCGGAGAGACAAAGACACCGCTACCGTTCGTGAGCTTCGGGAAACCTTAAAACGACGAAGAGAACAAGTGGCGCTTGAAGAACCTGTTGTTGAGGATGTTGTCAAGGAAGCACTTCCGACCTTTCGAATGACGGAAGTGCAAATTCATGAGTCCTTATTGCAGTTAACCAGCTACTCCAAAAACCTGACTCAATGCGCAAATCCTGACGAGCAGGTCGAAATGAGGCACGCTTTAATTGAAGCCATCCAAGATCTGATCACGAAAATCGAAGAGACGGTTTAGGGGTTCTTTTATTTCCCTAAACCCTCCATAATGGCACAAGCCTCCTTGTGGTGCTTCTCACAGGCCGTGGCAAAAGATTGTTTTGCGAGAGGGGATTGCTTCATTTTTAATAAAATGTGGCCTTGTAAATAATACAAATTCGCGTTTTCCGTGTCCTTCTCTAACGAAACCTGTAAATCTTGTAACGCCTTATTGTAGTTTTTCGCTCCATAAAAGGCGGCTGTGCGCAAAGTATAAATATTCGGATCATCAGGATGCTGTTCTTTGTATTTTGAAAAATCCGAAACCGCTCCCTCATAATTAAGAACATTCAAAAGAGTGACTCCTCGATTGAAATAAAAATCCATTTCCTTGTCCTTTAAAGTAATTGCCTGCTCGAAATCCTGCAACGCCTGAGGATATTCATTACTTGCGGCAAGAACGACCCCTCTGAAATTGTGAACATAGGGACTATCTTTTTGGATCAAAATCAGCTTGTTCAATTCGTCCAGAGCCTGTTTATGACGTTGGCTATGGTAATACGCTTGAGCGCGTGCTGAAATGATCGCGACATCATTGTCGAGGGTCTTCGACGATTCCATTAAATCAGTGATCGTTTGAGCGTATTGCCCCAGTTTCAAGTAAGTCAGTCCACGGTTTTTATAAACCTCACCTGCCGTCGGAGCCTTTTCAACCGCTTGGTTAAATTCAACCAGTGCCGCCTGATAATTTCCTGAATTGTAGGCTTGGACTCCCCGTTGATTGAGTTCTCCTGGACCATCTAACGTCAGTAAAAAGGCGAAGGCTCCATTGAGTCCCATTAAGACTAAAATAACCACCAAGAGGATTATTTTAGCGGAACCACTGTTTTTTTTTCTTGAGAGTTGAATCTGAGAACGCTTTCCTCGTTTCATGATGCATCCTTTTCATTGAGCATGTTAATCATAAGTTTAGGGAAACAAACCCCTTGTTTTATGAGGTAACACGGTAAATCGAAATCAGCAACGAAAAAATTTCGTTGGAGTGGTGCTTTCGCTATTTATTGGAGTCGAGAACGGTCAGGGTTAAGTTCGGATATTTGATCTGGTAAGGTAAGGACACCTCCAAAGTCTGTTGAGCCGAGTCAGGTACCATTACATGAATACCGAGGAAATCGTCATGAAAAGTAAGAGCAATTTCCATATTTGGAGTTTTGAGCTTTAAGGTAGTCTCCTCAAGTATTCGGGAACACAGGTTTAGAGCGTAGATTTCGGTGACGTAACCTCGAAACTGAGCACGTGTTTCCGATTCCTGAATTAATATTTTCTGCCCATGTTGCTGACGGAAAAAATGAACTGTAGAGGATTTATCCCATTCCATAGTTTTCATCAATAGAGAATTCAATTACCAGAAGAGCCTCCTAACTTTGGTGTTGGGAATCAACCTCTGCCCTTTTTTGGCGCGCGATCTTTACCATTTTCGATAAAAAAGGCAAAAGTTCATCCAAACCTTGTCGGGTCACCGCGGAAATTTCAAACACGGTTTCCCCAGCCTCTGCCAGTTGCGATTTTAATTGTAAAACCTCACTTCGATCACTTACCGCATCCAGTTTATTAAGTACCACAACATGCGATTTTTCCATCATAGTCGGTGAGAATTTGGACAATTCATGTTTCAATATTTTATATTCTTCCCAGGGAGGATGCTCTGCAAAGCCAGAAACATCCAACAGGATGAGTAAGGTTGCGGTTCGTTCGATGTGTTTTAAAAAACGATCCCCCAGACCAACTCCCTCATGAGCCCCTTCAATGAGGCCTGGAATATCCGCGACAACGAAGGCTTCAAATTGATCCATTTTGACCACCCCCAGTTGAGGGACTAACGTCGTAAAAGGATAATCCGCAATTTTAGGATGCGCATGAGAAATGGCGCTGATTAACGTCGATTTTCCTGCATTAGGGAAACCCACTAAACCCACATCAGCCATCAATTTTAATTCCAGACGAACCCACATCTCGACCCCGGGTAGTCCGGGTTGATGATATTCAGGCGCACGGTTTGTTGATGTTTTAAAACGGGCATTTCCCCGGCCGCCAATACCTCCCTTTAAAAAAACATACGCTTCATTGTCTAAAATTTCCAACAGCGCTTCTCCGGTATCGACATCCGTAATAACGGTACCCAGTGGAACAGAAATGAGGACATCTTCCCCGTTTTTCCCGTGCTGTTTGCTCCCTTTGCCGTGACCCCCATTTTTTGCGTGTTGATGTTGTTGGAAAGACAAATCCAGCAAGGTATTTTTATTGGGATTTCCCTGAAACGTAACATTGCCACCCTTACCTCCGTCACCACCATCAGGACCCCCCAAAGGGACGTATTTTTCTCGACGAAATGAGGTACATCCGACTCCGCCGTCACCTGAGCGAATATGTATTTTTACAGAATCTACAAATTTCATTAAAGTCTTTACGCTTAAAGTCAAAATAAGTCACACAGACCGAAAGTCCTTGAAACAGAGCTTTCTCTGTGCCTTTGCCGTAATAAGGAAGAAGTGCCCTTTACGTTGATAATGGAAGCGAAGATACATGAAATTAGAAGAGGAGTCCAGTTTCTTTAAATTTGAAAAAACTTCAGGAAGCTTTCGGGCAGGTTAATTTGCAAATGCCGGTTTAAATGATGGACAAAGGGGAAGAGCGCTTCCTTCAAGCAATTATGATATAAGGTCTTGTTTGACGCGCTATAAGAAGTCAGTTCCTTGTAAGTCTGGTTTGTTTTCCGCATGAGGATTTTTGCATGCAAACTGGTGGTTGCTTCTCCTTTTTTTAAAGCATCCGTGATACATTGATCAGAAAATCCACAAAGGAGATAGGTAAAGGAGTTATCAAAACGAAAGATGGTACAGGGTCGGTTTTCAGGGTAAGCACTGCGGATTGTTTGAACAAACTGAATAAAGGCGTCACGGTTTCCATCCGTTTTCCAAAAGTCCAAGGAATCTGAGTTGAGCTCTTTGTGGGGTTCCGCATTAAAAAAGCGGAAAAATTCCTGATCTTTGTATTTCAATACCTCAGGGTTCCCTTCAATTTGCGGTTTTTGCTCTTGCAGGGCTCTCATTGACTCATTCAATTCTGTATCCCCGAGAGGCAAATAATTAGCCTGACCATGATTGACGTTTTGCTTCTCAACCCAATCTTTGACAAAGCGTTCCTTTAAATGGAGATAGGTTGAAAACAGGTGAGACAGTGTGATTTTCAAAACTTCACGTCTTAACGCCATAGCGGGGAGATTCGCTGGAATTTTAGAAACGCGTTTGCCTAATTCTTCCAAATCGAGGTTATCAGGGTAAGCTTTCCTCAATTCTTTGAGGTTGAGCAGGGTTCTCTGAATTCTTAAATTGGTTCGTTTAATGAAAGCCCGCTCACGGCAGCTTTGGACCGTACCCGGATTAAAAACCTCGCAATGCAGTTGACTTTTGTTCTCGCCTTGTAAGAGTACGGCTTTCTGAGCATCCACAGGTTGGTTTCTGAATAACCGATCCACAAACCTGGTTTGAAGTATTTTAAGCACAGGTTTTAAAACATCCGCATGAACGATACGTTGTTGAAGGGAACGGAGTTCCTTTGCAACACTCAAAGCTTCACCGCGGGCTGCTTTCGCAATATCTACAGGAAGAGTCACTCCTCGTTTTAATCCCGGACGAATGGTCAGTTTTAATTTTTCATCAGGAATATTCAGCATGACTTACCTGTGTGATGGTTTTAATATAGACTTTCAGATAAATTTTTCCTGGGAACGCGGGCATCCTGCCCGCAAAAGCAGGCGGGACACCTGCGCTCCCAGCCCAAAATACTTTTCTGAAACACTATAGTACAATGAGACGATCCGGAAAGGAAGACAGGAAAAAAGTGTGATGAGTCCACACGTGAAGGTTATGAGCAAAACACATGCCGACTTGTTCTCATGGCCTCTATTTCTCAAAAGTAAATTGAGAAAACCCCTTTCTCTCAGGACTTTTCTCAAAAAACATGAAAAAGTTGAAAAAACACTAAAAACTTTTAAGCTCTCTTTGCGTGCTCTGCGTCTTTGCACTAATTCACTTCTTGGGGTGAAGGGATTTTTAAATCTGATAATCCATAGGCACAGCATGTTTAACCTTTTCTTCCAGAAAAAATTTAACCCGACGTGGCAGGACAAACACGATTTCTCCCCTGCGTAATTTGAGACTCTGATAATCATCCCGACTCAAGATGGCCTCAAGGGATTTCTGATCCATGGTTGTTTTGAGTTCCAGGCGGACTATCGGACCAATCGTGCTGATATCCTGAATTTCAGCAGACAGACTATGTTTCGCATCTGTGGTACGACTCACTACCATGTCATGGGGACGCACATAACCCACGATAGGAGCAGAAGGAGCCTCTGAATATTCAGGAACCTCAATTCTCATAATGCCGATATCAACCTGTCCCTGATGCACCCTGCCATGAAACAGATTCACATCCCCCAGAAACTGATACACAAAAGGATTGACCGGGTGTTCATAGACCTCATCAGGAGTTCCAATCTGTTCAATATTGCCATGATTCATGACGACAATCTGATCAGCCACTTCCATGGCTTCTTCCTGATCATGGGTCACAAACACACTGGTCACATGCAAATCATCATGCAAGCGACGTAACCAGCGTCGAAGTTCTTTGCGCACCTGGGCATCCAGTGCCGCAAAAGGTTCATCGAGAAGCAACACACGAGGTTCCACAGCCAAGGCTCGGGCTAACGCAATCCGTTGTCGTTGTCCGCCTGAAAGTTGCGAAGGATAATGGTCTGCCAGCCAGTCCAATTGCACCATTTCCAGCAGTTTTTTGACCTTGTCCCTGATTTCCAGACGTGAAAGACGAATCGCGCGCTGTTTGACCCTCAAGCCAAATGCCACATTTTCAAAAATGGTCATGTGCCGGAACAAGGCATAATGCTGAAACACAAATCCGACCTGCCGGTCCTTGACACTTTGGCAAGTGGCAGATTCTCCCTGGAGAATGACTTCTCCAGAATCCTGTTGTTCGAGTCCCGCAATAATCCGCAGCAAGGTTGTTTTTCCACAGCCTGAAGGACCCAGCAAAGCCACCAGTTCACCATCGGGGATGGTGAGGTTAATCTCGTTCAATGCCGAAAAATTGCCAAAACGTTTGTTGATATGATGTAATTCAATGCTCATCGGTGTCTTCCTCTTATAAAACTTTTTGTTGTTTTGCTTTCCACTCCACCAGACTTTTACTGATCAGGGTCACTAATGCCAGAATCACCAGAATAGAAGCCACAGCAAAGGACGCTGTAAAATTATATTCATTGTAGAGAATTTCCACATGCAGGGGGACGGTGTTGGTCATTCCGCGAATATGTCCTGACACCACAGAAACAGCGCCAAATTCTCCCAGAGCACGAGCACTGGCCAGAATCACCCCATAGAGGAGGCCCCACTTGATATTGGGTAAAGTAACTTTGGTGAAGATTTGCCAACCATTCGCGCCTAAGACCAGCGCTGATTGTTCTTCTTCAGTTCCTTGGGATTGCATCAGGGGAATCAGTTCACGAGCCACAAAGGGAAATGTAATAAAAATGGTTGCCAGCAGAATCCCTGGAATTGCAAAAATAATCTGAATATCTCGTTCCATCAGAAAGGATCCCATCCATCCTTGAGCTCCAAATAACAAAACAAAGATCAACCCGGAGATCACAGGAGACACAGCAAAGGGAAGATCAATCAGAGTGATCAGGATACTTTTGCCACTGAATTCAAATTTGGTGATACACCAGGCGGCAACCAGTCCAAATAGCGTGTTGGCAACCACAGAGACCAGCAGCACCTGCAATGACAGTTTCATTGCGGCAACCGTGTCTTCATGACGGATCGCCTCCCAGTAAGCTATCAACCCTTTTTCCAGCGCCTGCACAAACACCGCAATCAAGGGCACCACCAGAAACAGTGTCAGAAAACCGATGGCAACTCCGATCAGTAACCATCTGAGCCAATATGGCTCTGTGACCCCTGAACTTTGGGTGGTATCGTTCCAGTATTTTTTGTGGGGATTTAATTTTCCCATAGAGACTCCTTTAATAGTTCGATTAGTGGCGCTTGTCCCACCACTGGAGCAGGTTAAAGACCAGCAACATTGAAAAAGAAAGCAAGAGCATCACTGTGCCAATGGCGGTGGCACCTTCATAATCATACTGTTCAAGACGGGTGATGATCAGCAAGGGGACAATCTCTGTCTTGAACGGCAGATTACCAGAGATAAATACTACCGAGCCATACTCTCCCAGCCCACGGGCAAATGATAGTGAAAAGCCTGTCAGCAAAGACGGTAGAAGATGAGGCAGGATGATGCGTCTGAAAATTTGTAAGCGACTTGCCCCCAGGCTGGCAGCCGCTTCTTCTGCCTCGGTTTCCCACTCTTCCAGGACGGGTTGTACTGTGCGAACCACAAAGGGCAGTCCGATAAAAATCAGCGCCACCGTGATTCCAATCGGAGTAAAGGCCACCTTGATCGCAAAACGTTCTAAATACTGACCAATCCAACCGTTGCTGGAAAAAATCGCAGTGAGCGAAATTCCTGCTACCGCGGTTGGCAAGGCAAAGGGCAAATCAACAAGTCCATCCACCAGTCTTTTAGCTGGAAAAGAATAGCGAATCAGAACCCAGGCGACAATACCGCCAAACACGGTGTTCACCAGTGCGGCAAGCAGAGCGGTGGTCAGACTGAGCTGGAAGGAGGCCATTACTCTTTTTGAAAAAATAACGTTCACAAAAGCCCCCCAATCCATACTCAGCGTTTTGAGCAGCATGGCAGACAAAGGAATGAGAACGAGCAAGGTCAGGTAGGTCAGGGTGAGACCTAGTGTCAAGTGAAACCCCGGCAGTAGTCTCCGGGAAGGTGTAAGACCATTCATGGGCTATCCTTATTATTTTTATTTTGTATCCATGCCCTAAACGCCGTTCCATTAATGTGGCGATTGGTGTAACCCCCACTGACATCGTTGAGCATTTCGTTTTTTGTTGAGTTCTCTGTCACACAACTACAACCTATAGACTTTCAGATAAGTCTTTCCGGGAATGCAGACATCTTGCCCGCAAAAGCAGTCGGGATACCTGCGCTCCCGCTCAAAATACTTTTATGAAACGCTAGAGTATAGACTTGAGACGTTTAAAGAGCCGCTCCGACTTCTAGGGTTGATAAATCTGATCAAACACGCCTCCATCGGCAAAATGGGTATCCTGCGCTTTTTGCCATCCGCCAAAGGTATCATCAATCGTGATCAGATTGATTTTAGGAAACTGAGAACTATAGAGGATTGCCGTTTTTTCCAGCCTGGGCCGATAATAGTGTTTTCCGGCCAGTTTTTGTCCTTCTTCAGAATAGAGGTATTCCAGATACGCTCTTGCCAATTCCTGGGTTCCATGTTTGATGGCATTTTTATCCACGACGGTAACAGAAGGTTCCGCCAGAATACTGAGTGAGGGAACCACAATCTGGACTTTGCCTGCGCCTAATTCTTTCACGGCTAGGAAGGCTTCATTTTCCCAGGCCAGCAACACATCTCCAATCCCACGTTGGACAAATGTCGTTGTAGAGCCACGTGCGCCAGAATCAAGAACCGGGACGTTTCTAAAAAGTTGTCCCACAAATTCACGAGCTTTTTGCTCTCCACTTCCATATTTTTTAAGGGCATAACCCCACGCTGCCAAATAGTTCCAGCGGGCTCCCCCAGAGGTTTTTGGATTCGGGGTAATTACAGAAATACCCGGTTTGATCAGATCATCCCAATCCTTGATGTTTTCAGGATTTCCCTGACGCACCAGAAATACGATGGTGGACGTATAGGGAGCACTGTTGTTCGGAAGTCGTTTGATCCAGTCTTTTGGAATCAATGCTCTATGCTGATATAAAGCCTCCACATCATAAGCCAGAGCCAGAGTCACAACATCTGCCTGAAGTCCGTCAATCACGGATCTGGCTTGTTTTCCGGAGCCTCCATGCGACTGATTGAATTTGACATCAACCCCTGTTTTTGCTTTCCAATACTTACCAAACAAGGTGTTGTACTCAACATAAAGTTCACGGGTCGGATCATACGAAACATTTAAAAATTCTATCTGCTTCTGCGCTAACGCGAGGGAAGCAAATCCCAATAAAACGACGATGAGCACATTCCAAAATTTACGAAACATAAGTCTCCTTTGAAAAAATGAATTAACAATGAATGGAAAAAATCTCGTGTACTGAATAACTGGTTTTTAGACGTCAGGTAAAACAAAACCACCAGAAAATCACATGAGCTACTGAAATCAGGACGAGCGAAGCCGCACCACAGCTTAGCAAGCCTAAACACTTGACAAAAATAAACGCTAGATTGAAATTAAACCTGTATGAATTTTTCCAAGTAAAAAATCTGAAAGGTTCAGCAGCAACAGAGGCAACAACAAGAGGGGCGCATGAAAAGAGAAATAAGGGGAGACTTTACTTGTGGCATAGGACGCCGTTCCCGCAAATAGAAACTCGAATGAGCGCTATTTAAGTGATTCATATTTCAACTCCAGAAAGGGTTTGAAAATAAGCATTTGAATAAACTGGGGGCGACCATAGCGAAGTGAGAAATCAAAAGCAAGATATTTTTCATAAATGACGGGCTTCTTAGGGACCAGGCCAATCAGAACCAGAACTTCAACCAGAGGTGCGATCACAAAAGAACCTTTATTTCCAAGGTTCCAGAACGACTCGCTCTGAGTGTTCCATAATCTCCCTGAGATATTTGATTTCCTGTCTTTGGCGAGAACGAAGTACGGGATCCTTTATTTCGAGAGGTGTCAGACTTTGGTTAATGACCCAGGCGAAGGGCTTGATTTGCGCTCGTTTCAAGTCTCGTTCAAGCCGCGTCGTCTCGTGAATAGGCGTAGACTCCGGAAGCGTGATGAGAAGGACTTGAGTGCGAGCTGGGTCACGCAGACGTGGCAGAAGACGTTGAACTGCTTCAGGACTGCCGCTGGATTTGCGAAGTACCTCGCGATGGTAGGCTTCCGCGGCATCGAGCAGGAGCAGTGTGTGCCCTGTAGGTGCCGTATCGATGATAATGAACTTGTCTTCTCCCTCCGCTACGGTGTTGGCAAAAGCACGAAAGACAGCAATCTCCTCGGTGCAGGGAGAGCGCAAATCTTCCTCAAGGAGCGCTCGTCCATGGGCATCCAATCCTTGTCCCGCTACAGCAAGGACCTCCTCGGTGTAACGTCTTGTTTCAAGTGCTGGATCGATTCGTGTTACCTTCAAGTTGGGAAGTCTCTGAAGTACGGCCTGTTCCACATGAGCAGCCGGATCTGTTGTTGTCAGCGTCACCTGGTAACCCATCCGCGCAAGTTGGGATGCGATACGAACTGCCACTGTTGTCTTTCCAACGCCGCCTTTTCCCATCGTCATCACCACCCCTTTTCCGCGAAGCGCAATCTGCGCAATCAGTGCGTCCAGGCCATCGTAGTCCAGGAGATTGGAAGCTATCGGATTGGAAAAAGCTGGCACTTCATCAGGATCGCTCATTTTTCGCAGGGACTCAACCCCAACAAGTTCGAAGGCCAGAAGTGGAACATCAACACGGGATAATGAGCGGAGTCCCTCCGACATGGACTCAAGTGATTCGATTCCCCTTGCTTCCATAGCGACAGCCGTTGCGTCGTTTAAATCTCCAGCCCGAAAAACGCCATTGAGGATCATCCGCATGTTACTCATGCCAAGCTGAGACAATTCGTTCCGTGTGCGCTCCGCCTCAGTGAGTGAGGGTCGATCTGGACGAGCCACTAGCACGATCGTCGTTTTCCTGGCATCGCGCAACGCCTTGTTGGAGGCAGCATAAAGCTCCTGTTGAGCCTTCAGCCCTGATAGCGGTCCCAGACACGACGTTCCTCCTGAATTTGTTTCGATGAAGCTCGACCAGGCTGCGGGCAATTCAAGCAAGCGTAACGTGTGTCCTGTTGGGGCAGTATCAAAGATGACGTGATCGAATTCTTTGGTGAAAGCGGTATCCCCAAGCAGCTTGGAAAATTCGTCAAAGGCCGCAATTTCCATAGTACAGGCGCCTGAAAGTTGCTCTTCAATACTGGCGAGCGCAACCGCAGGCAATAGCCCGCGATACGGGGCAATAATTCGCTCCCGATAGGCATGAGCAGCCTGTTCGGGATCAATGTTCAGGGCAAAGAGACCGGGCATACGGGGTACAGCTTTTGGCTTACTTGTAAGCTCTACACCAAGCACCTCGTCGAGATTCGACGCGGGATCGGTACTGATGAGTAAAACCTGCTTGCCCGCATCCGCGAGACCAATCGCTGTAGCGCAAGCTGAAGATGTTTTTCCGACACCTCCCTTACCCGTAAAAAAAAGGATCCTGGTCGCATTATCGAGGAGTTTGGATAGTGGCGTTCCTTTCAGCAACATGAAGTCCCCTTGCCAGACGTTTTTTCTGAAGTCTTCGATGGTCCACATCCACAACTCGTCTTTGGCTTGGGAGTTTCCTCCGCTGCTGTTGAAGTTGACGTTTGCGATGTTTCCTGATGCAGGTACTTTTCAGCAAGGGCAAGCATGGCCTTAGCTGGGGCTTCTTTGACATTTTGAGCGGTTATGACGGCACGCCACATATCTTCGTGTGATACTCCCATTTTTCGGGCTTTGTCATAGTGATATTTGAAACACGGCTCACAGTTGGATGCGATAGCTGCCCCAATCGCAACGAGTTCAGCGACAGCTTCCGTAAAAATACTCGGGTTGGGTGCGCTGAGGCCCGTCCACACAGCAAGCTCGGTGCGTGAGGGATAAACTCCGCTACTCTTGACCTCATCATTCACCTTGATGAGAGGCAAAGCGGACTCCCCTTTTGACTCAAGAGCTGCCGTTACAGATGCGTCCGCGGCAAAGACACCAGGCTGTTGCGAGAGGGAAAAGCGCTCAATGGAAACTCCCTGACTCTTCAGCCAGTCGAGATCAGCCGCAAAGTGTACGAGCTGCGGATCAACAGAAGGTCCACAGATTCCTGTGGAACAACACATGGCAGGATCGAATACACGGATACTGGTCATAGCAACTCCTTTTTATAGTTTATGGATGAGGGTTTATAACTAAGGCCGAAGGCACTCCTTTTTCCTGATTATTCAGCCGGATGAGCCTTATGCCCCATTTATGGAGACAGATTCCTCGTAGTTTACTTTTCTCCAAAGTAATTTTCCTTGAATTTCAGAGAAACATGAACGAGGCCAATCAGAACCGGAACTTCGACCAGCGGTCCGATCACAGCGGCAAAGGCGACTCCCGAGTTTATCCCGAAGACAGCAACCGCGACGGCGATCGCAAGCTCAAAATTATTGGAAGCTGCCGTGAAACTTAAAGACGCTGATTGGGGATAAGTGGCTCCCATCTTTTTTGAAAGATAAAAAGATATCAGAAACATGATCACAAAGTAAATACACAACGGAATGGCGATGCGGATTACATCAAACGGCAGCTTCACAATATATTCGCCTTTTAACGAGAACATCACAAAAATGGTGAAGAGCAGAGCAATCAGGGTCAGAGGACTGATTTTGGGAATGAATTTTTTTTCATACCATTCTTTCCCTTTCGTTTTTAATCCAACAAAGCGAGTCAGCATCCCTCCGATGAAAGGAATTCCCAGATAGATAAAAACACTTTCAGCAATTTGTCCTATCGAAATATCAACGACAGACCCTTTTAACCCCAACCACTGAGGCAACAGAGTGATGAAAATATAGGCGTACACCGAGAAAAACAAGACTTGGAAAATGGAGTTAAACGCGACCAGACCCGCACAAAATTCTCTATCGCCCCGTGCCAGATCATTCCACACAATGACCATCGCGATACAACGTGCCAAGCCAATCAAAATAAGTCCTACCATGTATTCATTGTAATCGGACAGCAACGTAACCGCCAGAAGGAACATTAACACGGGGCCAATGATCCAATTTTGAATCAGGGAAAGGAACAATAATTTGACGTTTCTAAAAATCTGTCCTAACTCTTCATACCGGACTTTGGCCAAAGGCGGATACATCATCAGAATCAAGCCAATGGCAATGGGAATATTAGTGGTTCCCGATTTGAATTGATCCCAAAATCCGACAATGGAAGGAACGCCATAGCCAATCAGCACCCCGACAAACATGGCTGAAAAGATCCACAGGGTTAAATAACGATCCAGAAATGACAGTTTTTTGGTTAAGGGTGACATCCGGTTTCTCATTTTATAAGGGTTATTTCAACATCAACGGGAACTGACTCTTTCTCCGCCTTTGATTAAAGATTTTCAAGGGCCGACTTGACCTTGTTACCAATGAGATCTCGAACAACACGAAATTCATCAGGGCCCATGTTCCTGGGGTCTGGAATATTCCAATCTTCCCTTTTTTTGGCACGAACGAAAGGACATTTATCTCCACATCCCATCGTGACTACCAAATCGTATACTATATCGGGAATTTCATTCAGCGATTTTGAGGTATGTTGACTCAAGTCATAACCCATTGCTCGCATCGCCTCAATCGCCTTGGGATTGATACGTCCTGAGGGAGCAGAACCCGCACTATACACTTCAACCGTATTGTTGCCATAGAGACGCGCAAACGCCTGTGCCATCTGGCTACGGTTAGAATTTTCGATACACACAAACAAGAGGTTTTTCATAGTTTTCCTAGAAGAAGAAGGTGAGTCGTCTCATAGCCATTCACGAATCTTCGCGGGGGTGGGAACCGAACCAGAGTGAACCACTTTTTCATCCACAACCACTCCCGGAGTCGCCATCACGTGATATTTCATGATTTCTTCAGGCGTTTTTACTTTCACCACTTCCACCTCCAAATGTCTGTCCATAATTTCTTTACGAATCAATTCTTCCGTTTTGAGGCACTTGCTACAACCTGTCCCCAGTATTTTGATAGTTTTCATTGTTCCTTCTCGAAGCATAAAATTTTATAGGATTCCCCAAAAATAATTGAAGAACCACCCTACCAACGTAAACGCGACTAATAACACCCCAAACAAAATCCCCAGAAGTTTCCATTCCATGACCTGTTTGAGCAGCATGAATTCAGGAATACTGGCAGCGATGGTACTCATGGAAAACGCGAGCGTGGTTCCCACAGGCAGTCCTTTGGCAAGCAGGGTTTGCATCACAGGAATGATCCCTGTCGCATTGGAGTACAGGGGAATTCCCACCAAGACAGCCAAAGGAACAGACCACCATTGCCCCGCTCCCAACGTATCGGTAATCCAGACTTCAGGAACCAATCCGTGCAATCCGGCTCCCACACCCACACCAATAATCACCCATTTCCAAACACGACTGAAAATTTCCTTCATCTCAGTCAGGGCAAAGGCATGTCGTTCCTGAAAGGATAGCTTCACCGCAGTCAACGCGTTATCGGGAAGATTATCCTGAGGAATCGCCTGACGCAAAAAAGGCAGCAGGAAACGTTCTGTTTTCAGAAGATCCATGACCAGCCCACCGACAATCCCTACCGTCAATCCGGCCGCGATATACACCAACATAAAAGTCCATCCCAGCATACTGCCAAGCATCACCACGGCGACTTCATTGATCATGGGCGAGGTGATCAGAAAAGCCATTGTGATTCCAATCGGAATACGGGCTGTGGTGAAGCCCATAAACAAGGGAATGCTCGAACAGGAACAGAAAGGCGTCACAGATCCAAACAAGGCGGCCAATACATATCCGGACCACCGCCCCTTTCTCTGGAGGTAATCTCTTATACGTTCGGTGTTCATGGATGCCCTTAGAAGGGCGATCCCATAGATCATGATGACCAGCAATACCAATATTTTGGTAGTATCCTCGATAAAAAAATGGAGGCTTTGTCCCAACCTGGATTGCAGCGAAATTTTCATAATATCTTCAACCAGCCAAGTCGCCAGTTGTGTGAATACCTGGAACATAAGAACACTCCTCATGATTGGCAACTTATCTGTTTTTCCTGCTGAATTGTATTGATGGACTCAATGTCCTGTTGCAGCAGGGCATACCTATCCGGCAAGGCATCCAAAATACAATGAATCATTTCCTGAATTGAATCGGTCGCCGGTTTGAGCGAGTAGTAAATCCACACCCCCTCCCTGCGCGCCTGAATCAGAGCATTCTGTTTCAGATAATTTAAATGCCTTGAAATTTTGGAATTGCCATACCCTGTCACCTGCTCAATATGACAGTTGCACAGTTCGCCCTTAGCGCCCAGCAGATTCAGGATACGTAACCGTGCGGGATCAGACAACGCCCGAAACAAAAACGCCAGAGATTCCAATAATTCTTCAGGTTTTTCTAAATGTTTGAATACAGGCATAATCCGTTTATTCTCACGCGACAGAAAAATAGTTAATGAAAAATTAGAATTTCATATTTCTGCATAAGCAGAAATAAGGCAAGCTTTTTCTGGTTGTAATTTTTTTGGAAAGGGGAGACAGATCGATAAAGTTCATGGAAAATCGGTTTTACTTTGAGGCTGAGGATCTAAAAATGGAACGATTCATTCCTGACCTGTTCCAGGCTCGAGTTTTGGGGACTTCTAGGAACCTGTGTTGAATCAACGGGAAATCGGGGATTGGAGTAATCGGTGAATGGTCTCGCAAAGATGTTTGATTTCAACAGGCTTGGTAATGTACTCCTGAATACCGTACTGTTTGGCATTGGCCTTGGAAATCACTGGATTGTAACCGGAAGTCAGAATGACTGGAAGTTTGGGGTTTATTTTCAGTAACGCTTCTGCTAATTCAAGCCCTGTCATCCCAGGCATCGCCTGATCGGTAAACACTAAATCAAATTGACTCGGGTTTCTGGAGAAAGCGTCATAAGCCATTTTCCCATCACTAAAGATACTGATTTCATAGCCAGCTCTTTCTAGTGCCCTACGAAAAAGTTCCTGTAATGAGACGGCGTCTTCAACAACCATGAGACGACCTTTTCCGCCGGCAAATAAAGGAGGTGAGGCAACAACGTCAACTTCTGGAGCTTTCAGGATCTCAGCCACAGGCAGATAGACCGAGACAACGGTTCCTTTGCCCAGTTCACTTTCCACAAAAATAGTTCCTTCATGCTGCTGAATGATGCCCAGCACAACAGAAAGCCCAAGACCTGTCCCTTTATCCACGTCCTTGGTAGTGAAGAAGGGTTCAAAAATACGTTCTATATTCTCAGGTGAAATCCCGTGTCCTGTATCACTGACCGTAAGTTTTAGATGATCCCTGTGTTTCAAAGTAGAGGAAACAGGCACGGATTCATAGGGAACTTCTTCCAATTTAATGGAAAGCACTCCCCCTTGGTCTTCCATCGCATGAAAAGCATTGGTACAGAGGTTCACCATAACCTGATGCATTTGATTGGAGTCTACCTTGATTGATGAGGCCTTTGGGCTAAGATCCTGTTCTATTTTAATCGTCAACGGCATAATAGAACTTAGCATTTCAATCGATTCCCGAATGATAGGCGCAAGGGATTGAGTGTAAAGTTCCTGCTCTCTTTTTCTACTGAATGTCAAAATTTGCTGTACCAAATGAGCAGCGCGTTTTCCGGTGGAATGAATGCGTTGCGCATAGACTCTTTGATTCATCTCTTCTGTCAACTCATCCAGCAACAACTCTGAATAGCCCATAATACTGGCCAGCATGTTGTTGAAATCGTGGGCAATCCCTCCCGCGAGGGTGCCTAAGGCCTGCATTTTTTGGGACTGGCGCAATTGTTGTTCCAACTGGACTTCGTTGGTGATATCGAGTTTCACGCCTATGTAATTAACAATCGTTCCCTGGTCGTTGCGGACAGGAGAAATGGTGAGTTTTTCCTCATAAAGGATTCCGTCTTTCTTTTTGTTAATAATATTTCCTGTCCAAACATCGCCTCTTTTGAGAACCTGCCACATTTCCTGATAAAAGGAGGCCTTATGTTTTCCACTTTTCAAGAGCGCCTGTGTTTTACCAATAACATGTTTAGCAGAATAATGGCTGATTTTCTCAAACGCAGGATTCACATATTCGATGACGCCCTCCGCATTGGTAATCACAATGGACTCTGCCGCTTGTTCTATAGCGGTAAAAAGCAACTGCTGCACTTCTTCGGCCCGTTTTCTGATGATGATTTCCTGCTGGAGTTGATCATTAGTTGTTTTCAAACTGACCGTGCGCTCACGTACACGTTCCTCAAGTTCCTCTGCATGTAAGGCCAGTAATTGTTTTTGTTGATACAACTCAAGGAAGATCTTTACTTTCGATTTCAAGATATAGGGCTCTATCGGTTTGAACAAATAATCCACGGCGCCTGATTCATATCCCTGGAAAACATAAGTATGTTCCTTACTGATGGCTGTCACAAAAATAATGGGAATATAGCGTGTTCTTTCTACGGAACGAAGTAATTCCGCCGTTTCGAAACCATTCATTTCCGGCATTTGGACATCCAATAAAATCAGCGCAAATTCATACTCGACACTGAGTCGTAGCGTTTCTTTTCCAGAATGGGCCTTGATGATGTTTAAATCCAAATCCCCTAGTTGATCTTCCATCGCCAACAAATTTTCAGGTCGGTCATCAACTATTAAAACATTGGCTTCTTTCATGCGATACCTTTAAACATTTCAATTCATGCGTACAATTATCAACCCCAACACACCATGCAATTATATATCCGGACTTTCCAATTTTTTCTGATAGATCTTCGTCTTACTTGAAAAACAATGAAAGGCCCCTTTAAACGGAGCCAATTTGAGATTTTCCCGACTCCCCAAACAAAGAAAACCGTCACGACACAGACTGTGATGAAACAGCGAAATCACCCGTTTTTGTAATTCATGATCAAAATAAATCATCACATTACGACAAGAAATCACATGCATTTCATTAAAAATCTCGTCGGTCACCAGGTTGTGTGTCGCAAAAACGATATTCCTCCGCAAAGACTGGTCCATAATCGCCGAATCGTAGTAGGCGGTATAGTAATCAGAAAAAGACATAGCCCCCCCCGCTTTCTGATAGTTTGCCGTGTATTTTTTGATCAATTCTGTGGCGTAAATGCCAGCTTTGGCCTTCTGCACCACCGTATCGTTAAAATCTGTCGCGTAAAGTTGAGACCGTTCAGACAACCCTTCTTCCTGCAAGATGATACTGAGGGAGTAGACCTCTTCTCCTGTCGCGCATCCGGGAATCCAGATTCTAATGAAAGGGTAAGTCCGCAAGTAGGGAATGACGTCTTTGCGAAAATCACTAAAAAACGAGGGATCGCGGAACATTTCAGTAACATTGATCGAGAGATCCTGGAACAAGGTATAATAAAATTTTCTGTCATAAAGGACCCGTTGAGTCATTTCTGAAATATACTGCATTCCCGAAACAGCAAGACGATGTAAAACTCTCCGTTTTATGGTCGACCTTGCATAGTTTCTGAAGTCATATCCGTATTTTCTGAAAATTGCCTCCAATAGCAAGTCCAGCTCAATTTCCTCATTTTCTGTTTCTGTATTCATAAACACCGGAAGCATTCATCGTATCGCGGCTACCGCTTACTGCAGCCAAACACGTAACAATGAAAGGGGCGCATTCCCATTTTCCGGGTTAAGCATTCAAGATTGAGAGATGAGAATTTGCCAACTGTTTCAATAAGTTCCATCGTCCTGCTTTATAATATGACCGTAGCATAAGTATCTTTGCTGCATTTTC
>JBBCAX010000232.1:0-2734 GCA_051382335.1 Deltaproteobacteria bacterium TL4
GTGACTTCTCGGCAAGAAATTTTTTTTATAAAGACAATTGATGTAGACTTATTGATAACCACTCTAATTTTTTTGTGAATCAGGAGGTCTTATGTCACAAACTTTGTTTTCCAGTCAATTAACTTTAGAAGATGTACGTCTTCATTTTGAACAATGGAGGCAAACTCGTCTCCATTCCCGCAGTAAAATTCCAGATACATTTTGGCAAGAAGCCTTATCCTTAGCGGAAACGTATCCGATCACCCAGGTTTGTAAACAACTCCGCTTGAACCCTGGAAATTTGAATAAGTATCGTTATTCCGTTTTAGAAGTCAGCGAACCAACAATATCAGATCAAATCAATTTTGTGGAAGTCGACGTTCGATCTCAACCATCCAAACCGATTCAGGTTATGGAGATTGTGTTTGAACGCTATGATGGATTACGGATGAAAGTTCACAATGATGAAGGGTTCGAACTTTCCTCATTGATGGATCACTTTATAAGGAGGAGCGATGTATCAAGCCAGCCCTCAAAGTAGTATTTTTCTTGCGATAGAACCTATCGATTTTCGCAAAGGGATTGATGGCATCGCCGGAATTTGTCGTCAAAAACTGGAACAGGAACCGCTCAATGGCGCTTTTTTCGTTTTTCGCAATCGCTCGGGAACGATGATTCGTATTTTAGCCTATGATGGTCAAGGGTTCTGGTTGTCAACCAAGCGTTTTTCTCAGGGAAAAATTCGCTGGTGGCCCAAAAACGGACCCTTGCGACGACAACTTTCGCTGAGAGAATTCCAGGTTCTTTTGTGGAACGGTAATCCTGAAAAAGCATCTTTTCAGGACGACTGGCGTTCTTTTCACCCTGTGATGAGATTAGCCTCGTAATTCCAAGGAAGCCAGTCTTTGGGATTTTGAGCGACTTTTTCAAAATTTTTCTGAAGCTGAACCAGGTAATCGAGTGGATTTTTTCCCGCTTCAAGACACGTTTGAACTACACTGACAAATCCACTCACCAACCGGGCACTTTTCACCGTTTTGAAAAAGTAAGATTCTTTCCTGTGATGGATCATGATTTTTAACGCCCGTTCCACTTCATTATTGTCCAGGGGCGCACCGGGAATACGAAGGAATCCCGTAAGGGCTTCCCAACGTTTCAGCATATAGTTCATCGCCTTCCCCAGAGAAGAATTTTCTTCAACCTCTTTGTTTTTCAGTTTGCTTTCCATGTAACTTTTTAAGTTCTCCATGAGAGGACCACTGGTTTGTTGATGAAACAGGAGGCGTTCCTGATCATTAAATCCCAATTGTTTACAGATTTCATCGTGTTGATAGACTTGTCCCAAAAGATGCAAAATAAATTTGCTGGATTTTGGAAAACTGACCAAAGTTTCTTCTTTAAATTTTCTCAAAGCATGAGAGTTGCAGGATAAAGCAATGGTTTCAGCATCCATCTTTTGGTTCATTGAGGACGCGTCTGACATTTGAATCGGAATTTCAAGTCCACTTTCTCGTTTGCTCAACAAGGCATCCATATTTTCACCGGCATGATTTCTTGAGGAAAAATAGAGCATGATTCGTCTGGGAGCTCCATCAATATGCCCTTCAGCAATGATCGCGGTTGTATGCATTCCCACTCGATCTTTTTTGGGGTCCAGGTCGCGATTCTCCTCAATCAGTTCCAATATTTTGACACCGGTATCATCAAGATAATACAATCTCACTTGCGCCGCCAGTTGTAAGATATATTCATAAACCGGGACCGTTTCCAGGATCATTTCCTTGGTAAGTTCCCACTGTGTTGTCGCGGGAAGAGGAATACCAAAAGTTTCCTGGAGTTTTTCGATTCGTTTCGCTGGAAATCCCTGGGTATAGGTCAGAATGCCCAAGATTGCTCGAACCTTCTCATCATATTTCCTGGCTTCAAGTCCCTCCGGAAGCGGTGCTAGAAAAACCTCTCGACACAAGGAGCATTCTAAGACTTCGCGTTCATAACAGATTCCAGTTACGGGTGGTCCTCCCGTTAAGCATAATTCGAATCTGGGCTTTTGAGGATTGAATAGGCGACCTGGGCACAGAAGAGGACAAGGGCCTCCCTCAAAAAGAATCGTGTGCAAACAGATTTGACGCTCTACTCCTGTATAGTCCGAGATTGGAATCCTTCCATGACCTTTGCCTTTGGGGTTGCCTTTGGGTTTTTTCTGCGCTTCTTTTACGGAGTCACCTTCTTCTTTAGCATCCTCTTTTTCTTTAGCATCCTCTTTTTCTTTAGCATCCTCTTCTTTTGCCGCGTCATTTTCTTCCGATTTTGCTGACCTCGATGACGCGGAGAGTCCTAACGCTTTCTTAAGCCAACCCAAACCACGCATCTTTTCTACCTTACAAACAAGCCAAATATACCACTCAAACAAAGTACTCATAAAACGAATATCGTTTGAGGTTAATTCATTTTTGGCCAGTCTTTCATGAAAGGCTTCAGATTGATTCAGATCGAACTCAACTCGCTGTGTTTCCTTATTATTGCTCTTTGTCTTTTTCATGCTCATTGCACTTTTTCCGCATTATTGATTATTCGTTTCCCTCATATTCCTTTCGGTAGCAAATCAAATTATACAATGCAATAAATTTTTTCGAGTGCTCACCTTTGGATCAAGAGACGGGAACATCAAATTTTGGATAAACTAACAAATTCCTTCTTATTTTTGCGACATCAAATCAAAAAAATCATTATGCAACATTTTTTGCCGAGAAGTCAC
>JBBCAX010000233.1:0-10470 GCA_051382335.1 Deltaproteobacteria bacterium TL4
ATCATTAACACCGGTCACCGTCACGGTATGAATTCCGTTCCAATCGTCAGGAGTAAAGATCAAGGAGGCTGGAGAAACCTTGCCTTCCGTGGTATCCGAACTGCTGATTCCCACAGTGACATTGGCAGTAGGCTGGCTATTGAGTCGAACCGTAAAGCTGGCAGTCCTTCCATCTTCCTTCGTATTGCCACTGATCTTGGACACGTTGATTCCCGCCACATCGTCATCTTCGTTGATGACGGTCACATTATCAGGATCGAGTGCCTTATAATGACTATCTGTTGAAACGGCTGGGGCTAAAATAACCGTGAAACTCTGATTATTATCCTGCACAGCATCATCAATACCAGTCACCGTCACCGTATGAAGCCCGTTCCAGTTGTTAGCAGAAAAGGATAGTGAGGTCGGAGACACAGTGCCCTCGGTGGAATCAGAACTGCTGACTCCTACCGTAACCGTTGAATCCGGTTGACTGGTGAGTTGTACGGTGAACGTCGCCGTTTTTCCTTTTTCACTCGTAGGGCCACTAAGCGTGGAAACGATAAAATTGGCGGTGTCATCATCATTGTTGACCACACTGACGTCAGGTGGATTCATTTCGTTGTAATCCCAGTCTGAAGACGTTGCTGGTTCCAAAATAATATGAAAAGGTTGATTGCCATCAATCGAGTGGTCGTTCACACCCGTTACTGTGATTTCATGGAGACCATTCCAATTATCAGCGGTAAACGTCAAAGAAGCGGGAGCGACAATTCCCTCTCCTTCGTCAGAACTATGAAGCATCACCTGAACTTCTGCAGTAGGCTGGCTGGAAAGGCGAACCTTGAATAACGCAATTCCACCTTTTTCGGTTATCACGCCCTGTGGTTCACTGACTATAAATCCGGCAGAGTCATTATCCGTATTATGAAGCAACACATTCTCAGGATCCAAATGATGGTAAGTGGAATCGGTAGAAACAGCAGGGGAAAGTAGCACTGTCACAGGCTGATTCCGATCGGCGACAAAGTCATCCTTTCCAGTCACGGTAATGGTTTGTAGTCCCTTCCAATTGTCAGGGGTAAATTTGAGCGAAGTCGGAAAGACCTCGGCTTCTCCTGTATCAGAACTGCTGATTCCAATGGTTACCTCTGCCATCGGTTGGCTGGTCAGCCTTAGGGTAAATTGCGCTGAACTGCCTTCTTCTGTAGGCGTTCCTACAACAGCACCCAATAAAAATCCCGCCCGATCATCATCAACATTGATCACGGAAACATCATCTGGATTTAAACCATTATATTTGGGATCGGAGGACTGGGCCGCAGACAGGACAACGTTGAAGGTGTTGTTTGCATCCTGCACGTCATCATTGACGCCAGTCACGGTCACTTTTTGCAGACCTTTCCAGTTGGTACTGGTGAATGTCAGTTGCTTTGGAGACATCGTACCTTCGGTTTCATCGGAACTGCTGACTTGAATGCTCACATTTCCCAGGGGTTGACTATTGAGACGTACCGTGAAGGTGGTGGTTCCCCCTTCCTCAGTAACATTCCCACTGATGGAGGCAACGGTATACCCAGCGGTTTCGTCATCCACATTGGTGAGCGGAACATCGTGCAAATCCTCATTTTTGAAGGTTGGGTCTTCCGTGGAAGCCAGAACCGGATGGATTGAAAAAGCTTGATCGCCATCATCCATGTCATCATCCAACCCGGTCACAGTAACGATTTGTGGAGCGTTCCAGTTATCAGGAGTGAAGGTCAGTTGTTTAGGGGAAACCGTTCCCTCTGTTTCATCGGAACTGCTTAAACTTACGACGACCTGACCGAGGGGTCGCGATGTCAGATGGAGTGGAAAAGTGGCCCAACTCCCATTTTCCTGGATATTTCCAACTGGTGTCCCGATAGCAAACCCGGAACTATTGAGGATGACATTGGAAATCGTACCACTGCTGGCTGTATCCAGGGTGCTTAAATTTCCGCCACTCATCTGAATGTCCGCAACCTGGCCATTGGTCATGCTGATATTGGTGGTATTTTCAATCGCCAGTGTAGCGACTTTTCCTGACACAGTGGATTGGAGGGTGGAGTTGTACAGGGCTACTACCGCATTGCCGTTAATCGTGTGGGTGTTTGTGTTTGAAAATTGTACCGTTCCACCTGTGGTGATCAATACGCCTCCTGAAAGGGCACTTCCGCCATTGAAAATGACGTTTTTTCCTGTGCTGGTGATCAAGCCACCGGTCATGGTCACGAGACCATTAAATGTCAGATTAGCCTCTCCCGTTATGATCCGTTCATTCACGTCATTCAACGTCACTGGTTGTGCTATGGTCAAATCGCTACTAGCTGAACCCAGTACCAGGATCTTATTGTTCAAAGCCAACGTACCTAACGTAAGTGCCTGATCACTGGTGATCTTCGAATCCCCTGTGAGCATCAACGTGGTAGAAGCATCAGTCAGTACCGTTCCTCCGCTAAGATCCAGGTGTCCTTTAAGTACCAGCGTTCCCCCTCGGAGATCGAGGATCGACCTTGCCGGATCTACTTTTCCATTTTCACCTGCCGCAAAGAAGGTTTTCTGACTCTCTCCATCAATTTCCAGAATTCCCCCGGGGAGTGTCGTCACCGTCCCTTTAAAGGAAGGAGACTTTATAAGGAGTTTCAAGGTTCCACCTTCCTGAATGGTCACATTTCCACTGAAAGGTGCGTTTGTTCCATCCCAGGTGATGGTGTGTCCTTTGGCAATGATGACGGTATCATCGGATTGTCCACAGTCGCTATTTCCAAATACCAAAGCTCCGGCATTGAGCAGGTTTCCATTTTGCTGACTTTGACAGTGGATTACATAATTTTCCGTGTGGAAGACTTCAGGATTTTCAGCGGTGTCAACCGCAAAGAATTTGAAGACCGTATTCGATGTGAATAACAGTGCCTTGGTATAACGTGTTGAAGAGACCGTCGGCGTACTGCCGTCAGTCGTATAGTAAATGGAGGCGCACCCTGTACCGGAACCATCTTTACAGCTCAAGGTTACCGATTGCGGTGAGGTATAAGTTGCACCTCCAGGGGCTGCTATTGTTACTGGCTTCTCCAAGTCAATGGTATAGTTCTGGGTTGAAATGCTTTCCTTGTTGCCCGCTTGATCGATGGCAAAATATTTTAGAGTCGTATTTTGCCCCATATTGAGCGCATTTAAATAAACAGGAGAGTCTTCTGTAGGATCGCTGTTGTTGGTTGTGTAATGAATCGCTTTGCATCCTGTGCCAGAACCATCCCCACAGCTTAACGTAATAGATTGGTTGGAATTGAAAATTTTTCCTTTAGGCGATACGGTTGTGGTGGGAGGAAGTGTATCAGTTACTGCAATAAGGATCTCATCAGCAGAACTGTATAAAACTCCATCGGTGACGGTCAACTGGAATCTGTATTCCCCCGTTTGATCCGGCTTAAAAACTGGAGCAACTACAGTCGAAGCACTGAGAGACACGGTACTTCCTTCGGGAGCCAGAATTCTTTGCCACTGATAGGTAATAGATCGACCCCCTGTAACAAAACTGCCGCTGCCGTTCAAAGTAACAGCAGTGCCAAATTCAATGGTCTGATCCGCACCTGCCTCAGCGATTGGCACGCCAACTTCCAAGGATGTGGTTGCAGTGTTATTTTCCAGGTATCCATCTTTTTGCGACGAAGATGAAAGGACTTCCACTTTAAATGCGTAATAAGGAGCGTCAGCGACAAAGGAGGCGTTAGCCTGAACACGTACCGTGGAAGAAGGTGCCAAAGTCACAACGGAAACACTGGGGCCAAGCAAACTTTGTGCGGTCGGAGTTTCAAGGTAGAATTTCACCTGAAAATTTTTGGCGGTTGAAACGCTGCTGAGATTTTCCACATCGGCCCAGACGGAAACCGTGGCCCCGACTTCAGGACTTTCTGGAATAAATCCGATATTTCTGGAGACAATCCTTAAATCCGGTGGAGGCGGTTCGGCAAGTCCATAGATTTTCAGCGATCTGTTAGTGACATTTTCCTGAACACGGACATAGAGCGATACCGTATTAGGCGTGTCTGGAGTTGTCCAAGTCACAGAAACCGTGCTTTGACCTCTTTGCGCGGCAACGCTTCCGCTGGCCACCTCAGCAATGAGGACTCCATTCACATCCGGATCACCCAGATAAAAACGGACGGTTTCATTTTCAGAATCACGACCCCCATTGTTTTGAATGGTTGAGCTGAGCGTGATTTTCGAAGAAATCTGCGGAGTATTGTTTGAAAACTGAATTTCAACAGGATAAAGCTCCGCCTTGACTGGAAAAATCGTCAACGCTTTTTGACTCCGGTTATTGTCTTCCAGGTCTTCGGCAATGGTATTGCTGGAATCCACCACCGCATAAATCGCGTGAGAGCCTGCCGTTACTTGATTTTTTGAGGTGTCCCAATCAATGGACGCTGTCATTTTATCATTAGCCGCTAATGGCCCCGTCATTGTTGTTCTGCCAATTTCTTTTCCTGAAGCATTAGGATCTCCATCATAAAAAATGACACCAAAACCGGCTTCAGAATTCAAATCGGATTGCCCCACATTATAGACATCGACAAAGACGGTAACGTGTTCGCCCAGTACCGGTTCTTTAGAAAACCGCAATCCGCTGTTTTGTATATGAGTCATCTGATAAGGCCGTAAATCCGGTAAGGCCTCACGGATACCGATCGATTTGCTGACCCGATTGTTATACTCATTCGATTCTTCAATCACTTTTGCTGTATCCACCACGGCGTAAATCACATGATTCTGTGCTGCTGAAGGGGTCCAGGCATGGTCACAGTCCACTTTACGGCTGGCTTGGGTTGCCAAGTTTTCGGAAACGGTTTTACGACAGAGTTCACTGCCATTATCAGGCGAGCCATCGTAAAGTATGACTTCAAAGGGACCATCGGTGGTTTGCGTTCCCACGTTTTGCACAGTGATTCCAAGCTGAATCGCCTGTCCCTTGACGGAATACAATCCACCTCCAATAGAATAAACTTTGTCTCCATTGAAATGAATGGCGCTGACAGTCAGGTCAGTCTGAGGCAAAGGAGGTGGAACATCTGAAACTTCGGGATCAGGAAGTGCTATAACGTTCAAAGTGAGGACGGTTTCTCCCTGGAGATTGCCATCAAACACACGAACCACCGCTGTATGCGCTCCAAGAGCGACGGGTAAATAAACACTGGTAGAAAATTGACCTGCTGGGGAAATGGTTCTTGCCGAATAGACCTTTTTGTCCAATTCAATGGTCACTTCGGCACCCATGACTTTCATCTGATTGGCCCATTGGTAATGAGCGTCTCCTGCCAGGGAAACTCGATAACCCGAGTACAGTTTTGAAGCTGAAACGCTGGCATTGACATCAATTCCGTAATTTCCGTCAGGGGCATTGCCAACCACGATCACCGCAGTGACCTGATTGTTTTCAAAGCTCACCTCTGGAACCGGATAAGGAGCGGATAACCCAACATTGGCCGTATATTCCGCTTTCAGATTGAGAATTTTGGTGCCATCCGTATAGCCGGAGATGGGAGCGCTGTTTTTGTCATAGCCGACTTTCCACGGAATTTGGAGCGTTTGGGAAGATTCTTTGCGAATCATAGCGACCGTTTGATTGCCCAAAAAATTATTCCAGTTGATTTCCCCCTCATATAATCCCAAAGTGACTGCGGAAGGCGTATCGAGGACACCTGCGTTACGGACCTCGACATTCACGAACACCGTGTCTCCCCGTTGTGGGTTCAGGACGATACTGCCGACTTCATTGGTAAAAAAGATTCCGTCCCGACTGACTTCCAGGTCTGAAAATTCGGAGGTATCTTCAACGGTGAGTTTCTGACTGGTGTAAAGAGACCATTCCTTATCAGCGTTTTGCACTCTGAATTCAACCCGGTAGGTGCCGGAATACAGATAGTTGATGGTTACATTTGCCGTGGTTCCGATTTCGGCCGGACTTCCGTCGGTATTATTTTCAATTTTTATCAGCCTCCAGCTATAGTCAATGATCGTTTCTGCTTTCGGTCCTGAACCCTGGAACTCGACCACCTGGCCCTGATGGGGAGCCGAAGGCGTGATACTCTTAATGACAGCGACCGGTAGTGTGTTATTGACCTGCACCGTAAGGGTTGCGGTATCGTTTAAACCCTGATTGTCGGTGACCGTTAATTGAAAACGGAGTTCTTCCTGATTGGTTTCAATCGAGGGTGCGGTGAAGGTGGTTTGAGCGCTCGTAGCGTCAGCAATTGTAGCCGAAGAGCCTGCGGTTTGCTCCCAGTGGTAAGAAGCAATCGTGCCATCCAGGTCTGAAGAAGCGGTACCATCCAAAGTTCCCTGTTCGCCTTCATCCACTTCAGTAGAGCCACTTCCTTGAGCCAAGGGAGTCAGGTGAGTCGATCCCAAATTCAGCGTATGCTCATTAGTCGTTAGCGACCCAAAGGTAAGAGGGTGGTCGTAACTGATACTGACATTTTCCGTCAAGGTCAGATGGGTGTTTTTGTCGGTCAGCAACGTAAATCCTGTCATCTCCAGGTTGGATCCCAAAATCAAAGATTCCCCGCGTATATCCAGTGTCGCATTTCCTCCGTTGAGTATTCCGTTTAGAGTCAGGGTTCCGTTGAGATCCAGTGTTCCTGTTCCGGCAAGGGTGAAGGTAATGGAATTTTCGATGATGAAATCCTCCTGCAAGGTCAAGATCTTGTCAGAGGCAATATCCAGGGTAGCATTTCCCTCCAAAGTCAACTGGGCGAGCGTAACGTTTTCGTTGACCTCAATTCTGGAACCAGCGGCATCCTCATTGACCGTCACTTTGCTCACGGTTCCAGTACCGTTGAGACTCAAAACACTGGTAGGTGTTGCCAGACGGATGGGGTAGGTCGCGTTGATTGCGCCACTGCCCTTGAAGCTGAGATTCATGTTTCCGCCAATCAACAACGCGGCTCCGGTGTAATAGAGGGGAGCTTCAGCGTCGATGGTCGAAGAAGCCAGCAGTAGGATAGAAGTCGTAATGGTGACTGACTGATCCACATCCAACGTACCCCCAGCCAAAACAACCTGGTTGGTAATTTCACCACCAGACCCAGTAATGCGTAACGTCCCGCCCTGTTGAATCGTGATTTTCCCCGTGATTGGACCGCCTGTTCCGTCCCAAGTCACCACATGGCCGGAAGCAATGACCACCTCGCTGTCCGCTTTGCCGCAGATCGCATGATTTCCAAAGGAGCTTGAGGAGAGCATGGACCCATTTTGGGTACTGATACACGACTGAACGCTCAAATCAAAGCTGGGGAGGCAGGTTGTCTCATTTCCGTCATTTACGCAAATCCTAACTCCGGTGTTCATGCCTAGGTCATTCTTGGAGGGAGTTCCCGTTAGAGCGCCGGTTGCCGTGTTAAAGCTGGCCCAGATGGGTTTGTTGGTAATACTGAAACTTAAATTATCGCCATCGCCATCATTTTTAGTGGGTACAAAATTGTAAGCTTCGGAATAAGTGATATGAGTCGCAAGAGAGCCACCATCCGAAATCGTAGGAGCATTGTTACTCCAAATAATAAACCGATTGAACGAGGAAAGCTCTGAGACCGTCATTTGATAGGGACCACTGCCTAACACAGCTCTTGAAGATGGTGTCAAATTTGTGTAGCCACTGCCATTCCAGATTCCGGCAAATAAAGCGTTAGAACGGAAAAACGAACTTCCTTCATCAGCTTGGTTCCACTGGAAGGTCAAGGCAGCATTACTCCCACCAGTGGTATTTTCACTCACCAGCCATTCCAGGTTGATCAATTTGTCTGCCTTAACAGGCGGATTGAAAACAGAACTGCCAACACGTACTGAAAAGTTATCAGAAGTTCCGGCGTTATTGATCGTTAAAGGATTGTAAGCGGTTGCCGTAGGTCCTACAGGGAATACCGTGTTCGCATTGCTGATTCCGTTGCGGGTCAGTGTTCCGGTACCATCGGTGACCACATAATTTGAAGCAGAAGCATTGTTGATTGAGGTGGTATTGGAGAGAGTGAGGTTGTTATTACCTAAGGTCACTTTTCCCGCGGTCAGGTTTAAGGTTCCATTTACTGAGGCACTTTGCTGGAGCACCACACCGGACACGTTATTGACCGTGAGATGACTGAAGCTGAGCTCGGTGCCATCGCTTTTGCCTAAATTCTGAGCGGAGGTTCCCTGGAGGATTACGGTTCCATTCCCTGAGGTGAACGTTCCCGCCTGGTTCCAATCACCCGTGACCGTGACCGTCCCGCTGCTAACCTCAAAAGTCGCCCCCTTCGCTGTTGTGATGGCCCCCTCTACGGCTGCGGCTCCATTGAGATCAAGTTTTGCTCCGGAGGGTAGTGTCAATCCCTGACCATAAGCCCATCCAGCGATGGTCATCATCATTCCCATCAAAACGATCGCTTTGCCTCGCATAATACTCCTTTTTTTAATTTGAATTAGGAATTACGAATTACTTTTTAGCCGCGAGTTGATGCGGATATGTTATGGCTTTGAGTTATTCTGTCCAAGTCTCATCGTGTTTTTCACAATATTGCCTCATACAAAAATTCGAGCGGCTTACTTCTACTTTGGTAAATTAGCCAAGAACAAATAACCAAATAATCGGCACCTTTCAAAAATACGGAAAAGTAGTTAACAGTTTTATAATAGTTACTTCTTTCTTTATTTTAACGCAAAGGCGCTAGGACGCAAGGAACGCAAAGGGTTTTAAACTATTTCTTTGCGCTCTTTGCGTCTTTGCGACTTTGCGTTAAAGATCAACTGTAAACTGAAAAATGAAAGGTGCCAAATAATCCACTCACTATCCTCCTCGCACACAACGAACATAGGATTTTTGGGACTTATCGTGTATGAATGCATAGCCGTGGTCAAAGTACACGCCGTGTGCTCCGCTGATTGAACTGGTTGACGACCAATAGAACGACCACACGTAAGAGCCAAGAATATTCCATTTTGGATACGAACCCAGATCAGATAATTCGCTTAGTGAGGGAAGTCGCCAATCAGAATAGCCATCAAGATTAAGATTGTCGCAATAACTGATCGCGTCATTCCAATTATGTAGGCCTGTATAGTCATTATCCTGCCACATAAGGCCTGTTTGGTTGTCGGTAACTGTAATAATCGGTTTGTTGTCACCAATTGCGATGTTGATCCCTGTTAGCATCTCGCCATTGTCATTTTTAGTGAACACCAGAATATGGGTCGTTCCAACAGGAAGATTTGTATTTTCCGCAAAGGTGTGAGTTAGATTGTTCCCTGTCTTAGAGAGTGTGGCAATGACTGAGTCTCCGGCAAGACGAGTGGTGGAACTGGAACCCCAGTAGAGCACATAGTGAGTCAGATCACTCTCATTACTGGCTTTAGTGATGCTCACCTCACCTGCCAATTGATTTGCATCCCCATCGGTATCAGTGAAAGCCATGCTCACTGCCGCATTTACCGGATCCAACAACACTTGGGAAGAGATCTCCTTCCATTGGCTGCCATCGGAATAATAGAAACCGGGAGCGTTGTCGGTTTGATAAAGGAGCATGCCCCCTGAAGGAGATGAAATCGCATCCCTTTGGTTTTTATTGATTCCAGGAACGATGACACTCCCATCCCCTCGAACTTTAAAGACTGGGGAACCATCTGCTTTTTTGACCGTAAAGGCGCTGTTGGTATCTGAAGTGGATAATTTAGCTTCGATATCCTCTGCAAACGCGGGCGCAGTCATCAATAAAAAGAGGGGGTATAAAATGATCGATAATTTTTTCAGTCCAACTTTCATAGTGTGTTCCTCAATATTGCCTCATTCAAAAATTTGTGCGGCTCTCGCCGCTTGGGAAAATTACCCAAAACGTTTGCTTCAGGAGTGTCAACGGTCATGTTAAACGGCGTGAGTTTATATCCGTTCCTCCAGTCGCTCCCGAAGTTCTCCCTGTTTCCTCTGAAACCGAAGTGTCCTCCGTTATTTTTTCTTCTCCAGCCGGTGTGTCCGATCCGCCAGCATCACCCCCTGCCACCTAAGACAAGCGAGCGCACCCCAATTTAAGCGTAATTTCTCATCAAGGTCACGAATTGAAAACCTCTTCAATGTTTGTTGCTGCTAAAATACGTTCCAACAAGAGTTCAATTTCCCCCAAACTACACGGGTTCAGTCGACTTTGATGGGGCTTGGGTCTAACTTCGGCCAGGGGTAGCCTCGGGTTTCGCCCCGAGGAACAATGTGTGCGGTATCCCCTGGGACGAAACCCAGGGCTACCATCAAAATGGCCGAACTTACGACCAAGCCCACTCACGGCTATAGTCATCGTTTCGCCAAAAGGCAGTAATCTTTTGAATCAGGCTTCGACTCCGCTCAGCCTCCGAAACCGTTCCCTGAGCGGAGTCGAAGGGAACCTGGCGAAACGATGACTGTGGCCATACTCACATTAGTTGTTGTTTCAGGTTCATAAGCATTAACTCAAGTTC
>JBBCAX010000234.1:0-1711 GCA_051382335.1 Deltaproteobacteria bacterium TL4
GGGTAATTGTTTTGCTTTTTATAAAAAAAGACAGGCGAAATGAAATTGGTTGGACTTTTTTTAAAAAAAGTTCGTCGAAATAAAATTTATAGAAATTTTAGATAAACAACTAAATAAACAGACTCATCAATTTTGCAGGTGACATATTCGTAAAAACGATTCCACCAGCTACTCGAATCATTCAGTTGACGACCTTTACGAGAACTGAAGTTAAAATCAAAACTACCAAAAAAGTCTTCCTGTTGACTGAGTCCACTTTTGCGAAACATACAGCACACCTATTGTTGAAAAAGAGAGTATCAATGAACAATTCATACTCAGCATATACTGAATATATTTCTCGCAGTCAAGATAGTATTTCGCAAAATTAACAATTATTTCAGATAGTTAATTGTCGTACTTTTCGGAGTAGACTCATATATTAATGCTAAAATCACTATTAAACGTCCATGAATTATTATCAGTAATGGTAATATAGTCATCTGTACCATCAAAACTATAAGCCTTACCAGTCTGCCCATCTCGATCTGTGGTCAACGTTGCACCATTAACAGTCCCATTATTCCCATTCCCGCTTTCATCATTGGCATTGCCATTGAAAGGATAGTAAGCCACCAAGCCATTTGTTGGAATTGAGCTTTCTTGCAAACTATACTTCAAATTTCCTGAACTATCTCGCCAAATCAAATCGGGTTTGCTGTCTCCATCGAGATCTTTGACCTCAAGTTGTTGGGCATCGGCTCCGCTGACGGCGGTTTTGGCTTCGCCGAAGGTGACATCTCCGGCAAAACATGGGCTGGTGATGGCTACGAGACTGAGTAACAGGATGGTAATTTTTCTGAACATGGTACCCCCATGTGAAAGGTTGTTTGAAGTGCTGAGTCGAAGGGCCCAACGTTTGCGTGACGGGCGGCAGACCAACGGTGAACGTCGGAAAAACCGCTGCCCTCACGAGTTACTAAAAAATGTCGAAAAAAAACGCTGGTCTGTCGTACCGTTAACGCCGAGTTGGGCATGCCCGGACCTCAAGTGATTGTCAAGCGTCGAACAAACACTCGATGAAATAATGATAACATTCTCATTAAAATAATCGTTTTATCAAATCATCCCTATTAATTTTTAATTGCTGTGCAATCTCAGAGAGAATAGCAGATAATGTTCCGACTCGAAGGGGATCGTGATTAGGAATCGTTATATGGTGTTGTGGTTCTTGAGTATAAGTTAAACGAATGTGACTGCCCGTTTGTCGGGAAACTTGGTAATTAAGACGCTCCAATGCTTTAACCAACATCTTCCCAGAAATTGAACGAGGTATTTTCATACTGCAATTACCTCTTCTTTTACAAAATGTAAGCGAATCATTTTAGGCATCATTCCTTCATCAAAATGACAAACTACAGCATCACGAACCATTTCATGCAAACTTTCCATATCATCTGCATCAGTAAATATAGATGCCCCTAATGAGCGCGCAGTATAACCACCTTCTGGTGCCTCTTCTACAAGAAATATTATTTCGTTCATATTCCATTCTCTTTCATTGGTTGAAGTATGATCCTTTGTTTAAAACAGTTCTATCATGCAATGAGTCCCCTGTGAAAAGTATTTTGTGAAAACTCTCGTCGTTGCTGAATATGCATTTTTTTTTCAGCGAAGAATTAAAATTTCTCATCAATTTTGAAAGACACCCGAATATTTTACTGTTTCAAGT
>JBBCAX010000235.1:0-1070 GCA_051382335.1 Deltaproteobacteria bacterium TL4
CCACCAAAGGAGAAGCGCATCCGCAATAAAGTCACTGGTTTCCTTACTCTGACAAAAAACGATGGTGAGCCAACCACTCACCACCGATAAAATTCCAAAAGGAATGAGTTGAGTCTCCCAGTGCATGTCATGATCCAGAGCTTCAAGCGCCTCCGATTGCCTGGTTTTGCCATTGCGTGAAAGTTCCCCAATTTTGACGGTCGCCTTGGTGTCAATAGAAATTCTCAGGCACTCTGGATTTTGGTCCGCTTCCTGGTTGACCCGATGTACATTTTCAAAAATTGCATCTACTTCTGGAATTTTTTTTGAGGCTTTGTCTTTTGGACTCGTTTGAGATTATAGCCCAGACGATTCAACATGGTTAAGATCGTTCGTTCTTGGGGAAGTTCCTCCGGGCTATATCCCTTGTGTTCAATCAGTGCCTGATACACGGCTTTGGCCGTAATCCGACTGTAGGCCAGGGTGGTCTGAAATTTAGGATCGACTTGAGTATACGGTTCAACCAAGTCTCTCATGTTTTGTTCCAAACGAGGATATTTTTCCTCCGTTTTTCGATTCCCCCGGTGATGATAGTCGGACAGACAGACGATTCCGCTTTTCAATTCTCGGAGGCCTTGCTGGATCGTTCGACGACTCCAGCCCAGAAGGGTTTCAGCTCGACGGACTTTTCCGTCCAATAACTCCAGGACGGTTTTGGCTTCAAACGCTCGGCGTTTGACTCCCGTCAGTTTTTGGGCGGCATCTTTCAATAGGGCTTTTGTTGCTTCATCTATCATAGATCTCCTTGTTCAAGTGGCCAGATTAAGTTCAAGTGGGTTCTATTCCAAGACAAGGAGACTACCCTATTCATAGAAAATTGGTACTTTATTTGTTGCCTTATGCCTTAAGCCGTGACATTGGTAGGCGGGGATTGCATGCCCCGCTTTTCTGAGCGTTGAGGTTGCCGGACACGTAGCTCCGGTAAGCCGGGACATTGGTAGGCGGGGATTGCATGCCCCGCTTTTCTGAGCGTTGAGGTTGCCGGACACGTAGTTCCGGTAAGCCGGGACATTGGTAGGCGGGGATTACAT
>JBBCAX010000236.1:0-1540 GCA_051382335.1 Deltaproteobacteria bacterium TL4
GCTTCTTTTGAATTCCGGGCTTGTTTAAGTATTAATTGAAATGCCCTAACTTGTCCTATTAAATCACCTTTCTCCAAGCCTTCCTGACGGCCTTCCTGACGGCCTTTTTGCAAGCCTCGTTGTTCCCCTTCTATTCGTAGTTGTTCCGCGGCATTCATGATTTTCTCTCCTAATTTTTGTGAGTGCGCTTCTTGTGTGATCGTTTGTTGGACTTCTTGAACCGATACTCCTTCAATGTTCATTAAGTATATCATGAAAAATATTTCATAATCAATGCCTTCGTTTGCTTCCATTTGAGTCAGTAAACGCACGAAACGACGGAGTGCCTTTTTTATTTGGCCGTGAAATGAGGTTCGAAGTAACAACTGCGCTATTTGGGCTTTGATCTCCCCTTTAAAATCTTCTAAGCCATAGCCCGATTGATCCATCAAAAAGTGAGCGAATTGAGGAATAAAAACAGCATTAAAGCCCTCATGCTCTACTAAATCCAGAAACTCTGTAGAAGCGGTCCAGACGGACTTCCCCTGATAAAAAACAACGGGGATAATGGCTTTAAGTGTTTGTTGATCGGGATGCTCCTTAAACGAGTTATCCCAAATCCGGCACATATATTTGAGTAAACGGAATCTTACCCATTTGTCGGGAGAGGACTGATGCTCAAACAGCAAATAAACAAACACTTCCCGTTGGGTGTTTTGGGTTTCCACTTGAAACAGCAAATCTGATTCACTGGCTTGGAATTCCTCATCAATAAACGCTTTGTCTATCAATCCCAACGAATTCCAATTCAGTTTTTCCACCACATCCGAGGGCAGATAACTCTGAAGAAAACTCGCGGCTTCTTTGGTATCAGAAAAGACCGTTTTGAAAAGCTTATCGTGCGGATTATGAATTGTATCTTGAGTGGGTTTTTTCATGAAAAAGTCTCGTCTGGTTTAGAGATCAGGATACCTCAGCAATGTACCTAAACCCCCAATACCAAACAAGGCAAATATTTCTTTAATTGGGGATCCTCAAAATAAAACTTAATCGCCCTGTCCCCCCTTTTTCTTGGTGCGCTCGCTTCGCTTAAGCGGCACCCTACTTATGCTCAACATCTATTCTCGGAGCACAAATAAGGGAACCGCTGCTTTCTGGTGCGCTCGCTTCGCTTAAGCGGCACCCTACTTATGCTCAACAGCTATTCTCGGAGCACAAATAAGGGAACCGCTGCTTTTTGGTGCGCTCGCTTCGCTTAAGCGGCACCCTACTTATGCTCAACAGCTATTCTCGGAGAGCCACCTGGACGAGTTAATTGAAAACCTCTTCGATTTTTGTCGCGGTTATCATACCTTCCAACAAGAGTTCAATTTCTTCTAAACGACACTGATTTAGCCGACTTTGATATAAATTATACGCTTGATCTCCAAACTTTTTCGAGCTGTGCAGGTGGTTTGAAAATTAACCACGAAAAACACGAAAAACACGAAATAAATGATTTTTTAATAAATGAATTCCTCCGTGAAACCCTATTTTGCAGGTTTTCTTTCGTGTTTTTAGT
>JBBCAX010000237.1:0-53477 GCA_051382335.1 Deltaproteobacteria bacterium TL4
CTGTTACTCAATGTTATAGCTGTCCAGGAAAGTTTTTTCCCTGGGAGCGAGGGCATCTTGCCCTCACCGGAGGGCGGGACACCCTCGCTCCCAGGACAAAACTTATCTTGAGCACTATAATGCTTATCGGCGAAGAGAATCAACCAGTTTATATGGATTTTCAAGATGAATCGGCGTATTTACGTTTCTTGTCGAAAAACTCGACAGAAGCTCAAATGAACGAGTTGCTTTGAACTTGTCCGAATTCAAAAAAAAGCGTAAAGGACAAGGGACATGGCCGCATCGGGTTGAGTACACCCCACCCCCGAGATCAGGCAGATTTTAATCGGAGGTGTTTTTACGATGATTTTGGTCCGGGCGTTCTTGGAACTCAAGCAAAGGGTGAGAAAAATGAAATTCGAAATTGAGACGAATGAACGAAGAAGATTCTTTTTGTTATTTTTGCTTATGGTCTTTGTTTCTGTGGGCGTTGGAGGAACCGCAAACTACGTATTGTATGATGCGGCTTTTAGAGGAGAGCATGAATGGTTGACGGTGACCGCCCAAAGTCAGGCACGCTTGATTGAAGCGATGGCACGATATAACGCGAGGCACACGCAGGAGATGAAAACTTTTGGTTCGATTGATACTTTTCACTCACAAGACGCCGCTATCGTCAGCTTAAATCAAATCATCGACGCGCATAAACATTACAAGGGATTCGGAAAAACGGGTGAAATCACCCTTGCCAAGCGTGAAAAGGGACAGATTGTTTTTCTGCTTTCACATCGGCATCTCGATTATGATAACCCCGCCCCTGTTCCTTTTGATTCGGAACTGGCAGAACCCATGCGAAGAGCACTTTCAGGAGGGTCAGGGACGGTGATTGGCATAGACTATCGAGGTACCACGGTCTTGGCCGCTTATGAACCCTTAAAGGAATTGAATTTTGGAATTGTGGCAAAAATCGACCTTGCCGAGATTCGGGAACCGTTTATTAAAGCGGGAGCAATCGCTGGAATCGCGGTTCTTGTTTTTGTCGGGTTTGGCTCTTTCTTATTTTTTCAGATCAGTGAACCTATCCTGATGACCTTGGAAAAGAGAAACAAGCAGTTTCAGCAAGAAATCACGGAGCGCAAGCAAGCGGAAGAATCCATAAAAAATAGCGAAAGGAGACTCCAGGAATCCCAAAAAAAAGCCGAACTTGCCAGCAAGGCTAAAACTCAGTTTTTAGCCAATATGAGTCATGAAATCCGTACGCCGCTCAACTCGATTATAGGGTTTAGCCAGATTGTGCTCAAACAGGCCCAGCAACTGGGACTGCCTGATGATTTTATCGGATATTTGAACAACATTGAGACCAGTGGGAAAAACCTTACCGAGCTGATCAATAATATTCTGGATCTTTCCAAAATCGAAGCCGGAAAAACTACGGTTTATGACGAAAACATCAACCTCAAGTTGTTGATTCAGAGCGTTTATCACATCAATAAAGTCCATGCGACCCAAAAAGGGGTGCGTTTTATTTATGAATTCGCGCCTTCACTTCCTGAGTTTATTCATGTTGATCGCACCAAGCTCAATCAAATCCTGATGAATTTGGTCAGCAATGCCATCAAGTTTACACCAGCAGGCAAGAGCGTTCAGCTCAGAGTTTGGTCCGACACAAAGGATCTTGTTTTTCAAGTTGAGGATCAAGGAATCGGCATTGCTCAAGAAAAGCAAAATTTGATTTTTGAAGCCTTTGAACAGGCAGATGCTTCAATAACTCGCAGCTTTGGAGGAACGGGATTAGGACTTGCGATTGCCAAAGCGATGGTTAAACTTCTGGGAGGCACTATTGATTTGGAAAGTGAAAAAGGAGAGGGCTCGATTTTTACCGTCCGAATTCCTTTGAACGTTGAAGCCGTCGAAGATGAAGAAGAGTGCGTGGTTTCTCCTGGTTTTTCCAAAGATAATCGAATCCTGATGGTTGAAGACAACCCCATGAATCAGCTCATGTCCCGGGTTATGTTTGAAGAACTAGGCTTGAAACTTCACGTGGAAAAAAATGGCAAAGCGGGCGTTGCTAAAGCTTTGGAATGGCTGCCGGATCTGGTGCTGATGGATATGCATATGCCTGAGATGGACGGAATGGAAGCCACACGTCAAATTAGACAATCCCCGCAAGGCAGAAATATTCCGATTGTCGCCCTCTCCGCCGATGCCTTCAAAGAACAACAGCGTCTTGCTTTCGCGGCCGGAGTTTCGGACTATTTAACGAAACCGCTCCAGGTTAACGAACTGCTACCTGTTTTGACTAAATATTTGAGGCAAGAGCCAACCTTTGACGCTGCGGAGGGTTCACGAAACGCCTTGTTATCGCCATTACCCACGGAGCTCAAGGAAACTATTATTGAAGAATTTCGGATGCTGGCTCAGATCCCTTATTTCATGACCGATGAAATCAGTGAGCAAATTAAAAAAATAATGCGACTTTGCAGTGGCTATCATTCAAGCTACCCTAAGGTTCTAATAGAAATTCGAAACGCTGTTTTTTCCAGAAACGTGGAAAAAGCCAACACTTTAATTCAAGAGGTTCTTCATGGCTAGAATATTCATCATCGACGATGACAATCACGTTGTTGAACAGCTTAGTGTTTTGCTCAGTGCGTTCGGGTATGAACTCGCCCACACCCTGTATTCTACTGCCGCCTTTGAGTATCTGAAGGTCAAACCTGCCGATCTCATCTTATTGGACGTCAATATGCCAGAAATGGATGGGATCACGCTCCTCAAACAATTGAAAGCTCATCCGGTTTACCGATCAATCCCTGTCATTATGTTGACAGGAGAAATGGGTAGAGAATTACTGAAAGAGTGCTTTGACTTAGGTGCCATCGATTATATCAACAAGCCCTTGGACGAAGTAATTCTTCAAACGAGAATTAAATCCGCTCTCACCATTCAGCAATCGATCAAAGAACTGACTCACTCCAAAGCGGAATTGCAAGAATCTTTGAATATTCAACAACTTTTGAATGATAATCTGATCACCGCAACCACTGAGTTAAGGGCCGCTCAACAGCAACTCATTCATGCTCAAAAAATGAAAGCGCTCGGAACGTTGGCTGGTGGGATTGCCCATGATTTTAATAATATTTTGTTTGCCATGTTGGGATATTCGGAATTACTTTTGGATCGCTACGCCCAAGACACTGAAAGTGCGGGATATATTAAAAATATAATCCAGTCCGGGAATCGTGCGAAAAACGTAGTACGCCAACTTCTCAACTTTGCGCGCTTTGAGGAAAAAGTCCATACGCCCACGCAACTCATTCCGACCATTAAGGACGCACTTGAGATGATGCGAATTACCTTGCCTTCCAATATTGAAATACGTCAGCAGATTCATCCGAAATGCCCTTCCATTCTGGCGGATGCCTCTCAAATTTATCAGATCCTTCTGAACCTCTGTACCAACGCATCGGAGGCTATGAAAGAAAAAGGCGGAATATTGGAAGTGATTGCGGAACCTCTCGTTTTTGAAATTTCCTCAGCGCATCTCGATGAGATGCCTCCGGGAACTTATTTGCATCTCCTGATCCGCGATACGGGCATTGGCATAGAAACCGAAATTCAGGATCAGATTTTTGATCCTTTTTTCACAACTAAAGGTTTGGGTGGAACTCATCTGGGTGCTTCAAAAGATGGAACAGGCTTGGGACTCTCGGTGGTCTATAATATCGTCCAGAACCATAACGGCAGGATCAATCTGGAAAGCAAGTTGAACCAAGGAACCACCTTTCATCTGTACTTTCCAGCATTGGCGGCAGACGTTGAAGCAGTGAAGGCAGCAACACCGGAACGCCTTTTCCGCTCAAAACTGATTTCTCCCCCCAAAATCCATATCCTGGTCGCGGAAGACGAACTTTTGTTAGCCCAATTATACACGGAAGCTTTAGAACAGCAAGGATACCGAATCACGTTATGCAAAAATGGCGAAGAAGCCTTGACAACCTTCAGAAATTATCCCGATCAATTTGATTTGGTCCTAACCGACCAAGCAATGCCTAAATTGACAGGCACTCAACTGAGCCAGGAACTGATCAAAATCCGCCCTGAGCTTCCCATCATTCTGGTAACAGGGTATAGCACCATTGTCGCGGAAGAAAGTTATAAGGCTTTTGGTATTCGGAAATTCTTAATGAAACCGCTGGATTCTGATACGCTCTTCCGGACCATTCAATCCATTTTTGATGTAAGCGCCTAAGTGGCTGTCCGAGAATGGAGGTAGGGTGTGCTTAAGCGAAGCGAGCGCCCCCGAAAGCTTACTGTCCCTTTATTTTTGGTGCGCTCGCTTCGCTTAAGCGGCACCCTACTTATGCTCACCTTCTATTCTCGGACAGTCTCCTAGCAATCCCCCAAGCAAGCTGTCCACGAACGGTAGTCACGGATCATACGCACAAGGGGGCAAACGCCTTCACGTCACATGAGTCAGTAAGTACTTTTTAATGAATAGACCTCTGTTTCCCATATTTTCTGAAATCGTGTTTCATTAGTAATGGGGTGCTGGATCAATTGGAGAGACATCTCACGTTGAAGGTCACTGTTGCTTGGCTTGGAGTACAGTATCAACGCGTATTTTGAAAAGTCCCGAACCATGAAATCAAATATTTCATCAATGAGATCCTCCGATACCTTTTCAATTTTTTGATTTTCCAATAAAAGCTGTCCATAGGCAACCAAAGTAAAAAGTTCACCTAATGCTAACAGATAGTCAATATCCGCGCTTTGTTGTTCGTCAGGACCCGCTTTGATCAGCAGTTTTTTGAATCGGTCAATCTGTTCCTTAAACACATTCACATTGGCCAAGTTTACAGAATCATAAGCAAGGTGATAGTCATGAAACTGGATTTTGCTCAAACCTTTGGTCGGCCCCTGATTAAACATGAAGCTATCATTGGTAAGATCATCACGCTTTGGTAACTCCGTAAATTTTCCAGGGTTGAAAAAGTAGTTTTTCATAAATTTTACAATCAAGGCCATATTGACATGCGCCGTCCCTTCTAGCTTGGGCAGCATTCGAATTTCATGCGCGGCAATTTCGAAAAAAGGTTCTTTTTCAAAACCCTTGGCCGCAATGACATCCCAAATCAGGTTAATCACTTCTTCTCCCTGCATGGTCACTTTCATTTTGACCATCGGGTTATAAAGCAGATATCTTCGGTCTTCGGGAGATGCGGAGCGCATGTAATCAATCGCCCGTAAAGAAAAGAGTTTCATTGCGAAAAGGCGGCAGTAAGCTTCCACCAGCAAGTGTCTTACATGAGGAAAGTCTGTCACATATTTACCATACAAGGCCCGATTTGCCGCATGATCAATCGCCTCATAAAACGCGTGAGTGCAGAGTCCAATGGCACCAAAACCCAGATTGAACTTACACGTGTTGATGGTATTCAGCATATCATCCCACGCTTTAGGACCGACTTGAAGAATATCCTTTTGTGCTATGGGATAATCATGGAGATAAAACTCGGCGACATAGTTTTGTTCGTTAACGGTGTTTTGAACACACTCATATTTTTCATGTTTGGAATCAACAACAAAAAACACATAGTCCCCTGTATCTTCCATTTTTGCAAAGACAGAAACGAGAGCGGCTTCGTTGCCATTCCCAATATAATATTTATCGCCTTTAGCGGTATAGGTTCCGTCTCCCCGAGGGGTGAGTGTCATATCGGAAGCATAGATATCCGCGCCATGTTCTTTTTCGGAAAGACCAAAAGCAAAGACGTTACCGTCCTTCAATAATTGGGCGGTTTTATGCTTCACAAGTTCATTACTTCCATTGAAAATAGGCGCTAATCCCAGCATCGAGACCTGGAAGGTGTACCAGTAGGTAATCCCATAAAAACTCGAAATCTCGGCAAAGTCTACATTACGAAAAGTATTCCAGCGAGAAGCTTTACTTCCGTAACCTTCAGGCGTCATCAAGGTTGCGAAGATTTCAGCGCGTTTCTGGTATTCAACAAAATCATAATTCCAGGTCTTATTGTGAAAATCCTCCTTGATCTTTTTCAACCCTTTGTTCTCAAACCAATCAATCAGTTTCAGCATCATTTGATTCGTTTTTTCGTCAGGATGCTTGGGTTTGTATTTTTTTGGATTTAACAATTCCATAAGGACTCCTTTTGAGTTATGTAGATAAAGACGCTAAGCTGTAGCGACGAAAATCGCACTGAAGACGCAGGCTTTCGGGCTTGGTCATAAAATGTGAAAAGTTCATATAGGCATTGCGTATACTCTGCAAATTTTGTTATTGTTGACAGTGTTCGTTGAACCACAGGCTATGTACTACGTTTTCCAAAGAGTTACAAAAGAAAAATACCGTTAAGGAGGATGAGAATAAAAGCCGATTGAATGTTGCTCCTATCTTTATTCATTGTCTTTCTTCGGTCAGATTATTATCTATGGCGTTTCCTTTGTCCTCGCATTTTATTGAAGTTTATATCTTCAAACCCGTGACAAATCAACACCTCAATAAAAGGGCCAACTATTTTTTAAATAATTGCGTGTGCCAATTCAAGTTCTCTGATACAATGCTCCATTCACACGCAATGTTTAGTTTTTCAATGGCGTTTTCACGGACCCTGGTCAAGTTTCTTAAATCAAGCGTTTATATACTATTTTGAGGATCAATATGAAGAAAACCTTTAAATTAACCCACCCTAAAATCAAAGTGGCCCGACTGGTAGAAGCGGTGAAATCCGACATCAGAAAGTATTTGAAGCGAGAGCGCAATAAAAAACTGCCGGAAGGGGTGGATTTCTGGGACTTCGATTGCAAATTTGGCCCTACGGCCGAAGTCTCGAACAAAATTGATTTGTCTGAAATTTTTAAATTCATTGATGAAGCTGAAGCACAACAACTCGAGTCGTTTTATATCGAAATTTTGGCCAAGCCAGGTCACCGATTGAAAAAACTGGAACCCAAAGGCGCAGCGGTTTGACTTTTAGTGACTCCCCATGAAGGAGTAATCCCGAGGGGACACGCATTTCATTTGCTTTTTTGTCAGAGTATGTTAAGAAAAACGGACGTTATCAACTTCGAACTCAGTTAGGTAAAAACATGGTAGATCCCGATCAAAGAGTCATCTATGCCAACCTGTTGGATACTTTGGGAACAGGCAAACCCAATATGGTTTCGTTTTTAGATGATAAAGGCAGTATTGGTTTGGCTGTGGATAGCAATGGAGATGGTCTTGCCGATCACATTTATGTGTTTCAAGATGTCACCAGGGATGGAAAATTAGATTCAGACGATGAGCTTTATATTCGTGAAAAGGCCAATGAGTTGATGTCCACCCCTATTCGTGAAAAGAATCCAATCCTCATTTACGTTTAATGATATGTTGTCATATAAAACGATTGACCCTGAACTGATTGGAACCTTATCCTCCGAAGAAAAAGTGTGGATGGCGCAAGCCATTGCGAACATGATTGTCGCTGACGGTGTGGTTGTCGAGGCCGAAATACAATTTTTCACTGATATTATTTCTTTTTTGGACCGCAAAGAAGATGTGCTCCGTTTGGTTGAAGTCGTCAAACGCAGAAAACAGGTAGAGTTGCCTAAATTGGAAATGAGGCGTAAAAATGCCATTCACATGGTGATGAACCTCGCGGTTATTGCCATTTCCGATAACAAACTCCGTCAATCCGAAGCTCAAGTCTTGAGGACCATCACCAACCAGTTGAACTTGCCGCCAACCGTTTCTGAAAAAGTACTTCGTTGGGCCAGTGATTTGCTGGCCTTACGTAAAAAGGAACAAGAAATTATGGATCTGGTGGAACACCCACTGTTATGATTCGTGTTGCTTTTATCCGTACGTTTTTAATGTCGTTTGCTCTAAAAGTGATCCTTGAAAATACTATTATCTCTTTTCCTATTGATCACGCCACTGATTGAGGTATGGTTGCTGTTGCAGTTTTATCGTCAAACGACGTTTTGGAGCGTTTTTATTCTCTGTACCCTTACCTGTGCCTTGGGAACATGGTTGATGAGGAACGAAAATATATCAATCCTGACCTTAATTGAAACGGAAATTCAAAACGGAAGGCTGCCCACAGAGGAATTATTGGACGCGTTTCTCATTTGGGCCAGTGGCTTGTGTTTGGTCGTCCCTGGACTCATTTCAGACAGCGTGGGTTTTGTCCTCGTGTTCCCTGGTTGTCGAAAATGGTGTGTAGAAAAAATCAGGAGTTACCTGAAAAATTATGTTAACGACTCAGCCTAAAAAGGTGAGTCCGTAAAATACGCGAAAAACACTAAGATCATCCTTCAACACAAAGAAACTATTATGTTTACAGGTATTGTTCAAGGCACTCGTCCTGTCGAAAAAATTACGGATCTGGAAGGGCGTCGAAGACTAAAAATAAAGTTGTCAGATCTTTCAAAAAATCTTCAACGTGGCGCAAGTGTTGGGGTTAATGGGGTTTGCCTCACGGTTGTCAGCATTGAAGATGAATGCGCGGAATTCGATATCATCAAGGAAAGTCTGGATCGAACCAATCTGGGACAATTGAAGGTTGGGGATCAAGTCGATATTGAAAGAGCTTGCCGATACGGAGATGAAGTCGGAGGTCACCAGGTGACAGGTCATGTGGACACGGTCGGGACTATTGAGAAAAAGAATTTTACCCCTAATAACTGCGAAGTTTACATTCATCACGCTGAAGAATGGAACAAGTACCTTGTTCCCAAAGGTTGGATTGCGGTAGATGGAATCAGTTTAACCGTTGTCGCGGTGACTCCAACCAGTTTTTCTGTGTGTCTCATCCCTGAAACACTACAGCAAACGGTCCTGGGTATCAAGACGGAGGGCGCTTCCCTCAACCTGGAGTTTGATCACACCACGAAAGTCATTGTTCAAACCATGGAACGCTTAATACCGCAGTATTTAAACCGATCTTTGAAGGAGGGTTCACTCGAGGTTCGCGTTGATTAAACTTGATGGGTCGTGGGCCTTTTCGCCAACGGAGGATCCCTTCCTCTTGTGACAACCTTAAAACGATACGCATAACAGCAATTAACAACTCATCTAAAAAATTTCATCATGCATCAATCCATTTTTCAATCAGTCTGTCTCTTCCTCCTTGCGGTGATTCTTCAAAGTTGTTCCCTGTTTGTGCCAAGCCAAGCTGTTCTGGAACCGCTCAGTCCTGAAGAGGTCAAGTCTTACCTGTTGGAAGATGACCAGGATTTTGAATTGCTTCCTGAAGCGCTTGAAGCTTCAATCAATTACTATCGACGGTTGCCTGACTCGTATAAGTTTGATTATGCGGGAACCCTTTATACGGCTAGGGAGATGGAAGCTTCGATGAATCTTTTTTTAGAAATCCTTGATAATTATGAAGGCGAGCAAAGGCTCATTCAAATTCAGCAAAAGTTTCAATTTTATGAAAGCAAAAACACGAAAGGACAGGCTTTTTTTACAGGATATTACGAACCACTGCTAGAGGGGAGCTTAACGCCGACAGCAGCGTTCAATATTCCCCTGTATTCAATGCCTGCGGATCTCATCACTACGGACCTTGGACTTTTTTATGATGATTTAAAAGGGCGGCGTTTGATAGGCAAAATCAAAGGAAATCGTTTAATACCTTATGACACCAGAGAACAAATTGCCTATAAGAGCTCACTCAATAGCCGGGCCGAAATTATTTTATATCTCAAAAATCACATTGAATTATTTTTCCTGCAAATTCAAGGTTCCGGTTTAGTCAAACTTCCGGATGAGACACTGCAACGAGTTAATTATGCGGGTCAAAACGGTCACCCTTACAAAGCCATTGGCGCCTTGTTGAAAGAACACATTCCCCTTGACGAAATGTCCTTACAAGCGATAAAAGCCTATCTTTACAGTCACCCTGACGAAGTAAGAAGGATCTTGAATCATAACCCCAGTTATACTTTTTTTAGAGAAGTTGAAGATGGCCCCTTGGGCAATATTGAGGTTCCGCTGACTCCAGGTCGCTCGCTGGCTATGGATCGTCAATTAATTCCCCGGGGGGGGTTGGCTTTTATCGAAACCATTTATCCTCCTTTGAATGAGGAGGAACAAAAGGAACCGAACCCTCTGAGTCGTTTTATGGTTGTTCAAGATACGGGGGGTGCTATTCGTGGACATGGGCGAGCTGATGTTTTCTGGGGACATGGCCGGGAAGCCGAGATCATCGCGGGACATATGAAGCAACATGGCAGGATCATACTTCTTGTCGCGCGAAAAGAGATACTCCATCCTCAGCAAACAAGCGCTACGGACTCAGACAGTATGGTTCAGCGTAGCTATTCCGCAAATGAGGGAGGATGAGTTTGCTGACTGCAAAAATAATAATGGTCAGGAAGCGTTGTTTGAAATTGAGTTATCGAGTAGGAGGAGCCAGAGGCTCCGTCCTCTCACAGAACCGTGCGTACGGGTCTCGTACACGGCTCTTCATGTCAAACGTATCCATGCGTTCAAGGGTTTCCAATGATCTAATTGCAGGTGAGAGATGGTTCTCAATCCCTGATCACTAAACCATTGGTTATTCCAAGCCATTTCTACAGCGTTCAGGTGTGAGAGTTTCCACTTCCCTTGAACTCTGTAGACACTGCTAGCCTTTATTTTCGAGATATAGTGCGCAAGGAAAGTTTTGTCCTGGGAACGAGGGCATCTTGCCCTCACCGGAGGGCGGGACGCCCTCCCCCCAAGACAAAACTTCTCTGGATAACTATACCCCTTTGGTGGAGTTTTTGCACCATTGAACGTCTACTCTTGCACTGATTAATCAGTTGAGAGCGGAATCTTCTGTGTATATGAGCTTCTACCGACTTCAATTGTCGAGGAAACTCAGTCAGTCGATAATAGGCCGACCAACCCACATACCATTGATTCACTTTTTCGATTCGTTCTTCCCACGGAAGATGAGTTCCTCTGGGGATGAGTTCACGTAGTTTCGCATTTGCTCGCTGCATGGACTTCTTTGACATCACTACCATTTTATCAATGATCGTGAATCCCAGAAATTTTACTTCCTTAGAGGGGGCGACTTTGCTTTTATTTTCATTGATTTTCAGCTTCAGTCTTTTCTCGATAAAGCGGCTAATCGAGGCCATGACTCGGTTCCCCGCTTTTTGGCTGCCGACAAAAATGTTGCAGTCATCAGCGAAACGACAGAAAGAAAGACCTCGTTGTTCCAATTCCTTGTCGAGTTCATCCAGAAGGATATTGCTCAACAAAGGACTGAGAGGACTTCCCTGGACGGAACCTTCGTCACTGGGGATAAGCTTGTCTCCTTCCAGAACGCCACTTCTCAGTGTCATTCCTATGAGACGGATAACTCGTTTATCTTCCACTTTTCGTTTCACAAGGTGAATGACTTTTTCATGGTTAATTTGGAACCTTTCAAAAATACGGAAAAGTAGTTAACAGTTTTATAATAGTCACTTCTTTCTTTATTTTAACGCAAAGACGCAAAGACGCAAGGAACGCAAAGGATTTTAAACTATTTCTTTGCGCTCCTTGCGTCTTTGCGTCTTTGCGTTAAAGATCAACTGTAAACTGAAAAATGAAAGGTGCCCAAAAAAGCAGAAAAAAAGTCGTAATCCTTCCGGGCCTCAGAAGTCATTCCACAAGAGGAGAAAAAAAAAGAGAATAGGCGAAAGAGAAAAAGGTCGTAATCCTTCCGGGCCTCAGAAGTCATTCCACACGCCATTTTAGAGGCGTAGCCGGTAAATTCGAATCAAAAGTCGTAATCCTTCCGGGCCTCAGAAGTCATTCCACAAGAGATTATAAAGAAACAAGAGAAAGCGTAACCGAGAAAGTCGTAATCCTTCCGGGCCTCAGAAGTCATTCCACAAGAGAGGACATGGGTAAAAAGAAAAAAGAAAAGTAAGAAAGTCGTAATCCTTCCGGGCCTCAGAAGTCATTCCACGAGAATAGCCGGGAAAGAAAAAAAGAGGAACACGTCGTAATCCTTCCGGGCCTCAGAAGTCATTCCACATTATATAAAAGGGAGGTCATTAGATCAGAGGTGAAGTCGTAATCCTTCCGGGCCTCAGAAGTCATTCCACAAGAAATAGTTACTACCTTAGCTCAAGGTATTAAGGTTTTTGTCGTAATCCTTCCGGGCCTCAGAAGTCATTCCACTTTCTTATGTCTTGATAGGCATATAGGAAAGTATATTGTCGTAATCCTTCCGGGCCTCAGAAGTCATTCCACTTTTAGAGGCGTAGCCGGTAAAGGTAAATTAGAGTCGTAATCCTTCCGGGCCTCAGAAGTCATTCCACTGACGAACTTGTCAGTGCCAGCTTTTGCATTAAAAATAAGTCGTAATCCTTCCGGGCCTCAGAAGTCATTCCACTTTAATAGAGGGCATTATGACTAGTTTATTAGAAGTGTCGTAATCCTTCCGGGCCTCAGAAGTCATTCCACAGGACAAAAGTAGTGCTTTGTCCTTCGAAGTTAATGAATGTCGTAATCCTTCCGGGCCTCAGAAGTCATTCCACTCTTACAAAAGAGGCACTATGACAAACACAAACTCAAGTCGTAATCCTTCCGGGCCTCAGAAGTCATTCCACAATGCATGGATTTGGTTATAGATAATAGGGCGCGAAAAAGTCGTAATCCTTCCGGGCCTCAGAAGTCATTCCACATTGCAGGCAATGTGCCTGGTACAGGCACAAGGATTTGTCGTAATCCTTCCGGGCCTCAGAAGTCATTCCACAGAGCGATGCTCTTTCATTTGAAATAGACGAGGCGCTTTGTCGTAATCCTTCCGGGCCTCAGAAGTCATTCCACTATTAGGAGAAAAATTATGAAGGTTTTCATGATTATAAGGTCGTAATCCTTCCGGGCCTCAGAAGTCATTCCACTATGCTTCCAAGAAAAGAGCGACGCGCTCTCATTGTCGTAATCCTTCCGGGCCTCAGAAGTCATTCCACTATGTAATAAGATTTTTTAAAATAGTAGATGCTAGAGTGTCGTAATCCTTCCGGGCCTCAGAAGTCATTCCACTGAACAGGACCTAGAAAACAAGCGGCTATGCCGCAAGTCGTAATCCTTCCGGGCCTCAGAAGTCATTCCACTCATTAGTTCAGGCTGTACATTATTATCAATGTATAAATCGTCGTAATCCTTCCGGGCCTCAGAAGTCATTCCACTGTAGAGCGTATAGGTGAATTTATACGCGATGAGGGTTTTGTCGTAATCCTTCCGGGCCTCAGAAGTCATTCCACTGTCAGGCGCAAACCTGTCAGGCGCCAACCTGTCGTAATCCTTCCGGGCCTCAGAAGTCATTCCACCCTCTGTTTTAGAGGGGAAAATTGTTTGTGGGGTACTGTCGTAATCCTTCCGGGCCTCAGAAGTCATTCCACTTTTTGAAATTATTACCCGAGAATTCGGGATAGACGGGTCGTAATCCTTCCGGGCCTCAGAAGTCATTCCACTGAGCCTTTCTGCCACCTTTCACGGAAACGTGAATTAGTCGTAATCCTTCCGGGCCTCAGAAGTCATTCCACAATTATCGCTCCACTGGTAAATGAGGATGGACTTAATGTCGTAATCCTTCCGGGCCTCAGAAGTCATTCCACAGGGTTTGACGTGTTGAGCGTTGAACTCTTCTCCTCAAGTCGTAATCCTTCCGGGCCTCAGAAGTCATTCCACTAAGAATGAGAAAAATATGAACAAGATGGAAAAAGTCGTAATCCTTCCGGGCCTCAGAAGTCATTCCACCTTTACAATGTATAATTCAGGAGTAGTAGTTTCTGTCGTAATCCTTCCGGGCCTCAGAAGTCATTCCACAATAGAGCTGGACTTTGAACATTTGATTCATGGTTTTAGTTTTAATTATTCAATAATATCAGTGGTTTTATTTTATGAATGAATTAATGCAAGGTTATTATTTCCCGTTTTTCAGGCCAAACCTATCATTAATTCTAATACGACTTTATAAGTCTCTGATTTTATTCAGGAGTAATATTGAGCAAATTGTTCAAAGTCGAGAATAGAGGTAACAATGGATAATGCAGCAAATGATAAGGGTCGTAATCCTTCCGGGCCTCAGAAGTCATTCCACCGAAGATATGTTCATATCTCAGGAAGTGCAGGAAATCTTGTCGTAATCCTTCCGGGCCTCAGAAGTCATTCCACTGGAAATCGTAGTAGGCACTACATCGGTACGCTCTGTTTGTCGTAATCCTTCCGGGCCTCAGAAGTCATTCCACAAGATATCACACGGAGAAAATCTTGTAGAGATGGCTAAGTCGTAATCCTTCCGGGCCTCAGAAGTCATTCCACAAACAATATTGATCATTGGATATCATATTGGTGGGAAGAGTCGTAATCCTTCCGGGCCTCAGAAGTCATTCCACCATATGCCGTCAGCACACTTGGCGCATGCCCAGATTTGAGTCGTAATCCTTCCGGGCCTCAGAAGTCATTCCACTGTTCGAGTCATAACTCGACTCGCTTAAGGTCCCTGTCGTAATCCTTCCGGGCCTCAGAAGTCATTCCACCGACGACCTCGTCGGAATGAGCCCTGCAGAATTAAGTCGTAATCCTTCCGGGCCTCAGAAGTCATTCCACAGGAGAATCCTGCCTATGTTTCCCTATACAACAGGGGGTCGTAATCCTTCCGGGCCTCAGAAGTCATTCCACAAAGAAATTTTGATTTTATAAATAGAGAGCAAATTCTTAAAGTCGTAATCCTTCCGGGCCTCAGAAGTCATTCCACAGTGGCAAGAGGCGGTGGCGGTAGTAGTAGTAGTTTAATTGTCGTAATCCTTCCGGGCCTCAGAAGTCATTCCACTCTTTAAAATTAAAAGCATAACAAATAAACTATGAAAGTCGTAATCCTTCCGGGCCTCAGAAGTCATTCCACCGCGAGGATGCAATTCCAAGGGAACCTTAGCCTCAAGTCGTAATCCTTCCGGGCCTCAGAAGTCATTCCACAAAATTCACTTCACTCTCTCAAGGAGGTAAGTAATGTCGTAATCCTTCCGGGCCTCAGAAGTCATTCCACAGGGGAACACATTCGCTGCTGGGTGTTAAGGAAAGAGTCGTAATCCTTCCGGGCCTCAGAAGTCATTCCACTGTACAACGTAAGCACTTTAAACCAATCGGTAGTAGATATGTCGTAATCCTTCCGGGCCTCAGAAGTCATTCCACAGTAGGATGCTCTAAAAGCAGGCTGTCCTCCCACATTGTCGTAATCCTTCCGGGCCTCAGAAGTCGTAATCCTTCCGGGCCTCAGAAGTCATTCCACTTTTGGAAATTGAAAGATTGATTGACTTGAAAGGCAAAGTTGCAGGCTATCCTGCCATAAGGTTTTGTGTTTTTGCAAGGGATGTAAAGGAGAACAGGATTGAATCTCTGGAATTTCAAACTGACCAAAGCCAAAAGAGCGATTTTTTCCAACGCCAAGCCATTGTCGCAAGACGAATGCTTCCGAGCCTTCTTCGTTCAATTGACCTCTCACCCCAAGTGTTCCCATCCATCCGCCCAGCGTTTTTTCATCCTCCCCCCCGCCATAACCCACATCGACCCACATGCCATGAGCAAAACGTGTTTCTGTCCAGTCCAGAGGAACCTGTTCTTCGGTCAATTCTTCATTTTGAAGAACTTGACGCAGGAGGTGGTGAACGTTATCAACATGTTTTCGAAAATAAAGATCATCACAATAACGATGCCCGTCCTGTTTTTGTCCTTCGGGACGTGTCAGCCTGAGCGGAGCATGAAATATCAGGCGAAATTCAAAAGCATGGCGTATGGCTTCCACGCTGGATTGGAGCAAATCAGAGGTCAGGAGGGTTGGCGCTTGCTGAGGCCACGGAGTTCCTTTTACTCGACAATGTCCTTCTTTCAAGCGAATGGTTGTTTCAGGCACAAAATGGCCATGAGCGCCCGTGATTCGTGGCAACGAGTCGATGACTTGTTGAAAGCGGGTGAGCTCCTTCTCTGGAAATGAAACACCCAGTTCGATGAGGTCTCCCGGTTGGTAAGCTGGGATACCTGAGTCAGCAGGAGTTACAATGACGTCCGTTTGATGAAAGTTTTCCTCCGGAAGGAGGAAGGGATTGTAGGCAAAACGGAGCATTGCCGACCATAAAGCTCCCTGATAATGCGGCAGGGACTTGATCGGAGTCAGGACTTTAAAGGTGAGAGTGAGGAAATAACGTGGATTGGACACAATTACCTATGCCTATTGAGGCGCAATGGTTTTGGTTTTAGTCAGAAGACCACAGTACTGTTGAAGTTCACCCAATGTCTTTTTTTGCCAAGGCGCAGGTTTCACCCATTGTTTTTTCCAGTAGGCAAGAATTTGTTGTCCCAGTTCTTGTTTTTGCATTGTCAATTGTTCAGGAGAATCGACAGAGGTTTCTCCAGGAGGAAGCAGGTCAGGAGATTTAAAGAAAAGGAGCACTTTATCAGGCTTAATGAGACTCTTTCGGGTATCTTCGAGATAGCGGTCATTCCACTTTAAGAGATTTCGTTGTTTCAATTCTGCTTCTTGCTCTTGTCGTGCCTTTTCTGCCTGTTGCCGTTTTTGGAGTTCCAGACGGAATTGTTCCTGTCGTTTCAGTTCCTCTTCCCACAAAACTTGAAACCGTCCATAACCCACGGATGTTTTTCCGCCGAGTCCTTCCTCTGAAAGCACTTTTTTCAAGGCCTTCCTAAGGAAAAAAAGGGATTTATCGGGACCTTGGAGGGAGACAAAAAACTTCAAACCACTCCGCAAAGCGGCTATTTTAACAGGGATTGGATTTTCAGTGCCATCGGGCAAACGTTCTCCTGAATAATATTTCTGATGATGGACATTGATAATGTCTTCCTCAAACCACCGATCCTCCGGGTGCATCCACGCATCAAAAAAAGTAACCGAGCCCACATAGGATTTCTTGTCAAACTCACCCCCGAAGAGTTCCACCTGATTCGCTGATTTTTGAGTGTTCTTTGAGGAACGAGACCAGGCTTCCCCGCTCTGTTTACTCAACCAGGCAGAAAGGATTCCCTTGAGGGTACTGCCTGGAATATAAGGTACTCCCCACGGTTTGTTCAGATGGAATCCAAATTCAAACACGGAGGCATTTCCCGTTCCTAACAAAATTTTTGTGAGCGAGAGAATATCAAAAGAAATGGTATCATGCTCTCTCTTGCGCATCGTATTGACCCAGTGGTGAAAGGCATACTGATAACTTTCTTTTAATGACGGAGACATTCTGAAATTTGCCAACAAGGCCAAGGATTTATCCTTGGTTTGGTGTTCCTGATGTTCATCAATAGACTCATTAAATTTATCAATACGAAGCCCCAGATTATCGACACGGAGGCCGGAAATAAATTGGTGATCCGTTCTGATTGCTTCTATCATACCTCATCTCCCTCTTCGGCGGTTCCTTCAATGAGGATATCCGCAATCCGTTTATGCCATTGTAAAAAGCGTAAGACCTCTTTAGTGGTCTGCATGTATTCAGGAAGGTTTTGACGTCTCACCATTTCTAACAGGGTTCGAGAATCAGTAGCGGTCACCAGACGCATCGCATGAAGTTCCTGGGTCAAATGGTCTAATAAATATTGGTGATGCACCTCGCGGGGTTTGGTAGCTTTGGCCGCCAAAAAAGTCAGGAACTGGATCAACCCGACGGTGCGCATGACCCCGCCCGCCCTTTTACAGAGGGATTTATAGCGTTTGACAGGTTTGTCCTCCCCTTTTTCCATTTTCAGTTGTTCTATCTTTTTAAACACAAGGTCGGAATACTTTTGATTTTTAGTTTGCATGGGTTCCCCCTTCCTGATTGAAGTGAATTTCGACAAAACCTTTGCCGGTAGTCGATTTGCCGCCAATCTGAAATTGCAGGTGATTTCTGATTAAAAAACCGGAAAGTTCCTCTGCCGTTTTTTTGAATTTTTCCTTGTAGGATTTATCCACGCCAATCATGCCCACAAACAGGGATTCCATGGGGACGGTTTCTTCATACCAGAGCGCTCCCGTTTTGACAGTTCCTGTTTCCTGATCGATGGCGATTCGGGCATCCACCGGTAAGGCGGTTTCACACAAAAAATTCAGAGCGTTATCATCAGCAATCACAAAACGTTGCTTGAATATTTTCTGGCCTTCCTCGTCCTGAAAAAATAGGGGAGCTATCACATCCGCCCATTTATCGGCCAGTTCGGTTTGTTTTGAATCAATCAGCAAATCCAGTTCTTCCAGAAGAATCGAATTTCTCTGTGGATACTGAATCAGGGAGTTAGGTGGAATTAATGCTTTATAGTTGGGATTCTGATCTCCAGACATACCGAGCGATGGAATTGCGGGAAGGTAGCTCTTTCCGGATCTTTCAAGCAATTTTTTAAGTAGTTGCAACGTGTAGGGAGAAGCAAGGTAGGCAAAAGTGCCAAAGTAGGAGCGCACGGGAAGAGCCAGCAGATTGGCATCGCCTACTGAAATGGCGGAGGCGAACTCATTGCCATCTTTGCCAAACAGGGCTTCAATATACTCTGTTTTTTGCGCTTGATCCTTGGGAACAATCGTTCCATTTGAAAATTCATCTTTCATCACTCCTTTCAAGGAGGATCCGGGCACAATGGGGTGTCCCGACACAGTATTTCTTGCGGTGGGCAGATCAATATCACTAAGTCCTTGACCAATGCCACAATGAAGAGGGGAAAGTGTTTTGAGTGAAAACAGGATATTTTTCATGATAACTCCTCAGAAAATAGTAAGGGATAAACAAAAATTAAGAAAGTTGAACGTTGGCGTTTGCCACAAGCACTCTTCCAAAACCATCTTTGGCAGACTGAGAGCCTTCCTGACAAAGAGTTTTTCCCCAAAGCGTCTCCGCAATATTTTGGGATTCTTCCGGATGGTTAACTTCCAGCAGGAAAACGGCGCCAGGTCTCACCATTTTCCTCATGGCCTTGGGTTTATTACTCGGGTAATCCCACCCACTGATCCCATCCCACCCTTGAATAACGGCAGATCTCAGGCGAATCTGAAGAGATGAACCAGGAAGAACAACCCATTCAATGGAATCTTTCTGGAGGTCAGGTTTTAGCCAGGCAGGACACCAGTCTCCAAAATCTCCGTGCGTTTGAAGCACTAATTTCAGAAAGGGTTTATTGGAAAATTGATTGGGACAGCCTGGAAATTTTATCTCTGTGGGTTCCAGGTTCGCTTGTTTACGTTCGCCTCCCAGATAGACATTCCCCTGGAGTTTATCGGTCTCTCCCTGTACTGAAAGATAAATGAAAAGATCGCATGAACAATTTTGATGTTTTGGAGCATTTGGGGGAGTGCTTCGGGTTTTCAGATAAAATCCTGAATTTTTATAAAGGGCTCCCTGTTGGGTGATTCGAGAGTGAGCGTCTAACGCATTGTGAAATCGTTCGCTTGGGATGGGAGGCGTTACCCCAAAATGCTCAAAGGCCATTTCGCCTTCCTCCGTATGATTCAGGTAATACTTCTCGTAATAAGCCCAATGAAGGAACGCAGGATGATGTTTGGAAGGTTTATCCCTGGTATTGGAGAAGGGAATCAGCCATTCCCGGTTTCTGAGGTCGGTACCCTGAGTCGGCGGCAGTTTTTGGTATTGAAGAAGGGATGTTTTTAACTTTCCAGTGGCTCCGTCATTGAACACGACATCTGCAGGAATCTGTACCAGGGGGAGCGGTTCCTTGTCCATCCCCAGATAGGGCTGGATGGCATTTAAGGTAATTTCTTGTTTTAAGGACTCTGCATTTTTGCTATTACGGAAATAATCCTGATCCCTTGAAAGACCGACTTTGGTTCTCACCATTCCAGCCAGGGTGTGGGGTAACGGCCATAACAGGGAATTTCCGCCAAACATCCCCTCCTCGCCAAAAGGACGGCCATCCCGAAGAATGATGGATTCATCTGATTTTAAGAGATAGTTCATAAGGGACTCCTTGATCCATGTGGGGTTAAATTCAGGATGTCAGCAATCTGCTTGGCCACAATCATTTCCTGAGAGAGTTCACGAATGGAGTTACATCCCAAGAGAATATTTTTTAGTGGCTTTTGGAGTTCAATCGATTGCTCATGAGTTTTTTCCTTGTGTCGCAAGGTTCTCAATACGAGAGCGGACGCTGCGTTGGTGGGTGTCAAAATATCATTGTTTTCTTCAAAACGTATAGAGTCTCCTGCGCTGAGCATCGCCTCTCTCAGTTGGTAGCCCAGAGTTCCAGGCAAGGGATGATTCTCTTCAAGATAGAGTTGAATCATGGTCTGAAGCCGCTTCACAATCCCCTCTTTTCCATCACGTTTCTCCCATTTGCCCCCAATGAGTATATCATTCCCGGAGCGTTTGCTTTGAATAATAGCCAAGGCATTTCTGCCCCCCTGGTCTTTCGCTGATTTTTCAGCGTTTCTGGCAAGTTTAAGCGCATGATCCAGAGGTTCCGAATGATGCACAATCGCCAATCCAATACTCAAGGTCGGAACTCTTTGCGGGTTGAGTTTCAATTCTTGACAGACGTTCTTCATCACTTCCTCAAATTTCTGACGAATGGCATCACAACCTTCCAGGGCAGTGTGAACCGGAAGATACGCCATGACATCATCGCCTCCTGAATAAATCAGAGACCCCTGAGCCTTTTGGATCAGGTTGCCCACCTCATGAGAGAATTGAGCCAGCGACTGAGAAAAGATTTGATGCCCCTGTTTGTCTTTGATTTCATCAAGAGCCGGCCCCATTTTGTCTCCATCACCAACAAGGATGCAAGCATATTTTGGGGGTTCTCCAGCCATGTTCTTGTGTCTCAGTTTTTTCAAAATCGCCCAGGCTTCCCCGGCGGTTCCAGGATCACTCAACTCCAACTTGTTTTCATTTTCCGCATAATAGTTTTCCTGGCTGAAATCACCACCAAAACAGGCTTCAAATTGTTGCTTCAGAACTTTAGCTTCCGGGTGTTGCTTAATTTTTTCTTCCCAGGGAATTAACGCGATATCCGCCAGATCCTTAAATTTTTGTTTGAACCGTGTTTTATCGCTTAAAGGGCAAAAGCGTTTGACCAGGCCCAGAGCATCCAGTTTCTCTGATTTTTTCAAGAGACCTGGAACCTCTGAACCTCGCTCAATCACCGTTTCACGGAGGCCATCCAAGGAGTTTTTGAAGAGTCCTGTTCCATCCCAGGTTGGTTTTTCAAAGGCTCTCAGGTTTTTTCTCGCTGATAAAAGTCGCTCAACCTGATCTTTGGCCTTGGCATAGTTTTCGTCTTTGAGTTCCACCCAAACGGCATAGAATTCACCAAAATCCTTCATCTGCTGCTGTACCAAGTCCTGATTGATTTTAAACTTTCCGATGCTGCTAACCTTCTTCAGTGCCTTGTTTTGATAGTCATCCCGATCTGTTTTCAAGTTTTTTCTGACTTCCGTGACCAAGGTTTCAGGCACGACAGACTCTGGCAATTCGGCCAAAATCTTGTTGGCGACATTCAGGGCAGAATCAGGTTCCAGATCAGAGTGGTTTTGAGGAGATGGGAAAATCAATTCCGCGCCCGAATCCCTGAGCGTCCTGGCAACTGTTTTGGAGAGTTGTGAGAGCAGATACGAGCCAAACCAGAGATCTCTCAATTTTCTGGCGGAGGCAATAAATTCCTGAACCGGACCAATGCTGATCAATAACAGTTTTTTACTCATTTGACCTCCGTTAATCCGAGATGTGTTGCCAAGGTTTTGTAAATGTCCCTGATTCCGCTTAATCGAGCTGGAGTGTTCATGTTCATGATTTTCCCCTGGGTATGGGTTGGAAGCTCGCCTTGGGTTACGGTGTGGGAAGCCTTACCATATTTCAACACAAGCGTATCAGGAAACTTTTGTCCGAGAGCCAGACAAATGGAATATCCCTGACTCCTGGAAAGTTTGACGACCTTCAGAATCATGGGAGAAGGGAGTCTTTCACCCGTTCCAATATTGGGTTCCAAATGAAAGTCACCTGACGGATCCCCTTGTCTATCCATATTTTGGAAACGCGATAAAATGGGGAGACCAAAAGCGGCGCGAGGAAACCATATTTTATCCGGATGCCGAGGTTTGTGAATGGTGAACTGCTTGGTGATCGACCGAATCGCATCCGGTTCTGGCCAATAGGAACGTCCTGGCCTATTGCCTTGTCCAGGGGCTCTGTCCTGACGAAATTTTCCATAGTTATCCAATAAGGCATGCCATTTGTTGGCGGGAAGTTCAGTCCAGGAATTACTGGCGGCAAGATAGAATTTATTGAAGGAGGGATAAGCAGTTGAAATACGGGCATCATTGAGTTCATCCAGAAACTTTTTTATATCGTGAATGTCCTTGAATTTCTCAAGTAACTCCTTACAGTAAAGAGATCCGGTTCCACGGCGGGTACGAGCTCCAACGCCGCCAAACAGCGTCCATAATTGCAAAGTTTTGAGGACCTCTGCTTCCTGAGCCTTTGGATAAGTGATCCCCAAATCAAAAGTCAGCTTAATGATAAAAACAATATGATCTCCATTTTTAACCTTATCCGTGATGGGGAATAAGACATATTTGGGAATCACATCGCCCCTGACCGCATATTTACTTTCCATTTGGGCTTTTTGGCTTTTCTCCACTTTTTGGTTGATCACCGAAATGGAAACTTTGGATTTTTTTCTATTCGCTTCATCCGAGTCCTTGAATTTACCTCCCCATAGCGTGTTTTCCCGATATAACAAGTGTTTCACATCGGTTTCGTGTTGCATGGTTCGCCACCAGAAGCGCAACTGCCCTTTGATCGACTGGGATCTGACGGGGGCTTTTTCATTGATCTGCCAACTGGTGGAGTCTCCTCCAAACATAGGCGTAATTAACTCAAACGAGTACGTTTTTGTAATTCTGTCAGAGGTCTCTGGTGAAGATTGGCCTTCCGCAGGTGAAGTTTGAAATTCCGTGATGGTGTTGGGTATTGAACGGATTCTTCTCATGGTGTTGTGTCCTCCCATGGATGTGTAAAATACGGAGTTATCCTGTTGTGAATTTCTTGTTCCCTAACAAGAGCTCGAAGCATTGTCAACAGGCGTTATCAAAAAAAAATCAATGCTCAATAGCTACAAAAAACTGGTTTTCCTTGGGATCAAAGATACTCACGCTTTTACAGATATGTGCCAGTTCATGTCCCAGACAAAGAGCCATTCCGGTGGTGACACGGCCATAAATCCGGATGTGTTTTCCGTAAAGTTGGGGAGCTATCTGCCGTATCTCTTGACGGCATTGCGTGATCAACTCCCCCTGGGTCTTTCCGGCTGGAAGCTCGGTATTGAGTTGTAAGGTAATCTCATCAATGGTGTCTAGTGTCAGCATGTTGATTTCCTAATTCATCCAGAAGGTTTTAACATTGTACTTTGGAATGGTTTCATCTCGTGTGACCAGGAAAGCATCCAGGGACTGAGCTTGCGCAATCAGGAGTCGATCAAACGGGTCTTTGTGATGATCTGGAAGGAGAGTCGCTTCAATACTTTCCATAGCGGAAGGAGCTACCACTTCAAAATCTGAATTTTCTTTCAATTCAACATACCATTGTTTTACACTGCCATTGATCTTCAAACGTTCTTTCTTCACCAGTAATCCGATTTCCCAGAGCGAAATGGTCGAAACCAGGAGCGAGCCTTGTCTCTCCTGTTCATCCAGAAATTGGAGAAATCTTTCTGAGATTTCGGTTCTGGAATCCCAAAAGACGAGGGCATGAGTATCCAGCAAATATTTATTCTTCATAAATATCCTTCAAACACATCCTCCATAGGAGCAAAGGCTTCTTGGGCAGGAACCTTCAACTCAACCTTATGTTTGCGTTGGTTTCGCCAGTGGGTATCCTGGACAGGGACAAGTTTTACGGTTTCTTTGCCCTTGTGAGTGATCAGAATCACATGCCCCCGTTCCGCCTTCTCCACATACTCAAACAGATTCTTTCTCAAGGTGCTTATCGTAATCGTTTCCATAGGTTTTCCTCAGATTTAGGGCTTTTGGTGTAATACGCTTTTGTATTTTGAGCGAACCATTCTTTATGCCGTGAACGAATCCTTGGAAAGATTTTCATCATTCGGTAATCAGCCGTCAATAAAATGATCTGATCAGATGGGTGTTCTTTAGCCAGTTCATTCGCATAAACAATAATAGCTGAATCCATCCCATCCAGTATTTTTTCTTTTTCTTTTGTTGTGTTGTCTTTCCCTGAACGCATCCACTGAAAAGTTTTATCATCAATGAGATCAAAATCTCTCACAATATCTTGTGCGTCAGGATAGGGCGATAGGCCTTGAGGGAAGAAATAAAATTCATGTTTGGTCAGAATCACCCTTTCGATTTGCTGAACATAACTTTCCCTTTTAAAGAACCATAGTTTCAGATTTGCCAAATCTTTGGATACATCCATATCCTTGTGAAGAATACCTCCTAAAAATTCACACCATACTAAATCTGGCACATAAATCCTATCGGAGGTGTTTTCACAAAAATTACGAATGTGATTATTGACCTCAGGATTGGGTGTGAATTTTTCATTAGCTTGTTCAACAGAGGGAAGATAGGAGGCAATCCACTGAAAGAGAACATTGGTATCCAGAATATAAATTTTCACATTTCCTCCTGTTGTTCGTTGTTCGCCAAATCTGCTTCATCTAATTCGTAGTCGTCACTTTCCCACTCTTCCAAAACATCCTCAGGCAGAGTGATGTGAATGCGTTTCAAGGCGTCCATATCAGCAGGGAAGATTTCCTGTTTGCCATACCAGGTGACCGCGTCTTTGAGGGCGTCCGCCAAAGAGGTTTGCCACTGAGGATTCGTAAGATCAATCATCCGGAAAGGATGAAGGTTGACGATAGGCAGAATGGAAGTAATGTTTTCATCTTTGGCTTCACAGCCCACAATCACCTGGGGCTTCGGTACGCTTGAGAAAAGATGTGGTAAGACTTCTTCTACTTCGCTGGAACTGAATTCATTCTGAATTGCCAAAACGATTCCATACTCCTGAAGAACACAGGAATTGGCATGTTCCAGAGACATCTGAACAATTTGCCATTCTGCACCCAACACACTCAGAATGGTTTCCTGAGCTGGAGCGATGAGGTTCTCCTGTGAACTGACCACTAATATTTTGGAAGGGCAGGTTTCCTTACGCAGAGGCGAGGAGGAAGGCGCACGAAATTGAGTGACTTGTTGAATGTGTTTAAGTAGAGACTCAATGCCATCTTCTTTTTTATGCACATAAGCGAAGCAATGGGCGTTGGCCGCTTCAAACCAGTCTTTTACAGTGCCAGCTCCACTGAACATGATGACCTTTGTTTGGTTGTGTAAGGAAACGAACCGTTTTAATACTTTGACACCATCGCCTTCCTGTTCATCAATCAAATGGCTCATATCAATATCCAGCACAAATACATCATAAAATTTATGGTAATAGGCTTCAATCGCCTGGCTCATCGTACTCACAAAATCCAGACTGTACCCGGCTTGTTCAATACTTTCACAGGTTCGTTCTATAATATTTTCACTGGGTTGATCGTCCATAAACAGAACTGAATATTTTTTTTCTGACATAACCTTCCTTTTATAATTGAATTTCAAATTGAGCGCCCTCAAGAGGTTGAGGTTCGCTGAGAATAAGTTTTCCTTTCAATAACTCTTGAATGGCGGTGCGCGCTTGATATAATCCCAAACCTGTTGATTTTTGAATGCCTTTACTGCTCACATAGCGTTCAAAAATACGATCTTTGAGTGTGGGATCAATCCCTCCCGCATTATCGCTCAAGATCAAATGTCGCTGAGCCATATTCAATTCTATCTTAATGAGCCTCTGTTCTTTTGGGATTTTCTTACGTTCAAAGGCTTCAATGGAATTTTTGATCAGATTTCCGACCGCCAACAGGAAATAATCCAGGTCGGACTTCCAAAGAACTGGGGAACCTGTACTATTAATCTGGAATTGTGCCTGAAATTCCAGTGCCATTTTTTCAATTTCATTCTTTGGGTCAAACTCTCTATACTTTGCCTGTATATTTTGGACAAAACGATGTACTCCCAAGATGTGATGAAGCATCGTTTGAGATTGAGACACCAACTTCCCCGATTCTTCTGTTTTAATCACAAGTTGACTGAGTTTATCCAAATTTGCCTTCAATCCCGCTAAATCGGTATTTGCGTCATGATGGAATCGGCGAATCTGTTCCTGAACACGCTGACGGTTTTCAATGTAGGTTTTTCGGGTTTTTGCAAACTGATCGTTGGGCTGGATTTTTATACATTCATTGACCCAATTCAGAGCTTCCATCTCCCCTTTTTCTCCCCCTGTGAAATAGGCCAGATCCGAAAGAATATTCATCACCATCGCCCGGGAGTGAAGATAGCTTTCATGGGGTTCCACATTTTCTGAAACTTCCAGATACAAAGTAGCCAGTTGCTGGGTGTTATCCAAATAGTTCGTGTGTTGAAATGCAATCCGCTCCTGGTTGATCAAATCCATCAAAACCGGCAACACCAAGGGATATCCCCACTCAGGGAGGGATAGAAATTTTTCTACCCATTGACAGGTCTGTTCCTTCAACGAATCTTGCTTGAACCGGATGAGCAACTCTACCAGGTCTTTCAGCCGCTCCGGAGGGTCTCTTACATCTTTTGTTACGGACGCAGGCTCCTCGGAATAAGCGATCTTCATCAAATGAATATAGTTTCCAAGAAATGTTTCAAACCGTAGAAAGTAATCCTGAAATTCAGCTTGTTGTTTCAGCACAGCTCCGGAAGCTGAAGCCGCCATACGATTCTGCAGAATCGCTTTTTGAAAAGACGTCATGGAGGACTCACGTTCTTTGTAATGCGCCTCAAACCGGGGCAAGGCTTCCAGGTATTTTCCCTTAGTAAACAAATCCTGAATAATTTTCTGATATTCAGGATCGTGATGTGTCCATTGTGGCGTTGGATTCGAGTGACTCATGGTTTCTCCTGTTTTTTACGTAGAAAAGGGGCAATGTCAATGACTTCCTTGATGGGAAAAGAAGGTCTCCAACTTCCTTTGCAAATCCAGTGAATATTCCACTTTCCCGCATTGGGATGCTGGAGCAAGGTCTGAACCGCATACTCCCCGGAATTTCCCACCAAAACCAGGGTCTGAAGATTATTCCAATGAGGATCCAGTTCGTGAATCAAAGACTTGGAACCATCCTCCTGATTAGGAAACAATACCACCTGAAGTTTGTATGAATCCTGTAACATTGTAAAAAAAGGATTCCCCTGAACTGTATTTTTATTATTGTAATTGTTTTTTTGAAAGAAAAACCGTGGAGTCAGGGTGTATTGGTATTGAAAGCGGCGATACAATTCCTGAAAATTAAATTGCTCATCACGGGTTGTTAAACCATCTGACCAAACCACCAGAGCCGCTGGCGGCAATTGTTGATTTTCACGATATTGCCAGGAAGCCCGTTGAGAGTGGTTAGGTGAAGAGGCTTGTTTGTGGGAAGAGGCTTTTGCCTGCTGAGAAGAACGAATCTCCTGCTTTTTTTCGTCAGACATCAGAAATATTTCAGCCTCAGTCGCGTTTTGGAAGCGTTGACTGGGATCTGGTTGCAGACACATCACCACAAAACGTTCCCATTTTTCTGGTAAATCCAAGGCATGAACACGATTTTGCAGATCTAGTGGAAACGGATCATTACCAGGAATCCATTGCTGATATTCTTGCGTGGTCATGAGCATCTGCAAGATCAACTTTCCCAGTGCATAAATATCGGTGGCTGGTGACAAGCTCCCCTGAGGATCAAAGCATTCAGGCGCAGAAAACATGGGATTAGGCCGTAAACAGAGTTTGTTGGGATTGTATCCAATAAACTCTGCCAGGAAGGTTAAGGCATGAACCCCCAGAAAGTAAGGTTGAAAGGTTGTAGGATTCAACACGATTTTGGAAAGTGGAAGTTCTTGCAGGATTTTTTTATCAGCATGCAATCCTTTGAATGTTTTAAGGCAAGCAATAACGGTTTTTTTCAGGTTGGACAACTTATACTCATCCTCTTTTTTCAAGGGATAGAGTTTGCGTCCTTCTGCCTGAGCCAGAATCAAGCCCCGTTCCTGGGAACGCAGGTCATACGCCAGCTCATCCTGAGTATTGGTAAACTCTATGAGGTCCACAGGTTCCGGCAAAAAAGTATAGTTTCCACACAGAGCCTCCGCCATTCGGTCAAAGGAGGCTCGTAACTCTCTGATCGCGAAGGCCGTATTTTGTTCAGGCAAATTTTGGTAGTTCAAGGTCATGAGCAAGAGGGAGCGAGGCAACCACTGATCTGCCACTTCCCACATCTGGTATTGGGGATGAGTGAAAAAGTGTCGCAGAATTTTCCAGCGCTGTTCCCCGCGCTGATCCTGAAGAATGGTATTAGGAGCAAGGTTCATAAGTTCCTTTGAAATGAAAATATTTGTTTCAACGCTTCTTCCATAGAACCAAACCGCCTGGAAACCTCTGACTGAGTAGCTTTGACAATCCAGTCTTTCCATTCAACAGGGAAAGCCTTGAGCAGATTGTAATCAAAAATGGCTTCCCCTTGCGGATTGGCTTTGGGCGGTTGTTCTGTCAGGATATGATACAAACTGGCTCCGAGAGAATAAACATCGGCGCGGGCATCCAGTTTGGTTGTATCAAATGAAGTTTGGGTAAATTCAGGCGGCTGATAACCTGGTGTTCCGGTACGGGCATATTGTGCGCTTGTCTGGCCATCAATCCTCACGGCAAATCCTCCAAAATCAATGAGCACAAACTTTTTTTCCCGGGTAAAGATTACATTATCCGGTTTCAGATCCTGATAGATGAAGCTGACCTGCTTTCCCTTGTCATTTCGTTCCTCCTGGTGAAATCGCTCCAGCATCCTGCCCACCTGAATCACAAATTGTTTGGTATTCCGGGACCTTTCAAAAGTAGTTTACACTTTGTTGTCATTCCCGCGTAGGCGGGAATCCAGTCTTCGATACAGGGCGCTGGATTCCCGCGTTCGCGGGAATGACATCTCAACGGATGGAACGACAAACTGTAAACTAAAATTCAGCATTTTTGAAAGGTGCCCTGGCTATTGTTACAATTTTATTTCCATTATCATCCCGTAAGACTTGATGATAGGCTTTGCGTTCGTCATTGCCTTCCCAGCAACTGTCCTCCAGAACGTATCCAAGCCCTTCCAGCTTTTCTGATAAATCAATCTGGAAGTTCGCTCTAAAAACGGAAGAAACAAATGAATCCTGAGCTTGATAGACCGTTTCTCTGATTTTCTGATACGTTTCTTCTGAGGTTGTTGTGATTTCCTGTAATTCCTCCATGGAAAGTTGAAAGGGTGAGAGTTCCAGTCTGGTTTGCATCGTCTTTATTTGGGTTTGAAGGCTATCCAACGCATGATTTGACCAGGTATTGACATCCAGTTTCACCTGCTGCTCAGCGCCTTCCATCTGAAAATCAACTTCACAACTATCACGGAACAAGGATTGGGTTTGCTCAAATTTTTCCAGAGCCAGGTCATGAGCTTCATGCCATGCTTGTTCTTTTTCCTGAAGTTTTCGATCCAGTTGGAGGGCTTTTCTGAAATTTTCCTGAGCTAACGCAATAGCTGCCTCAGCGACCTTGTTTTCCAGATTCTTTTTTGCCTGAGTCAGTTGTATTTGTAAATCCTCAAGTTCATGAGGGAAAAAGATTTTGTGTGAGGGATGAGTTTCCAGGTAATGGAGTTCCTGTTCCAGCATCCTGATCCATTCCTTGCCAATAGCCTGCGCATTCTGATATTGTTGTTGGATTCGATTTGTAATTTGATCGATTTGCCCCTGTAAGTCCTGCCTCAATTTTTTTATATCAATCTGCAAATTCTGATAATGCTGTTTCATTTGCCGATCCTGTTCTTTAAGCCTGGCTTCCAGATGTTTTTGCTGTTTTTCAAGTCGTTGTTGTTTCTCCTGTTCCTGTTTTTGCTTCCATGCCAATTCCTGAGTTTCTTTTGCCGCTTTTTGCCACTGTTCAACCTGTGAACGCCGCACTTGAACATACTGGTCATAACTACTACTCATAATTTTTCTCCGTTGTAAAAGATGTGCAAAAAATAAAAGTGTATTGGCTTACGTTGATAGCCAGTTGAGGTATGGTTCAAAATTAGCACAAATAGGGTGAGGATATTCATTGTATCATAATCTTCGATGGTTTGTTTTTCTTGTAAACGAACTTGAGCTAGCTTTGTAGAAAAAGAACGTCCTTTGTTTTTTAGTTTGGCTTTAAGCATCTTCTTTTCTACCTCATTAAGATAGGTCATGGCTTTATAGGCTCTTTTCTCTAAACGAGTAACGACCTTCGTCATTTCCTGAAGACCATGAAACACATCACCAAAACAAGGAATATTCGGCCAGGCAATAGCTTGCCCAGATCTCAGACCAAGGCCCCCGTCAGCGACAGTGTTATCGGGAGACAGCCCCTGAACTTCCAAGTCCATCAGATGGATTGCCCAAGTTTCTGCGTCCCGATGATCTTCCTCTGATTACGAAAAAACTCAATCACTCCCCGGTAGGAAGAATGACACAACAAAATCAAACCAAGCACCACTTGTTTCAACCAACGCTTGGTTACAGGCAGATAAAACAACACCTCCTCATCTCTGGATTTTGGGTTAAAAACATCTTGAAGTGCCTCTTTGGCTTTATCTCTCTGCTGAGAAACAAACCTCTCGGTCATCGTTGCCATATCCATCCTTTCTTCAAATATATTCTTTAATATTTTTGTCTCTAAGGAATGAGAATTAAATAACTTCCCCTTTGAGACATGGTCGTTTTTTTGTTTAGAGGCCTGCGATGGACAATGAACGGAGTGCAAAAGCTTGCTTTTGCCAGAAATGACCTGAGTTGGGCAAAAGCAAGCTTTTGCACTCCTACTCCATCGTGAAATTCCGATAAAATGAAGGGCCAGAGCAAATGGGGAAGTTATTTAATTCTCATTCCTAAAAATATATTGAACAAGAAATATCGATATTGGCAACGTCTAAATTTGTTACCCTAATTTGAACCAGGCCAACAAACGCTCAGGAATCAACCCACATGGTTCAGCGTCACTATTCAGCAAAAGAGGGAGGATGAGCTTGCTGACTGCAAAAATAATAATTGTCAGGAAGCTTTGTTTGGAAATGAGTTATGGTAAAGATGGAACCATCTTTTCTGTTTTTTAGGAGAACCTGGTGGTCCCTGACAACAAAATGAGAGGCAGCAACATCCTGACAAATCAGGTTCACCTGGTTTTGGATGTCTTTGGGATAACTCGTATAGGTGAGAGGATAGTCTGCCTTCTGACAACTGACGATCAACAGCACCACCACCACAACGCCCCATTTCCGAAAAAGTGGAAACGGGACGTTGATTGAGGGAATGTAGAAACTAACGTCTGCCCCCGGAAAGCTTTCGCTCAACCGCGACTTCTGGCATAGGGAGTTGTCCCTGAGTGAGCTCAAATTGTAATGCAAGAATTTGTTTTTGAAAAAACTCATCAGTTGCCATCTGTCCGCGGACTTGTTTTAAGGAACTGTGTACTGCGGAGTGACTTCGATTGAAGTGTTCTCCAATTTGTTTTAGTGACAAAAGGGTCAGCTCTTTCAGCAAATACATCGCAACTTTTCTCGCTTTCAACGTATAATTATCGCGACGCTTCGATTTGGCATCTTCCACTGTTGACTGAAAGCAGGAGCATGCTCTGTGGAGAATTTGATCCTCCAAAGGAACCGAGGAAGTAGAGAAACCCGCTGCCGAGGAAGGTGGCACTTCCAGAAAATCTTCCAGCGTCGTTTGCGCAAACTCCAGTGAAATAGGTTCACAGAGCAAGGAGGAATAGGCTCCAAGACGGGTTAACGCGCCATCAAGTTTCCGAACATCTGAATAAATATGTTTCGCCATAAATTCGCAGACATCGGTTGGCAGCGGAATGCGTTTTTGTCTCGCTTTTACATTCAAAATGGCCATGCGTGTTTCCAGATCAGGAACCTTAATATCAGCAATCATTCCGGATTCAAGACGAGAGCGGAGCGTTTGATCCAAGGTTTTTATATCCTGAGGAAGAACATTGGTCGTGATGATTATTTGCTTTTCCTGCTGCCGAAGCGCATTGACGGTATAGAGCAATTCATCCTGGCATTTTTCAGCGCCACCCAACATTTGCAGATCATCCAGCATAAACACATCGACTTCCCTATAGCGCTTCCTGAAAGAATGCATTCTGTTGGTTCTGAGATGAGAAATGAAATCATTAAGAAAGGTTTCCGCAGAAACATAAATGATTCTTCGTTGAGGGTGCAATCTTTGGATTTCGTGCCCAATGGCCTCCATTAAGTGAGTTTTGCCTACACCCATAGAGCCATAAATCACCAGCGGATTATAAATGATGCCCGGATTCTTGGCTGCGGCTCCACCTACCTTACAAGCAACCTGATTTGTGGGGCCGACAACAAAAGAGTCCAACCGATGATTGCTGTCAAACGTTGGGTTGCCAGGAAACCGGAGCACTTTGTTATCAGCGGTGTTTGATAGGGACAGTTTCATTTCTTCAGCAGAAGAGTCTAGCGTTGAGTGAGGCGTCTGAGCTGCCTCAAATGAAGGAAGGCTGAAGGCAAATTCTTCCTGAACCGCGATTTTTTTTGGCAATTGATGTTCACCGACGTGATATTCAATTTGCTTTTTCGTAAAAGGGGAATGCTCCGGGAATAGCTCTCCCAGAATCCTCCGAAAAAGGGCATCATAATTCTTTTTTATGTCATGTTGAAAAACCGGGTGTGAAATACCCGCGATGACCGCATGATCAGAACCAATCTCTACCAGTTGTAGATCATCCAACCATCCTTGATACTCTTCCGGATCCAGAGTGTTCCGGATATATTGCTTAAATAACGACCATTTTTGTTTTAATATCATTTCTTTCCGTCATCTCAATTAGGCTCAAATCCTTTGAACCTTAAAATGGATAAAACTCGGGAAGCGTTCCCCTAATATACTTATGACTGCATTTTCTTGTATAAAGCAAGAGGTCAGGTAAAAAAAACAAGAAAGTTTTTTTATAATCCCCTGATTACTCCCCTAAGAGTCTTGCTGCTTGACAGGAAAGTGTGCCCCTCGGAAATCTTATTCGAAACTCCATTTCTCACTAAAATCACCCTTTACACCTTTCCTTGGAAGGAGGTATGTCCCTGTGTTGATTTCCACCTTTGGAATATCAAAACCGCATACCCTGAAGAGGATGTTTTAAAAGTCAATGCCTAGCCTATCTTTATAAGCATCCAGTCCTTCTCTGTATCTCAATCTTCAAGAGGCAAAGGCAAGAATAACTTTCACGCCATTGCATAACACCAGTTGCTAACATTCAAATTTACTTTTAAAACACACTCTACGAATTCAAGCCCGATTTTTACAACTTGGGGTGCTATGAAATTCGACATCCAGACAGTATAAAATTTAACCGAGGAAATCAACAAAAAACTTTCTTTGAATAATCAGCATGTTAGACGCAAGTTCTTGATAGTAATCCCAAAAATAAAATTACTGTAAAATCATTAACTTGTTCCTAATCTCATGAATTTATATGTATTTTGTTTTTAAAAAATCATAGAAAAACCGTCCAGAGGGAAAGTTTAAACAACAAAAATATCTTTTTCGTTTAGACTGCTGATGATTCAATTTTAGACTTGAAATAATACAAATGAACGTGATCATAAGCAGACTATTTCTTACTAAAGAGGCCAATGAAAAAAAATGCGAATTAATCTTGCTGGTAAACGATCAGATTGCTAGAAAGAGGTATGACAGGTGAAAGCTTTAATGAGTCACTCTCGAAGTGATTAAATGAGACCTTCAACAACAATTAAATCCAAAGAAGCTATCTATGCTGGGCGTCCGTCTTTTTTATTACTTAAACCGACTTGATACCTTTGCGGAAAAGCACCGTTTGTTTTCCGCTTTTTTTGCGATTCTTGCCATCATGGTAAGCGTGGATATTTTATTTGCAGAGTATCTGTACGCACCCTATTTGGAGTTAGCCAAGATTGTGCCTCTGGGAAATACAACCTTGAAAGCGATGATCATGGAGCTCAGTCTGGATTCCTCGGCAGAGTCGTGGTTGGCGCTTCTCAGCACCGTTTTGGGCACCTTGATCATCGTGATTTCCATTGCGTCTCAAAGTATCCCTAAATTGATTGATTTGTACATGCAGGATCGGACCAGCTTGTTGTATGTCTGGTTGTTGATTATGTCAGGCGCTCATGCGATTCTGATCAAAATGTATGGTGAAATTGGTTTGCTCCGTCCCGAAAGCCGGGTCTTAAACATGCACCTTCTTCTGCCCTTTTGCACGGTAATGGCCTTCCCTTATATTTTCTATATCTTGAAATATACCAAGCCTCATAACGTAATCAATCGTATTTCACAGGGACAGCTCACGCATATTCGGGAACTGGCGGAACATCGTTTGAGCGTGTTGATGAACATTCCCTCGGTCGTTGAGGAAAATCAGCATGTCCTTTTTGAATCCTTAAACCAACTGGATGATCTGTTGGAATATGTTTCTTTCAAAGAGCCCAAAGCGGATATCATTCAAGATATGAATTATTCGCTTCAGGAGTATATTCGTTTGAAGAGCCGTATGAACCCCAATTTTTTCAAGGTCAGTCCAAAAATACGAACCGATATTTCATTCCGGACCCTGCTCGGTCAATTTAAGGAAATAGAGCGTACGAATACTTTTTATGAACATAAATGTTTTCGTTTACTTGGCAACGTCTATATCAAATTGATGGAAAAGGGAGAGTTTGATTTAACCTCGCTTTGCGCTTCTCAAATGACGATTGTGGGAGCCACAGCGCTTGAGGCCGGAGATAATGAGTTACTTGATTTAATCATCATCCGTTTTAACACCTACCTCCGTTTTGCGATCAAACATGGCATCAAGAATAATGAAGGCCGAAATCTTTATACGACAGCGTTTCACTATGGGAATTTTATAGAACACCTGGTTCGTCACAAGAAGATTGAACATGTAAAACGTTGTTTTATGTATTTCCGAATTTATGGAACAGAGATCTTCAAGCATGGCAGGAACAGTCCCGCCATGTATTTCATTGTGGATGTGTTTGCCGCGGAGATGAAAAAAAGTCTGATGCTGGTTCACGAAAAAGACTGGGACCTTGAGTTGCAGCGAGGTCTTTTGAAAGAGTTTTTAATGATCGACAGCCCTCCTGACTTGAACAAAGATGATCAGGATCGTGGTCAAATGATCAATAACAATGTCCGTATCTTACAAATTGGACTGGCTCTCTATTATTTGCGCCAAGGCATGATTGAGTTTGTGAAGTTGATCATCAAGGATGTTTTGGATGATGTGGAATCCCTGGGAGAAAAGACCTTTCGCCAGGTGATTCTCAATACCAGCAATCGGTTGCGTTTTTCGGGTCCTACCTTTTGGGAAGATACGGACCGAGGAAATTTAAATATCTACTATACGCCCGATCAGAACCAAATAGATCGTTTTAACGAGCTGCTGAATGATCAACTGAGATTATTGCTAACCAAGCAGGTGGAAACTTTATATAAGCTGACCCCCTCTGAAGCCGAGTTGCTTTGGGATATGTCGCATCAAGGAGAACATAAGGAAATTTCCGCGGTTTCCAAAGATCCTAAGGCCTTTGAAAGATCTTTGCATGAGTTGAAAGACTTGGACAGTTCAAAAGTTAAAGCCTTGATTCATTTGCGAACGAAATTAAATTTTACCACCGATAATCCTGACCTTGTCCCCACAACTTCACGCCAAATTGCGGTAAATTCGATGCTGGAAGTTCAGTTCCAGGCCTCTCAAACGGATAGCAGAATTCAACAAAAAGCCCGAGTAATTCATAACTACCCCAATTATCTTTACATCAAATTCGTCCAACCACTTCCTGATCCGGAAGAGTTCATTAATATCCCCATGATGTTCAAATTCCGAACATTCAAGCGTGGTGTCCTTTATCATTTTCAATCACAGCTTGAAGACAACCCGGTCGATGGCATGTCTAAAATTCCTCACAGTGAGACTATAAAAATCATATCAACAGATTGAGTTGAAGGCAAAATTTCTTAATAATCTCATCCTCTGAGGCCTCCAGCATAAATCGTCCGCGCCTAAAGCGCTCTACCGTGATGGGTGCTAAAGAGAAACTCATCTCCGCTGAGTCCAAGCCCTAATCAATATAATATCTAAATTCTTTTTCTACTTTGTTTCTCTCAACCTTCAGAACAATTTCCTGCTCGGATTTCAAGGTTTCAAGTAAACTCAGCGCTTTGGTAATATTATCAATGGGGAATCCATTAATCTCTAAAATGATATCATTTTTGATCAGACCCAGTTTTTCGTACAGGCTTTCGGCTTTGATATATTTGAAGGAGAAATAAGTTTTTCCTTCTTTAATGGTGGGGACAACCCTGGCGTCTCTCAAAATTTGGCTAAAGTTGGCTAATTGTTCATTGACCCATTCACGAGTATAATGGAAGGTGGTTTTTTCACCACCAGGTGTAGCGTCAGGATCTGTAACTGGAGGTGTATTCTTGACTACCGCTTGCGGTGGTTTTATCGGGAGGGGACTGGGTGGCGCGCCTTTTTCTGTAACTTCAGAAAGTCGATCCAAAGTTTCCTCTTTTGGGGCCTCCATTTTCAAGATTTCTTCTTTATTCTGATAAATGAGGGAAACTTCCCTATTTCGAATTTGATTGAGGTAGAGATACTGGGGCTCACAAGTTTCTTCAATTCGTTTCAAATCTTTTGCGGCAAAACATTCTCCTTTTTGAAAAACCTCATACTCACTTTCCTTCCCCTTTTGACTAAAAAACGCAAAGGAGGTGTTGGGGCTATAGATCATGGTTCCAACTAGCGAGATGTTCAGTTGCGGTGCACTCACAACCGTGGCGCTGGATGCGTTTTCACTCACAGGTTTATCGACTTCTGCTCTAGTTGCGTTGAAAATATTTTTATCCAGAATGAGTTTAAATTGTGACTCGGGCAACGTTTTATCTTGAATCGGCACCGTTTTCTGGGTAACAGGGGGACGAAGTACGGGTTGAGGCAAGGCCAGGATTTGCTGACGGATCAAATTTCCGGCCAAACTCCCTAACGAGTAGCTCAAGGCCATACCTAAAATAAAAATACTTACGGAGAGTATTGCCTGAAACGAAATTTTCATAAGAATTCTGTGAATAAATTATTAATTTTTAGACGTGGAGTTGAGTCTTTGTCTCAATTAGCGGTATCTCCATGCATAAGTATCAAGCTTTCTTCAAAGATAAAAGCGATTTATGGAGTCAGCAGGCGTCTGATTGCGAATTGGGCCGCAAGTTCATAGCCATGGATTCCCAATCCGATAATGGAACCGATGGCAATATCAGAAAAATAGGAATGATGCCGAAAGGCTTCTCGCTGATAGACATTGGAAATGTGGACTTCGACAAACGGGATACTGACGCCAAGAATCGCGTCTCTGAGGGCAATACTGGTATGCGTGAAGGCCCCTGGATTGATGATTAAAAAATCGGCCTGCCGGTGGTCGTGTAGGTAATTAATTATTTCTCCCTCAATATTGGATTGGTAGGTCAGGCAAGCAATGGAGTGGCTGCTGAAACACTCCGTAACTTTTTTTTCTACTTCTTTTAAGGTGGTTCTCCCATAAACCTCAGGTTCCCGGGTTCCCAGCAAATTTAAGTTTGGACCATTGATTAAAAGCACAGTATACTTCATAATGATTTATCCTCATAAAGTTTAAACAGCATAAAAAAGGTTCATAAGATGTCTTATTTCTTATTTGACGGAAAATTGGAAGTCGGAAAAAAAGAGTTTTTGGAGGGGGAGGAAGGAAGGCATATTTTTCAGTCCAGACGTTTGAGAGAAGGTGACTGCCTGGAGGTACAAGATTTGGAGGGTGAACGCTTTCAAGCCAGCATTTTATCTTTGTTGGGGCAAAAGGTCGAATTTATGGTCAACACGCCTCTTTCCGTTCCGCCGCCCTCTCCGCTTCAACTTGAGATACTGCTGCTGCTTCCAAAAGAAAAAGCCTTGGACTGGATCCTGCAGAAATCGACAGAGTTGGGTGTCAGTGAGTTAATCATCATCCAGGGGCAGCATTCACCACAAACGATCAAAAACTCACAAAAAGAGCATAGCTTAAAGCGTTGGGAACGAATCTTGTGGGAGGCTTGTAAACAATCCGGACGACAATTTCCACCTAAGTTAGCTTTTGAAAAAGATTTGGAAACCCCCCTGAAACAGCAACCTCCCTGTCTCTGTCAATGGGTTTTAGAACCCACCAGCTCGGACTCTTTTTCAAACGCAAAAGCTTCCGGGCGATCCGCTTTTTCTTCACATCATCGTGTTTTGATCGGTCCCGAAGGCGGAGTTAGTGAAGAAGAATTGAATTTGGCTCTAAGTCATAACATGAAACCTGTCTCCTTAGGACCCAGGATCTTACGTGTAGAAACCGCGGTGGTTGCGATCATTTCCATCTTACAATTTCTTGAAGGCGATTTTGCTAAATGAACCTTAAAAAGGACAAAATGAGAGTTGTTGTCACAGGCATGGGCGTCATTTCTTCCCTGGGTCATTGTTTGGAAGACTATTGGCAAGGGTTGACGGAAGGCAGGTCGGGGATGAGTCCCAGCCAACATCTGGATGTTTCTGAGAGTCATTTTCAGGAAGCAGGACTCGTTACAGGCTTTGAGCCTGAAGCCTTTTTCAATAAAAAAGAAGTCAAAGCGCTTGATCGGTTCAGCCAACTAGGAATTGTTGCCGCGGAGGAAGCTTGGGAAAAAGCAAACCTGATTACCGAAAACGATGCGGAAGATCCGACTGCCGTCATTATTGGCACAGGCATAGGAGGGATTTCCTCCTATCAGGAAGCGCATAGTCGCTTGTACGGGAGTGAGCAGGAAAAACGTCTGGACGCTTATACTATTCCCAAAATAATGCATAACGCGGTTGCCGCTCATATGGCGATTCGTTTGGGTTTGAAAGGACGCAACATCACGGTTAATACGGCGTGTTCTTCCGGAGCAAACGCCATTGGACAAGCTTATGAGTTAATTCATCACGGAATCATCTCTCGTGCTCTATGCGGAGGGGCAGAGGCTCCAGTTACCTATGAATTGTTGAAAGCCTGGGGGGCCATGGGCGTTCTCGCCAGAGCAAAAGAAGAGTTGCCCGCCCAATGCCGTCCTTTCGATAAAAACCGAAATGGTTTTATCCTTGGGGAAGGTGCGGGAATGGTTGTTCTGGAGTCTTTAAGTTCTGCGCAAAAACGTAATGCTCCCATATATGGAGAACTGATTGGATATAGTTCCAATTGTGATGCTTATCATTTGACCTTGCCTTCAGAGCAAGGTATCATCAACGCGCTTCGTCACGCTCTTAAAACTTCTGAAGTGAAACCCTTTGAAGTAGATTATATTAATGCTCATGGGACAGGTACGAAAGCAAATGATTGTTTAGAGACAAGGGCCATACATTCTGTCTTTGAAGAGGAGGCAACGCACCTTCATGTGAGTAGTAATAAATCGATGCTGGGTCATACGATGGGAGCCTCATCCGCACTGGAGTTTATCGCGACCATTCAAGCAACAAAATATGACCTCATCCCTCCCACTATCAACTACACCACACCTGACCCTGAGTGTGATTTGAACTATGTCCCCAATCAAGCCTTAAAGAAAATCGTAACCATTGCCCTTTCGAATTCTTTTGCTTTTGGTGGCAGCAACGCCGTATTAGTGGTAAAGAAATGGAACCTATAAGTAGAAAAGCAATCCAAAAAGCTTTGATTCATGAGATTTCCAATGAAATGGATCTTGAGCTCGCAAAAATAAATCCTGAAATGTCCCTCAGAGGGGATTTGGGCATTGAATCGCTGGACGCAATGAACATCGTGATGGCTCTTGAGGACGTGTTTCATAAAGAAACGGAACTTGATGAGATCCTGGAGTGTGAGACCGTTAATGATCTTATTGATTACCTGGAAATTTTTCTCAATCAACAATCCTCCTAGCTTGGTTATGCCTCATATTCTCTCCGTCTCTCATGCCTTCCCTGAACATTATTATTCTCAGCACACACTCAGTGAAGGCTTGAGGAAATTGTGGATAAAACGGGACTTAAATGTTGATGTTTTTGATCGTATTCAAAAAAATGTTCAGGTCCAGGGACGTTACCTGGCGTATCCCTTGGAGGATTATTACCAGTTTCAAAACTTACAGCAAAGCAATCAGGCGTGGATCAAAGCGGCCCTGGACTTGGGGCAAAAAACGCTGGCTTCGTTATTTAAAAAATCATCGCTTTCTCCTCAAGATATTTCCTTGTTTGCCTCAACCACGGTTACAGGCATTGCGGTTCCTTCCTTAGAAGCCCGTTTGATGAACGTTTTTCCTTTTAATCCCCATCTCAAACGTCTGCCTCTTTTTGGCTTGGGTTGTCTTGCTGGCGTTGCCGGAATTTCGAGAGTTGCCGATTACCTGAAGGGAAATCCGGGGGATGCGGCCCTTCTATTATCAGTCGAACTGTGTTCGTTAACCATTCAAAAAGATGATCTTTCCATAGCCAATATTGTTTCAAGTGGACTGTTTGGCGATGGCGCGGCTGGTGTGCTGATGGTTGGAGAGCAACACCCCTTAGCCGCACAAAGCAAAGCGAAAATCATCGCTTATCAATCTGTTTTTTTCCCCGACTCAGAACACGTCATGGGTTGGGATGTCATGGAAACAGGATTCAAGATTGTATTGAGTTCCGGTGTTCCCAAGTTTGCCGAGAAGGAGTTGGAACCTTTTGTCAAGAAGGTGCTCAAAAAGCATCAACTGACCCTAAAAGACATACACCATTGGGTTGCGCATCCGGGCGGTCCTAAAGTGATTAAGGCCATGGAAAAAGGACTTAAATTACCTTCTGACGCTTTGGCGATCACCAAAAAAAGTTTGGAGACCCTCGGTAATTTATCCTCATCTTCGGTGTTGATCATCCTGGAAGAAACAATCAAACAGCGTCACCCAAAGTCGGGTGAATATGGCGTCATGCTTTCCATGGGTCCCGGATTTTCCGCGGAAATGGTATTATTGCAATGGAAATGAAATGGTTCTTCACAGGCTTAGTTGGGATCTTGATCATTCAAAGACTTTTTGAGTTGAGATTGAGCCAGCGGAACGAAGCACGCATACTGCTGGAAGGAGGGCGGGAGTATTCTGCGGAGCACTATCCGGTCATGGTTTTATTGCACACCAGTTGGTTTATCGCTATGCTATTGGAAGTCTGGCTCTTGCGGCCCCAGTTTTATGGGTCCCTTTTTATAGGGGCACTGGCCTTCACACTATTGGGACAAGTGTTACGCTATGCGGCAATTAGAACCCTGGGTTGGCGTTGGTCCACAAGAATCATGGTCTTACCTGACGTTCCTCCGATCCATGCTGGAATCTATCGTTACATCCGTCACCCCAATTATTTAGGCGTTATTTTAGAAATTGCGGCGGTGCCTCTCTTGCACTCGGCCTACTGGACGGCCATCTGTTTTAGTATAGCGAATGCTTTTTTATTAAAAAAACGTATTTTAGCAGAAGAGCTCGCCTTGAATGAAAATCAGGAATATCATCGTCACTCGTAAATAACCAACTGCGAAAACGCTTAGTCCACCATGGTCTTTCCCGGAGATTCTCAATGGTGAGATCTTCGTCAGAACCATCATTATCCACCTTTTATCTCAGGAGATTTTCATGAATTTAAGAGAAAAACTGGTCTCACAATTTGGCAAGCCACAGGGAATCCTTGGGCATGTAGCGGGAATAATCATGGCGCTTCGTCCTTCAAATAAAGAACGAAATCGTTGGACCCTTGATTTGTTGCAAATTAAACCGGATGACCATGTTTTGGAAATTGGTTTTGGCCCCGGCTTTGCGATCCAGCATGTTAGCAAAATGTTAGCGAAGGGAAAAATCACAGGCATTGATTATTCAGAAACCATGCTGCTGCAGGCAAAGACACGTAATCATGAAGACCTCAAAAAAGGGAAAGTCGACTTAAAACTTGGCAGCATTGAGCAATTACCTGCCTTTGAATCTCCCTTTAATAAAATCTATTCAGTCAACTCGATTCAATTTTGGCCGAATCCTGTTAAAAGTTTAACCCAACTCAAAGAGCTATTAACTCAGGACGGACGTATCGCGATAACTTTTCAGCCCAGACAAAAAAACGCGACTAACGCAGATGCGCAAAAGATGGGAAAAAAGATTTTCACCCAATTAAAGAAGGCTGGATATAAAAATATTCAAATGGAAACCAAGGAAATGCAGCCTGTCAACACGGTCTGCGTGATTGGTTACAAATCATAACAGGCACGTTTCAAACCTTGCCTGATTTTTTTCCATAGGACGGGGTTACCTTGGAGATTTGCTCTGAAAAATCTTACGAGAATACTCAATTTTTTCAGGAACTTTCACATTCTTCAATTGAATATTTGATGGATCGGGAAGCAATTGGGATAGGTCCATAGTCTGGTCTCCTTGAGGGGTTATCTTTAAGGAGACTGAATTTACAACGATTGTTTGAAATTTTTGAGTTAATTATGCTTTCACCCAAAGTGCGTAAAAACCACTTTTCTTTGGATTTGGCCAAAGCAAGCTTTGGCACTCCACAGTCTGGGTTAGACTCAAATGAATTTATTTAAATGGACGTCATCCAGTGAGTTTGGAGTCATTGTTTTAAAATGGAACCCCGCAATGAATTGATTATTTTCTGTAATAAACGGTAGCATTCAATTGTTCCGGATAGTCTTCCCCTTCAGATTCTGGAATGCCTGTTCCTAAAATGAGGAGCTGATCCTGGCGTAGAAAAATATTACGAATCAGGGTACCGGCTTTGGAAATGAAGTCGATTTTTTTTACCTGTTTTCCCTCAAGAGTGTCGCCCTTTTCTTTGATTTTAAAGCTATATTCTTTCGTTTTGAGTTTACTAATAGAGAGACTGCTGGTACATCCCCTAGCGTTATACTCAATCCACTGATCAAGCATCTGATTATTGGAGAAGGTAAGGTTTTGCAGAGAGGAACTTTCCTCAGTGACGGTAACCGTTTCTCCTGAAGGAAGCGTTTTGACAATGGCAGGGACATCAAGACACGCTCTCTCCCAGACTCCTTCCAGTTCTGTCTTTTCGGATTTTTCCTGTTTCTTTTCTTCACTACACGATGAGAAAAGCAAGGCTAGGATCAATATCAACAGGCATAACAACCAGGCCTGAACTTTGGTGCTTTGCATAAAACCCCTTGAATATCTTCAGAATGGATGAAATTTTCATTTTTGTGGTGTGCGCGCTTCACTAAAAAGAATTATATCAACCGACTTTTCCAAGCCCCCCATGAGACCTCTGTGGGACAGGGGGTTGGTGCGCCCATAATCCATCAGTGCCGAAAACAACGCCAAGAGAAAGCTATAAAAACTATGACAAGATGCTGCATTTTGTGGATTATTGCAAGTTTCTCTTTTCTTCAGGCTACTTGGGCACAGGAAAATACTTCACAGATTCCGCTTGGTGTTGAGTCCGTGTCCTCGTCAACGGGGCCTCGTTTCCGGTTGGCTTTTTCCGTTTATGCCATGAGCCTCGAGGAGTATCAAGAAGGAATAAGTGCCACATACATCCGCTCGGATGGGTGGGGGGGCGGTCTCAGTTATCTGGCATTGGGAGAAGACTATAGCCAGAAAGTCAGTCTCCTTTTTTTAAATTTATCGCATACCTGGGATTTCTCACCTTATTTCCTCGAATTAGGTGCCGGAATTTTACCCTTTCGCTTTGCGGAACCTGGTTTCCTTGAAGAAACGCCTCACTTTGAAAGTTATCTACTTTTCATAGGCATCGGAAAAACCCTCTTCCGTCAATGGGAGCTTTTTTTAAATATCCAGGATGACTTGCTCCAGGATCAGGAACGAAATTTTAAACAAGGCAGAAAAGTTTCGGGAACTCATCTTTTTCTGGGTGTGGGACATCCTTTCTCCGACTCCTAATGAGTTGCAATCTCCCCGTTTAAAAAGCTGGGTAAAGCAGCCTACAGAGTCAGCTTCAACCGTTTGGTCCAGTTTTTAAAAGTTTAATGATGGAGCCTGAAGTGAGCTTACCTCGAACTGTTTTTCTTTCTGTAGTCCTGATGGGGTTCTTGATTCAAGGCTTGACCCGGGTCCCTCCGCTTTCAGCGGAATCCATGTTTTTTGAAAACCCTTTTCTGTATGACGTGGAGCAACAAATTTACTTGCGTGTTGAAGATCAGAGTTACGCGATTTCCAATATTCAGCCTGTTTATGAAATGCTGATCGACCGCTGGGGGGGGAAATACAGTAGCCATCCCCCGCTCTTGTTGGGATTTCTTGAAAGGTTTCGGGGGATTCAGTACTATGCCTGGAGTTTTGGTTATCTCGAACGTCAAGACTGGAAACTTGAAGGAAATCGGGATCTTGCGGATGCTTATTATTTCTACAAAAAAAAACTCAGACTGCCCGTAGGAAAAGCCTTTCACGGTGAAGGAACTCTGAAGGGATACCAAGTTGACGGCTGGAGAGGAACGTTTGAATTTTCCTTCGCTTCGTTCAAATTTCTGCTAGGGGCTTCCTTACTGACAGGATTACAGGTACAGGATATACATTTAATCGCCGATGTCAGAGTGGATGCTGAAGATGCTTTCCGTATTGACGCGGATCTCGTTCAGCACTATCACGACAATGAGGTCTATGAACAACTACGGGATCAAACATACCGAGGCGAGGGGCAGAGCTTTGACGCGTTTGTCAGCTATCGTCCTTCAACCCAGTTTCATCTAGACTTGGGGATGAAGGACCTCGAAGGTGTGATGCTCTGGAACAATCTGCTTTATGGAGTGGTTCATGGCACCAACGAAAGTGTGCGGGTGAATGGTAAATTCAAAGCGTTAGTCAGCGGTTTTGAAATCACACAGGCTTATCAGCACCGTCTGACAACCAAATCCATGCTCAGCGCGGCCTATCAGTTTACCGACAATTCCCACCATCAGTGGGAGACCGCCATGACCCTTGATCACTACCTGAAAACCTTGTACTCCTCTACAGATCTCACTTACCTCAACGGCAAACTACGTTATTCCCTCACCCGGAACTGGACGCTAAAAACTATCGGTTTTGGCATCAGTCATCCCTGCTGCCTTCTGCGCATGGAAAGCGACAATCCAGATCCCCGAAACGCTTATGCCTTAGCTCTTTCCTTAGGCCTGCGTCTTTATTTTTAAGCGTTGCGGCTGTCTTTAGATCCAGTCCATGTCGGATGTTCTAAACTACTCAAATGCAGGAGCGCCCGTTCGTAGTATGGCACCATAGTTTCCAATCAGCATAAAATCACCCTGATAATAAATCACGTCATTAAAGTTCATACCTTCAAGATAAGACGTCCATTCTTTGCCGTTATGTGAAACATAAATCCTATCGTAGGCAACCGCTACAAACGTACTATCCCCATAAGCAATTGCACGGATTGAGCTAAGACTTGAGTCTTTAGTCCAACGCGTTCCATCCGTGGAAGAATAGACGCCACTTCCTCCTCCTCCAAAGATCATAAACTTTTCGTTAACATAAATAACATCATTGAGATAATAAGCGTTAGCATCTTGGATGGTTTGAGTGATCCATTTTTTGCCATCACTCGATGTCAAGATCGTTCCCGAATCCCCGACTGTCATAAAGATGCCGTTGCCGAAAGTCACTTTACGCAAGTTCGAAGTCCCTGCGTCTTGCTTGCTCCAACTTGTGCCATCCCCTGAAGTAAACAGGCGCCCATTCGGACCAACCGCTACAAAAGTACCGTTACCATAAGTCACGCCCTGCATCCCAGCAGGCGTTTCATAGCTCCAGTTTACTCCCTCAGAAGCAGACAGTATCGCATTGTAGCCAATGGTGACATAACGATCATTCCCATATACGATCTTCCCTAACGAAACAGACTGTGTTGTGTGACCTGTCCAGCTAACGCAGTCCGTAGATGTGAAGTAATTTTCATTGTTACTATTTCCATATCCCGTGGCAATAAACTGATCATACCCATAAGTAATACTGTAAAAATGACGGTTTTCCAAGGTTGTCTTCACCCAGGTTTGACCATCGTCTGAAATGTAATACTCCTGATCCTTGTTTGCTTCTCTAAGAATGAACTTTTTGTTTCCATAGACGACACTGGAGACATAGACGTCGTTCAAGGTACCTGCGGTCCACTGAATTCCATCCGTCGATGTAAAAATTTTACCATCTTGTCCGAGAATAACATAGCTGCCATTACCATAATAAATTGAGTTCGGGTTGAACGAAGCTATGGTTTGAGAATTCCATGTTGTGCCATCCGTCGAGGTTAAAATTTGATTGTAGGTTATTCCCACAAAAAGCCCATTGCCATAGATAAGGTTACTAACATAATTATTCGGGGAATCTTGAAATGACCAATCCAAACCATTACTGGAGATTCCCACTTTGCCATAGCTCGCTGTGACAAAAATATTTCCTCCGTAAACAAGCTGAGTAAATTGGGTGGAATTCAGCGTATCTGGCAGTGTTGCAGCCGTCCAGCTCAGACCATCTTGAGAACTAAGAATGGTGTTCATCCCAACAGCGACGAAAACACCATTACCATACCCGACTTTATAAAGTGAATTCGTGGTTCCTGAAGACCTCTTTTGCCAAATTTTGCCATCCGTAGAACTTAGAATTTGTCCATCAGCTCCGACCGCGACAAAAACACCGGCTCCTACTGCCACATCTGAAAGATTATGTGGCGTGCGAATGGTCCAATCGTTACCATCAGCAGAGGTTGCAATGGTGTCTCCTACTCCAACAATGATCCCACCATTTGAGGTCATGGCATTAAAAGCAGGCGAACTTTGCAAGCTCCAGGTATTGCCATCAGTTGAGGTGAGACTTCCATTATAACCTCCGAAGCTGATTAACTGGCCTCCTTCATTAAGGATTCCATTGACAGAAGTTATCAAAAGATTGGAAGCACTCCATGTTGTGCCATCAGCGGAGGAAGAGATCGTTCCATAATCACCAACGGCAACATAGGTACCCTTGCCGTAAGCAAGGCTACGATAAGTCGCTTGCAAATAATTTTGCTGCCATGTGTCTAAATCAGTTGAGGTCAAAATGTTGCTATAAGACAAACCAACAAAGTGGTTATTCACATAAATGATTTCACTCAAGCCGTATATTGATTGAGTTTTTGGCGTCCAGGTTATTCCATCCACAGAGGTGTGGAGTATTTGCTTAAGGGTTGTCAAAAACACTCCATTGCCAAAGCCTAGGCCCACGAAATCAGATTGTGCGTCCAGGGTAGTTGATTTCCAGATTGTGCCATCGTTGGAAGTTAAAACGACCCCCGCTTTGCCAGTCGCCACAAATATTTGATTGCCATAACTGACAGCATTCAGCATCATATTTTCAAAAGTTTGGGCCGTCCACTCAGTCCCATCTACAGATCTCATGATGACATTAGCCCCTACAAGCACATAAACGCCATTACCATAAACAGCCCCGGAAAAATCATAGGAACCCTCCACTTTCTGAGTGGTCCAGGTGAGGCCATCGTTTGAGGTAATAATGGTTTGACTGGAACCCGCTGCCACAAATAAGTTGTTACCAAAGGTGATCGCTGTGAGTGTGTTCGATGTTCCAGAGTTCTGAATCGTCCATTTTTGGCCATCATTTGAGGTGATCACGCTCCCTTTTTCTCCAACCGCCACAAACTTGTCATCAGCAAAGATATTGTCATTAAGCGTATATCCCTGGGGTTTAGGATGTGTCCAATGCCATTGAATATCATCGGCAATTGGCACGGCTTTCATGACACCCTGTTCGCCGACTTCATTTTTTGAAGCAACCAATAAATAGGACGCCTGACTTGCCGATAAGTCAGCAGAACCGCTGGTAATTTTCGTGTTTTCAGGGATGGTGTAAGTCAACGTCTCACCACTGACGGCCAGCGTCGTGAGCGGCGCACTATCTTTGAGTTTGGTATGCGCGTCACTGCCCCAATAGAGCACATAATGCGTGATATCACGTTCAATAGTTGCTTTGGTGATGGTAACGGTTCCTCCAATTTGATTGATATCGGGATCGGTATCCGTAAAGGCAACACCCTTTGCCAAGTGGAGCGGCACCCAGGAATCAGCGATTGTGCCTAAGGCTGTCGCCGGCACGGGAAAAGGCGCATATTCCTCGCCATGGTTGAGTTGTCCGGAACTGCCGCTACCCCAGCAAAAAGGGAGACCGTCTTCTAAGGCACAGGTGTGAGCGGATCCCGCAGTTAATTGAGATATATTTTTTAAATTCGAAACAGGCACAGGGGTGGAAGCATCAAGTTTGCCGTTACCGAGCTGTCCGGAACTGCCAGAACCCCAGCATTGTGCGGTTTTGTCATTGAGAAGTACACAGGTATGCGACGAACCAACCGCTATTTGCTGAACATTGACGATGGTATTTTTCAATTCCTCTTTGATAACTTGGGCGTTGGTAGACCATTGAGCATTCCAGCATTGAGCAGTTTGATCTTCCAAGATTGCGCAAAGTTTATTTGAACCGAGAGCAATTTGAGCAGCGTTGGAAATGCCGCTGAAGGTTACTGGTGTTGAGTGCTTTTGCTGAAGGAAATCCGTTCCCCAGCACTGTACTGTCTTATCATTGAACAGAGCACAGGTTTGAGAGTAAGAAGCAGAAATTTGTTTTACATTGGAGAGACCCGTTACAGTCACGGGTTGTGATCGATTTTCTGTGGTGCCATCTCCTAACTGACCATAAGTATTAGACCCCCAGCATTGCACGGTTCCTTCCAGCAACAATGCGCAGGTATGGCTTTCACCAGCAACGATTTGAGTGACATTTTTGAGATCCTTGACAGACACTATCCCCGCTGGACTGGTGGTATCGCCAGTCCCTAACTGACCGGAATAATTAGAACCCCAACACTTAACAGTCGCATCTGAAAGCAGGGCACATTTATGACTACTGCCTATAGCAAGCTGTTCTACCCCTGACAAATGGTCAGGGGTAACAATGGTACCAAGTAGTTCGTAGTATCCTCCCCAGCATTGCACCGTGTTATCGCTTAAGATCACACAAGAGCTATTGCTCCCTGCGCTAATTTTGGCGACTGATGAAATATCGAGTACCTTGGTTGGGATAGCTGAATTCTCACTTTGACCATCAGCCAATCCTCCATGAGCCCTGGAGCCCCAGCATTGAATGCTGTTGTCTGTCAATAAGGCACAGGTCTGTTGATTGCCCGCAACCACTTGAGTCGCTGATATTCCCACGACACGTCCAGGCTTGGATTGACTAACTTGCTCTCCATTTCCCAGTTTTCCTTTTGCCCCGTTTCCCCAGCACTGTACGCTTGTATCTTTCATTAAGGCACAGGCATGAGAGTAGCCTGCTGAAATTTCAGCAACATTCATCGGCAAACTGACCAAGACAGGCACAGAATGATAGTCGGTATCTCCCACACCAAGCTGTCCCTCATAGTTACCTCCCCAACATTTTGCGGTACCATTGTCCAGCACGGCACAGGAATAAGAATAGCCAGCGGAAAGTTGTACCGCATGGTCAAGATCTTTAACAGACACAGGCGTCAATTCCTGGTTGCTGGTTGCTCCTGTTCCCAGCGCACCTCCGGAATTGCCACCCCAACATTGCACTGCTCCGCCTTGCAGCAATGCGCAAGCGTGATTAGATCCCGCAACTACCCGAGTCGCTGTAGCGATACCGCTGACCTCTACCGGTGTTTTCTGCTGCACGGCACTTCCATTTCCCAGTTCTCCGCTGGTTCCGTATCCCCAGCATTGTACCTTTCCATTGCTCAACACTGCGCAGTTAAAGTTACTTCCCGCGGCAATCTGGGTGGCATTGATAATCCCTGCCACGGCAATAGGCACGTTTGAATTATTAATTTCCTTTTCCCCCACCGCCCCTAATTGTCCATAATAATTAGCTCCCCAGCATTGTACTGTTCCATTCCGCAGTAACGCACAGCTATGGGAAGATCCCAACGCAATTTGTGTGGCGGTTGTAATACCACTTACCGTCACAGGAATGACTTGATCCGTATTGTTACTATAACCTAAGGCTCCACTGTCATAACCACCCCAACATTGAATCACGCCATTGCTGTAAAGCGCGCATTGGTGCGAAGAACCAGCGGCCAATTGAGTAATGGGCGCATCCGCAATAAGAGTACTGATGTTGACAAGAGGAACCCCCGTGTTGGGATCTGAAGTCCCAGTGCTGGAACCCGAAGTCGCAGCGCTGGAATTCGAAGTCGCAGTGCTGGTATCTGAAGTAACCGTGTCAGGAGCTTGCGAAGTAGCAGCTTGCTTCTTTTTGTCACTTTTATCACCCCGCCGTCATCATCGGTGATGCCGCAGGCAGAAAGAATGAGTACATTAACAAAGAACATCCATAAAAATATTTTAAGTAATTTCATGATTTCCTCTGCGGAGTTAAAATTTTATATAAATCAGGCTAAAATAAGGTTTCAAACGAACCATCCGGGAACATCGCTCGATAGCCCAAATCCTGATTGAATTCAATGGTTCCAAGTTGTTGACCCATTTGATTAATGATACGGCCAACCTGCCGGGTTTCTTGATTGTTAGGATCAAGATCATTGATCAGGATCGCCACCCCATTGTAGCTGACCATGCTGAACTTACTGACGGTTTTAAGGGAGCGATCGGTTTCATTAGTAATCAAACTTGCCTTGATGGTCAAATCAGCGTCTGCCGCGAAAAAACCGACCTGGACGGTAATCAAGGTAAACTCTTCTCTTGACGCCTTGGCTGTCAGTTTGTAGCCTTCCACTTCCTTATCCAAATAAGAATGCGCTTCCGCGTCAACGGTTACCGAGCCTTTGGCAAAATAGGTTTTGGTCTCTCTGATGTCCATGTTGATTTCACAATCATAACAAATGTTCTCCCCAATATCTAAGCGAAGACTCAGCTCAACGGCTCCATCCAGACAGGTGGCAGGTCTATTTCCGGTAAGAGTCACAATGGAATCATCTATACATTTAAACTGGACTGTATTGTTGCTCAAATCGGCCTTTTCGATCTCGAACTCGTACTCTGATGCCAAAATTTGCTGATTTGGAGAAAGTGCCGCTGTGACTCTCAGCGAAATGACTTTGTTATCCTTGAGGTTCCTGTATTTTCCATTAAAGGTGACCGAATCCGCCAAATTCACTTTTCTTTCCGTCATGACAAACAGGCCGGTGGCCTGCTTCTCAATGTAAAACTCCCTTCCTATGACGGACCTGGTTTCGTTCAGCATTTTGAAGGAGCCGGTCAACTCTGCGGTAGGGGTTGTTAAACGACCCACAAACGTGAAATTGGATAAATAACTCATGTTGTCGGTTTCCACTTTGGTCCCATCAGAACGGGTTTCTACTTGGGTTGTCACATGCCCTGCCAGCGTGAACTCAACCAACGCCATGGTATAGGTCCCCAGCCCCGTTGTTTTAGACGCCGCAAGGTTGACAAAAGAAATTTTGAAATCAAAATCCCGAGCTTTGGGATCCAGGTCCGACTTGGTGTTAATGCCAATATTACCAAAATCATAAGTCAAGGACTCACTGGTGAGGGTATAGCCCCGGACATTGGCTTCCAGCGAAAAGGCCGCTTTTTGTTTGGGATTATCGCCTGCAACCGAATAGGTTCCGGAACCCACACTCTGTCCAGATGAGGATTTAAGCGTCCAGGCGACGTTCATATTATTCAGGGACCCCGAGGTATAAGTCACATCCAGCAAGTGAGGAGTTTCGTTGACGGTCACCGGAAAATTTGAAAGATCGGAGGGTTTGATGAGATTGAGGTCATTTTCACCCGCCTTAATACGTGAGGAAGATTCTGCCAAAGCGACGGATAACTCCTGAGACGCGAGTTCAAACTCAGGTAATGTATCCAATTCATTACTGATGGTTTCATTTTGCTGATTGTACTTTTCGAGGGATCCGGTCCGTGTGTCTTCTTCAGGAGCGAAATAATCCGCATTGGCAATTTCACGAACGGTGGTGAGTGTTGTTACAGCCTCCTGCTTTGAGGCAATGGGAATGCTTGCCATGGACACAACACCTAATTGTGTTACTTCATTATTCGCGATATCAACGCCTGAAACGGAGGCCAGAAAGCCCAGTACCGGAACACCTGAAAGCGCGGTTTCAGTTGTCACGAGGGAATGTTCTCCAAAAGCATGGATGCGAACAACATAATTTTTCCCTGCGGGAATCCCCTCAAGGATCCCTTTTTTCTCACGCACATCGAAGGCTTTCTGTAGACGTTCACCGTCTTTGTTGAGAACGATGCCCCCTTTCGAGTCTAAAATAGTCACTTCTACGGTAAGGACACTAGGGATCGGGAATATTTTTGCCGTTGAACGTCGGCCCAAAGGTTGTGCGCCGTCAGGCCATCGAAGTTGAAACGCCACCCCGCCATTACCACTACCGGAAGATTTTTCATCAGAAAAGGAACCACAGCCATACACCGCCAAGATCAATGCGGTGAATCCCAAAAATAAACTCATGCTCAACCAATGTTTTGTTTTCATAATAACCCCTATTTTAAATTTGAAAGATAGTGTAGCCGCACTTTGTTTTGTTTAGGTGCGAAAATTAAAAGAATTTGTCCGGAATTATTAAAAGCTGAAGCGGAAACCGAAATCAAAAATGGGGCTTCTGTCAGAATTTTCAATAAAATCTGACTTCAGATAAGTCGGAAAGGTCAGTCCAAGACGCAGGTTCAAATTTCGGAAGACGAGTCCCAGTGTTGTATCCGCCACCTCCTGCTGGTTTCCAATTCCTACCTCACGGATCTGATCTTCTTGCGTACTTCTGGCCATGACGCCAAGATACCCGCTGGTTTGCGCTCCCAAAAAGGCGAGCGGATGGTCGAATCCTACAAAAAGACCGATGCTATCGCCTTTGTCATAGTCATTTTCGTCTTTAGGTTTGTAAGCTAAAGAATAGCTTCCCAAAATACGGGAGTTTTCCAATTTTCTGAGGAAACTTTGGCTGAACTGTAAGGTGGCTACTTTACCGGAGCCCACTTTTTCATCTCCTGACGGAACTTCACTGCCTATCACCGTGAGCATGGCTGACTGTTCTGAAAAATTGGTCAATAATTTTAACGCGACCAGCGCGTTTCCTGTCCCTCCGTCATTTTGTGTCAGGATGTAGGGCACAGAGAGCGCAAGTTTCAAAGCAGAAGTAAGGCTGTAGGAAAAAGGAATCGAATACACCTGAACCTCTTTTGAAATGGCCCCTTTGACACCAATGTCGCCTGCTGCGGCGGATTTTGCGGTGGTCTTTTCTTTCTTTTCGCTTTTCCCGCCTTCTTTTCCACCTTCTTTTTTGTCGCCTTCGCCACCACCTTCTTCTTTGGCGGATTGTTCGTCATC
>JBBCAX010000238.1:0-10096 GCA_051382335.1 Deltaproteobacteria bacterium TL4
GATTGCATTCTACAATTTTATTCCCACAGGAGTTCAAAAACAACCAGAAAAATATTTTTTACCTATTTTTCTAACTCATTAAAATCATAAACTTTTTAAAAATTTAAATTTAGACTCTGAATCGCTGCTACTGGCTTCTGTCAAAAGTTTTCTCTGTGAGGAGTTAAAGGTCGATGCGGAAGTGATGCTCAAAGGTGGAGAATCGCATGAGAACCTGAGCCCGGAAGAAAGTGAATTCCTGAGAGAAGCCTCAACCCTGACAGAGTATCAGATTGATCGGGAGGAAGCCTTTCTCATCAACAACCCTCCCGTCGTGGTCCTGTTCAGACATCCTCCGCATGAGTTGGATATGGATCGAATTTATATCGTATTGTCCGCCACAGCCTCCCGGGTCGGTCATGTGATTGAACTCGAAAATAGACAAATCATGAGCGAAATTCTGGATGAAGCCATCTTTATGGTGAATTATACGGGAAAAATAGAACCGGGCTTTACCGATATTTGCCTGAAAATGTTCAAAATCCAGGACAAGGACGAGTTTCTGGAAACCCAGCCCGGCGAATTATTTTATGGAACCACGAAAGAGGCGGAATCTTTTCAGGAATGGATTGAGTTGTGTTTTAACGGGCTGTTGGAGTTTGACGATGTTCGCAACTTACAACCGACCACGCTAACAACAGCGGATGGCCGCTTGCTGGAACTGGCGATCTTTCCGATCTATGACCAGGAGACTCAGGAAAAACCTCAATTGCATTATATTTTATTTCAACTCAAGGATATCACCTTAATCCAAAAACAGGAAAAGAATCTGGAGCACTTTGAAGAAAGCAACCTCTCCGTGATTCGTGTCATTCAGCATCAAGCAGCCTTCAACAGCTACCTGCAATTGATCCAGGATCATTTTGCCCATTATGAGGCGACGGCGTCGCTGCAAAGGGTCGATCTGATTCGGGCGCTGCATACAGCCAAAGGGACGTCCGGAGTGTTTAAGTTTAAAACCATTCAGCAAAAATGTCATGACGCAGAGACCTTTCTGAAAGAAGGGCGGGAACTCTCCCCAGGGAGTGACGTCGCCCTGTTGATCCTTTCCATTTCTGAGTTTCTCAAGACCTTTCTTGAGGAAAATAAAGAAGTATTGAAAGTGGTGATGGAAAAGAAAAACGTGTTTACCGTAGATCGAAACTGGTATCAACACATCAGAACACAATTCAGTCAACGGGACGCGCTCAACTGTGATGAAAGCCGGTTTTTATTGGAGCAGATGACTTACGTTCCTCTCACTCACCTGTTTACACATTTCAACATGATGCTGGAAGACTTGGCGATTAGCCGGGGTAAAATGTTGCAACCTTTGGTGATTCAGGATGATGAAGGAATTTTTGTGCCAGAAGGCGTGTTGAATCCTCTGATTAATTCCATCAGCCACATCTTGCGGAACGCGGTAGATCACGGAATAGAAGAGCCGGACATCCGGTGGGCAGAACAAAAAGAACCTGAAGGCAGAATCCAAATCACCTTTCACAGTGAATCCGGCCACCTGAGCATCAGCATTGTCGATGATGGAAAAGGGATCAATTTGAAGAAACTGCCCTCACAGGCGGTTGCCAAAGGGTTCATCACCCCGGAACAGGCGGAAGGCTTAACCGAGGAGCAAACCAAACAACTGATTTTTCTGGAGGGGTTTTCTACCAAAGAGACCGCGGATATGGTGAGCGGCAGAGGCGTTGGCATGAAAGATGTGTTGAAATCCTGCCAGCTCCTGGGAGGACAGTTGGATTTTGAAACAGTGCTGGGAAAAGGCACAACTTGGGAAATTAAAATTCCGCTCACTTCCATTTATGGAAAAATGGCGGAATTTGGCAATTTTTCACTGAATTCGCCCAAGTCGTCTCTCCAGGAGGCTGTCCGGGAATAGAAGTTGAACATAAGTAGGGTGTGCTTTAGCGAAGCGAGCGCACCAAAACAAGGGGACAGCAAGCTTTTTGGTGCGCTCGCTTCGCTAAAGCACACCCTACAGCCCATTCTCGGACAGCCTCCTAGTAAAGGAGTCTGAATCTACGTTAACTTCTAACCCGAAACACAAAAGGGGGGAATCCCCAAGAGACAGAGGAAACAAATGAGTTCAAGTAACAACCAGCGGTCCCATATCCTGGTGGTGGACGATAACATGGACATCCGGGAGTTGCTCCTGCTCGCGCTTCAAAAGGGGAACTATGTGTTAGATTCCGCGGTGGATGGGGTAGAAGCCCTGGAAAAGTATGCCACTCAACGTTGTGATTTGATGATTGTGGATTTGATGATGCCCCGTATGGGTGGAAAAACCCTGATCCAGGAACTTCGAAAAAAAGATCAGGATCTGGCCATCATTGTCATCACAGGACACGGAGATCTTTCAGCCGCCTATGCCCTGCTCAAAGAATGTAACATTTCCGACTTCATCAAAAAACCCCTCGACCTGGCGCACCACTTACATTTTTCCGTTAATAATGCGTTAGAGAAAAGAAGAATTGCCTTACAGCTTAAAGAAGCTTACAACCATTTGGAGCAGAAAGTAAAGGAACGCACACGTGAATTGCAAAGCATGAAGGAACGGGCTGAGCGGGAAAGTCAGGCAAAAACCTATTTCCTGGCGAATATGAGTCACGAAATTCGTACTCCCTTAAACGCGATTGTTGGGTTTTGCCAACTCATTCAAAAGCACGACCAACAATACGAAATCCCCAAAACGTTGCAGGAATATCTGAGTCATATCCAAACCGCGAGCAAAAACCTGGCGGAATTGTTGAATAACATTTTGGATTTATCCCGCTTGGAAACCGGGAAATCGCCAGTTCACGAAGAAGTTCTGAATTTCAAGTTACTTTTTCAGGGAATTTTCCACTTGAAAAAAGCCCAGGCCTTGCTGAAGAACCTCGTCTATGCTTACGATTATGACAGTTCTTTACCGGAATCCATCATCAGTGACCGGACCAAGTTAAATCAGATTCTGACCAACCTCGTGGACAATGCGGTGAAATATACAGAACCTGGAAACAAAGTGGACTTGCTCGCGATGAAGGGGGAAGGCCACAAATTGATCATCAAGGTGACCGACACCGGCATAGGAATTCCAAAAGGAAAACTTGCTGTCATCTTTGAAAACTTTGAACAAGCGGATAATGCCACTCAACAGATTGGTGGCAGTGGACTGGGACTGGCCATCACCAAAAAACTGGTAGACCTTTTAGAAGGAACCCTTACCGTTGAAAGTGAAGCAGGGAAAGGCACCACCTTTACGTGTATGATCCCTTATAAAGAGGTATCTTCCGAAGAAAACAAGGAAATGGGTCCACAAGAGTGGGTAATGGTACAATTTTTGAGGGACAATGTGGTATTAATGGCCGAAGACAATGCCATGAATCAAGTTTACGCAAAAGCTCTTTTTGAACAACTGAACCTTGACTTACATATGGCGCGGAATGGGTTGGTGGCCCTTGAAATGTTACAGACCTTGAAACCTGAGCTGATCTTTATGGATATGCAAATGCCTGTCATGGATGGACTCACCGCGATCACGGAAATCAGGAAAAATCCGACCTTCAAGGAAACGCCCATTGTGGTGGTAACCGCTAACACCTTTGTGGATACTCAGGCAAAATTGGAGGAATACGGAATTACGGAATGTTTGTACAAACCGATTGATGTCAAAAAAATGCTTCCGATTTTAGCCAAATACCTCCGCACCAAGGAAGATTCAAAGACCAGATCAAACTCCCAGGCAAAGGAAAACCGATCCAAAATGCCAGATCTTGTCAGGGCTCAGTTGGAAGAAGAATACGCGCTCCTGCAAATGATTCCGCCATTTGCCGCAAGTAAAATGGAAATTCAACTTCAAAGAATGCTGAACCTCTGCTCCAACTATGAGACCCCCCATTGGGACCTTCTCAAAAGAGTGGAAACTTCGGTATTTTCAGGCGCATCCAAAGACATCTCCGCCCAAGTAGAAGAAGGCTTGTTGCTTTTTCAGAAAGCGGAATAAATTCGGCGTGATTTAATAACTCGTATCTAAGGGGTTCTCGTGTTATACTTAAGGTGATTGTACTAATTTTATTACAGAGGAAAATATGAATAACTTTACAGCAGTTATTAAAGAAGTCGACAGTTGGTGGGTTGGGTGGATTGAAGAAGTTCCAGGGGTAAATTGCCAAGAAAGATCCCATAGAGAATTAATGGAAAGTCTGAAAATCACCTTACAGGAAGCTTTGGAATTCAATAAGCAGGATGCACTAAGCGAAGCTGGCATGAATTATTTTGAGGAAAAGATTGCAATATGAAAAGAAACGTTCTTCTTCGTCATCTTCGCTCACATGGATGTGAACTGCTCAGAGAAGGGGGAAATCATTCTTGGTGGTATAATCAGACTCAAAATAAACGATCAGCCATTCCCCGGCATAATGAAATCAAGGATATACTTGCTAATAAAATCTGTAAAGATTTAGGAGTTTCGCCTGCAAAGTGAGGCGGCTAACTACTTAAAGCATGACAACAACTATGTTACAAACAACCTATGAAACGCACCGTCATTAAGCTGGATTATTACAGGGAACAATCATCAACCATCGACGTGGTTATTGAACTGCTGTCGAAGTGGGATGCGCAAAAACCTCCAGAGCAACTGAATCGGGATCTCAACAGGATCAAGGGACTCCTCCCCTCACTTTTTCAGGAGTTGTCCGGCAAAGATATGGAACTCAAAGTCAAGGTGTTCAACCTGTTAGGTCGTGCGCAAATCCCCAACGCGGCCTCCTTTTTACTGGCGTACCTGAGTGACGCGGATGTTGAAATTCGGGAAAGTGTCATCCGGGCCTTAGGGTTTTTGAAAGATCCCATTGCGATTCTCCCTCTTAAAAATGCTTATGATAATGAATCTGAAGAGTTGCAAAAGCTGATTATCGAAGCCTTGAATCAGTTGGTTGATGATCTGTTCTTTTTTAAATTGCTCGGCAATGACCCCAACCTCAATAAAATCACCATTGCCCTGGAACTGCTGGATCTGTTGGTTTCCGAAAGAGAGCATCTGCTTTCTCCCAGTGGTTTTAGACGGTTCCTGGACCAGTTGTTTCCTTATTTTCAGCAACTCAAACGCTCTGCCTTTGACGCAAGAACCTTGAAACAGAGCATCGAAACCCTGCATGATGAACTGCACCGCAGTTTGGAAAAAAGCGAATGTTCGATTGAAACCATGAAGTTTCAATTGAAAATCCAACACACTCAACTGCAAAGCTTTTTAGAACGGAGTGATAAGAAGCAAATTAACGCGGACGATTCAGAACCCCCGTCTCCCCGTGAGGTGACCCAGGATCTGCAGGAGGTCGAAAGTGAAATCGAAAAACAGTCAGCGCAGTTATCCACGATTTCCAAGGCCTTGCCTGAGGTTCATCCCTTGATGAACGCCTTGACCCAGTCTGTGGAGAGGATCTCGGCCCGCCTGGAAGAGGTGACGCAAAAACTGGAACGCCTGCCTTCCTTTGCCGAAGCGCCAACGACCACTACGGCAGAGGAAGCCTTTGAACCGGCAACCGCGGCCCCCCTTGAATGGGACGAGGAACCTGATCCTGAAGTCACTGAAGCGCTGGAGGAAGAACCGCAATTCGATCCGGAGTCACTCAGCCTGGCCTTGACAGAAACTGAGGAAGAGTTAATCCATGAGCTGTTTCAGAATAGTAAAAAACGCAAAGACCCCTCGGAGACCCCACAGTTCAAAGGAAGTGTTTTTGTCTTGGATGACAGTCCGTTGATGCTGAAAACCATTCAAAGTCTGATGCAATATGCCGGTTTTTCAGAGGTGATCCCCTTTGCCCATCCGATTTTGGCGGTGGACGCCTACAAGAAGGACTATCAGAAGTTGGTGTTGATCAGTACCGATTGGAATATGCCGGAGATGGATGGCAGAGCCTTCATGATCGCAATCAGGGCCTTTGAAAAACAGGAAAATCTGCCCCCCTGCCCCATTATTTTTATTACCGATGAAACCAATATTTACAAAGTCCGCCTGCTTCTGGCCGAAGGCGCCGCCAAGGTGATTTCCAAACCTTTTATTCCTGATGACCTCATCAAGGTGGTCAAAGAGGTCACAGGTGTTGAAACAAAGGAACACCGAGCCGAAACCGGGGAATTTCTGAACTTGCAACAGTTGATTGTTGAAGCTAACCGCAGCGCGGCAGACGAAAACGCCTCCAAAAAAATCAAGAAAAAACTCTTCTATCATAAAAGCTTAAAGGTCCATGCCAGCATCAAGGAGGATTTAACCCAATGCCTCAGGTATTTGATCGCGATGGCGGATTTCCTGTCTTTACCAGGACAGACGGTGACCATTGAGTTTAAAAAACATAGCGAGGATGAAACCTCCGCAACCGTCAGTTTAAACGGGAAAACCGCTCAGCGTTCCGAAACGGAAATCCATCAAAGTGCTGAGAAACCCAAAGCGGAAAGTCAAAACCTGGGTGGCTTTCTTTCAGAACTGAAAAATTTAATAGGCTCGGACTCCGCTGAGAAATTCACGCTCAACCATTTGATGCGCAAGAACCTGGATGCCCCTTCAGAAAAAAAAGCTCGGGAGGAGTCCCTTAAAGGTTGGAGTCTCGACAGTTTTATGGAAACGCATCCTCACTATCAAAAACTGCATCAATCGGTTGCTAAAGTTTACGGCTCGCTGGATTGGGTTGTGGATGAGGGGATGTTTTCCTTGAAATTAACATTTTCCTGGCCTCTGGAGGAAGACCAATCGCTTGCCGCGCCAGAGCCGATTCCATGGGCTGAGGCGGACAATGAACACAAGGACGAAGTCGAAGCTTTTCAGTATTTGATGGATCTGGAAGAAGACGGTGATGTCAAAACAACCATTGCCGCTTTGGAGAAACTTTGTATCCGCGAACCTGTCCAGATTTTTCATGTGGTGGACTACCTCCACGATGGGCACTTTGAAAGAGCCGAACAGGAAATTCTGGAAATGTTTCACAAACTCAATCGCATTGATGTGATCCCGTATCTCATCCGACGCTTTGCGCATTTACATAAGGAATTCAAACTCTGGACTTTGTCTTTTATCGCAGAACATGACATCAAATACGGTTTCTTTTTTATCATCAGTGTGCTCCGGGATCAGGACAAAGATGTCAGACACAGAGCGATGGCCGTTTTGGTGGAACATTTTGATATGCGCTTTCTGCCCTTGATGGAGCATTCCTTAAAACACACTTTCAACATGCCCAAAGCCATGGAAGGACGTGAGCTTTTGGGACGCTTGCCCGCAAGGGAACGCTCCGCGGTTTTGTCCATTCTGTTGTTGAGTAACGATTTTGAAAAATCGCTGCCCTTGCTGCTCGGCTACCTCAATGACGCGGACCGCTATGAGCAGGAGCAGATTTACAAGGCACTGGGACATCAGACAGCTCTCAAGTACTTGAAGGCGGGACAGGTTGAATCGTTGATTGCGCACTTTGAAAAAAATGAAGTTCTGGAAAGCTTCCCCCATTTGACACTGCGCCTGATCAAATCAACCAACGCTGAGTTCTTGACCTGGTTGTTGGGGAAGATTGATTTTCATAGCTGGAAGCGAATTTTTAAAGCCCGTTTTATTGACGATCTCAAAACAGCCTGGGAAGCGGTCAGTGATTTTCTGGCGGAAGGGATGGAAGAGGTGACCACGCACTTACAACATGCCGGAGAAATTTGTCACAGGCTGGAAGTTGGCCAGGAAGACGCGGAAGAACTTTACCGCTTACTGCACATGAGCAAAGGAGTTGCCTTATCCCTGGACCTCGAAATTATGGGTTCCCTGTATCATCATCTGGAAACCCTTTTAAGCAAAATCATGCCCATTCAAACGCCTGGGGATTGGTCAAAAAATGAGATCTTTATTGAAAAAATAGCATCGGTTTTGGAAGTCAATGAGATCGCGAACGGCATTCTGCTCCGAGCCTTTAAGAACGATACTTTCTTAAAGAAAACCATTTATGTGCATCACCTTTTTCCTCGCCTGGAACAACTGGCGAACAAGCTGGAAACCATGTTGCAGAAGGAATTGGATATTCAGTTTTTAGAAGAGGCGACCTTGCAAGTGGATTCCGCATTGTTCCAAATAATCAACAACTGCCTCATTCAACTGATCAAAAACTCCATTGATCATGGCCTTGAAATGCCAGAAGCCCGAATCCAACAAAACAAACCCGCGAAAGGCGTGATTCAAATCAGAATCAGCACGCAGGATCAACAAGCCAAGTTCAGCATCCAGGACGATGGCGCCGGATTGAATACCGATAAAATCCTGTCCAAAGCGGTGGAACGGAAAATTATTTCTGCCCCTGAGTCAAAAGCTTTGCAAAAAGACCCCAGCAGAAAACATGAAATTTATAAGCTGATTTTTTCGCCTCAAATGTCCACAGCCAGTCGGGCGTCAATGGTCTCCGGAAGAGGTGTGGGGATGAATATTGTCAAAACCGAAATTGAAAAAGTCGGGGGCACCCTTCAATGCGAATCCGAACGAGGTAAAGGCTCGACCTTTACCATCATTCTGCCCTTCCAAATGCCGGAGCATGTCATCATTGATTCCAGCTACTGACTCTCCTCTCGCCCTTTTTTCGCGTTTTTATAGGCGTTTTTGATCTCAGACAGGGACTCCTCCACTTTTTTTGCCAGGAATTGCGTCTCATTTTTGATAAAATGCCCCAATTCTTTGGCCAGAGGTTCCACGTCGTGTCCACTCTCTTTTAATTGAGCCAGTGCCTTTTCATATTTTTCTTTGGCAAATTCCAGTATGGTATCGGAGGTCGTTGAGGCCTCTTTACAAACATCCTGAACAAATTCATTTCCCGCAAACTTGTCTTTCGCTTGCTGAAGCAACTCCCCCAGTTCCTCGGCATTTGAACTTTCCTTCATTTTTTGGAACAGGTTTTCCACCTCACTCCCAAAATTTTTAACCAGCTCATCCAAATTGAATTCCTGTACCGATACCTTTTTTTTTGTTGATTCCTTCTGTTCCTTCTCCATGATCCCTCATCGTAAGTGTTGTGTAAAAAAATACACTTTCAATATAACGCATCCCTGACCCTAATAAAAGTCCATTCTTTCCTTTTTTTTCTATCCAGGCCTGCTTATTGCTACACTGTCATCAGGTTAATTTTTTACTTTTGAAACGTAAGGCAGGGTACCGCTTAAGCGAAGCAAACACACCACGTTTCGTGCGTTAAGTCACCTGATTGATATTTTTTTAATTCTTTATTGACAACAACTCCTGTTAATCGTACTAGAAACTAAAGAGGCTCCCCTCAGCCCCTCAAGGTAAGGTAGGACGAGTTAAAAGGTATCTGTAATAATTATGTTTTTTAAATTTTTGGAAGACTCATGCAGAAAGAATTAATTTTCAATGTGTTCCTCATCCTGGGTGTGTTGATCATCATCCCGGCTTCGGTAAGCGGTGCGGAAAAATCAACACCGATTCAGGTATTGGCGAAGAGTCCTGCCGCCTTGTTCAAATGGGGCTTGTACCACCTTGAAGAATACTTGATTTCAAACCCCAAAAATCGTTTCAGTGTGTTTCTTGGTAAAAATCGGGAGCAGAATCGAATCAAGGTGATGTTCCTGGACGCCTCCTTGGACTCTTTTCGAAAAAAGGAGGAAGCCCAGGAAATGTGCTCAGACGCCATTGATCAAATCAAGGGCCGGTTTGGTGTGAACCTTTATAAAGAAGCTAAAAACCTCATCCTTCGATCGTTTTCCCGGCACCAGGATTTTGAGGCCACAAAACTGAGTCACCAAATCGATAATGTGACGTTAATCGGCGGACAAATCGCTTACAACAAAGGCTCGATCAAGTGTAAAGCCTCCCTGCTCTCCAAAAATATTGTCTTTTCCGAAATTTGAAACATCCTTATTCTTTTTTATTCCGCCAAATAACAGGCGCACTAGGGTTTGAATGTTTTCAAATCTAAGGGGCTTGGTCGTAAGTTCGGCCACCCCCTTAGAATCTAGCTTGCCCATGCCACAGCATAATTTTCTCTGACTCTGGGTCTCAGAGGTAAATCCATGCGATTTAAAAGTTCGTTAAACAGATTTCTGT
>JBBCAX010000239.1:0-2065 GCA_051382335.1 Deltaproteobacteria bacterium TL4
ACATGGGGAACTCCTCCTAAAAAGTTTGTTTTGTTTGTACACAAACAGACTATTAGATTGTTCCTCATGTTTCAGGTCATTTCTGATTTTTTTGTTTTACACTGCTACAAATTTGGCGAAGGTATTGTAAATATTCTGATTATTCCATTGCAGACGCAGCACGTGAAAACGCAACTCCGCCCGTCATTAGAGGACCCGCTAAAACAGAGAGTGTGCCTAAAAATCCACCCATTGTACCAGCACCAAGTTTTTCTTCACCTTTTAAGAATAATTTTTCCATACCATGACAGACTTTTTGATTCCATTCTTGCCCTGTTTTTCCACCAGCGACCATGGCTAAATCGGAATCGCTCAATTCTCCGAGACGATCAGGATTTTCAGGAAGCACCAAATGTATGTGTTGATCTGTATTTTCATGGATAACGACATTAAAAGGAGGTTCAATTCCCAGAACTTCCAAGATTGCCTGTTTAGGCGTTGATCCGAGTAATCGTGCTCTGTATTCAGTGTCTTCATAAGCACGTTTGGTGACCATTCCAACAGGACCCAGCTTTAAATTACCCTCAACGAGCACAAAGTGTTTTGTATCTTCGGTGTCGCAATGCACGTCGAAGGTTATGTTTTCATCAAGAATCTGACCTAAATCAGCAAATACAGCTTTAGGGTCATTGAGCATTTGATTTTTGAAAGACTCATCATTCCAGGTTTTTTGGATAATCTCTTCGTAATTCATAGTGGCCTTATTCAATGAATTTTTGTGGATTTAAAACAAAAACAGGTGGCCTGCCTGATCGCAGACCACCTTTGAGGGGGAATAGCATCTCGGGGATGCACCCTGAAATTATGCGGTGGCTCCGTCTTTATTGAACAAGTTTGATACTTTACCGAGCATAGTACCACCACCAGTCATCAATGGTCCTAAAGCGTTGAACAGATTTCCGATCGCGTTTTCACCAAAGAAATCACCTACTTTAAGTGTGAAGTCTCCAACCTTAGTAACGAGTCCACTGATTCCAGAACAGTTAATGTTCAATCCTTTTCCACCAGCAACCATTACCAAATCAGAATCACTCAATTCTCCTGTGATTTCAGGATTCACTGGTAGAACCAGATTGATATGACTGGAAGTATTTTCGTGTACAACAATATTTTGAGGAACCTCAACCCCTGTGAGTTCTTTTACCGCAGATTGTGCATCAGACAACAACAAGGATTTGTATTCTGAGTTTTCATACGCTCGCTTAGTTACTTGTCCAATGATAGAACTGGTGTCTAAGCCAATTTCACTTGCCTGAGATTGCTCTAAAAGAACAAAGTGTATTTTATCTGTGGAATCATCATATACACTAACAGTAACACCTTCAGGAATCGCATGTCCCATTTTAGCCAATGTGGCTTTAGGACTCGTCATTAATGAAGTTTTGAAAGTAGCGTCTTCCCAAGTTTTTTGAATAATAGCGTCGTAATTCATAGTAGTTCCTTTGTAGAGTTGATTAAAATATTAAAGATCATTGTTTGGTTAAACGACAGGGTAATGTTTTGCTGTCCTGTTATAAAGTTACAGAAATGAAAATGAACCCGCCTGTGTATTGTCGTCAACAGGAAAGATTGTTTTGAAATGGAATGTTCAGAAACTATGATTTTATTGATGTTTTTTGTGGCACGGATAGGGTCAATAGGATTCTTGGCTGTTGTATAATGACCTTAAAAGTTGTTTTTGTGTGGAAATTTTGACTGAAAATTACATATAATGGGGGGGTGTTGTTTCCTCTCCAACCCCTTCTTGTTTCAAAGGAGCATCTGTCTCCTTTATAGAAGGGGTGGCTAGGAGAGGGGGTAAAAAACTATGCGGTGGTTGTTTCCGCACTCTCAATTTTATGTGACCTTCCGGTGAGACTGGGTAACAATCCTCCTTTTTTTATGTATGATGTTCTTTTGCTGGACTTTGAACATTTTTAAAGAATTAAGCCACATTGAGTAGCTGATTAATCAAGACATGCAAATCGTCTTGAGAAAATAACTTAAGTTCTGGGTGATCCTCAGATCTAAAATATTTATTTCCCCA
>JBBCAX010000240.1:0-30356 GCA_051382335.1 Deltaproteobacteria bacterium TL4
TTAAAAATTGACCCTGAAATTCAGAAGGTCATTTCTTTTGAAAAACTACAAAAAACGATGGCAAACATTGGACGCGTTCATAACGCTCAAAATCAGCCGGTTATCAAAGACAAAACACCACTAAAGCATCCCACTCAAAACAAAGAAAACGTAGGAACAGACACAAAAATTATTGAAATTGAAGAAAAGGGCACAGTGGTTATCGAGTTTGCTAAGATTACAAAAAAATCTTTGAGTTTAGCAGCAAATTGTCTAAAATTTGTAACTCGAAAAGCGTCATAATTGGCGAAGGTATTGTATATAGTATGAGAACATCGGATAAGATGTCAAGGTGCATTTCTTTATAAAATGAAATAAGTAACTTCCACTTTTAACGCAGAGACGCACTTTACTTTCTTTCCAAAGGGGTAAGTTATCGTAACATGAGTTGCTAAAATACAAAGTCAAGATCAATGCTTCCCCAGACTTCTTTACTTTTGTGTTTGGCAAAGATAGTGCCCTGAAAAGGGGATTTGATTTTTTCTTTGAAGAAGATTTTATTTTTCGTTTCAATAGTATGATTGACGGTGTGCATCAGACAAGCATGTTTCCAACCTCCAGTAAAAATGACCTGATGAAGTCCTTTCAATTCGATTAAATATTGTCGTAAACGATTGGCCTGACTATCGGGATCATCCTCCTTATGGGTTGGAATGATGAAAAGGCGATTTTTGAATTCCATGAGAAAATTGGGAGGATCTACGATATCACGTTCCAAATTCATCACCACTATGAATATTTTTTGATCAAGGAGGTTGCGAACTTTAATTTTTAATTGCTCCTTATACTGATCTGGAGTTAACCTTAAAAGATTCCCGACTTGCAGTGCGAAATCGTCAGGATGAACGATGATGTAAGCAGTGGTTTGAGAGGGTGCAATGATTTCAGATTTTCTTTGTTTTGGATATTCGTCTAGTTTGTTTGGAAGGACAGTGCTTTCTTTTGTAGATCGCCCATGACGGCGTTCATCCACTTTCCAGTCTACAAGAATAACTTTTGTTCCTCTGCCAAGGGTTGAGTAAATCGTAAATTCGTCTACCAGATTTTTGGCTACGGATAAGCCGACACCATCATTGCCAATCGTACTGAATCCTTTCAAAAGGGCTTGTTCACCATTTTCAATTCCGGGTCCTTGGTCCCGAAAAATAAGTCGCAGGCCCTCTTTGGTTTCACTTACAATCTGTTCCAGTGTGATTTTGCCACCGCCCGCAAAAAGCAGCATGTTTCTGATAATTTCGCTGGAGGCAGTGATCATCTTTGTCCTTTTCGTGCGTCGCAACCCAAGCTCATCCGCATGTTTTCGAATGAGTTCCTTGGCTTTGAGGGAGTCGCGACTTTCATTGACATAAATCGACTCTCTAAAAATCACTTTAAACATAAAGCTGCTTTCGATAAAAATATTTTTCTTTTTTGAATACACTAATCTTTTTCATGAAATTATCCGTTGTTTGTGCATAATCCAAAAATAAAAATCCTCCACGATTCAGAGCACGGTTAAAATTTTGAAGTATGATTTCTTGGGTTCTTTCATCAAAGTAGAAGAGTACGTTCTTGCAGAAAATGAAATCAAAGTTCGACATTTGTTGCATTTGCTGAGGGTCTATCAGGTTCAGTTTACGGAAAATAATATCTTGTCCCAACACCGGATGTACCTGGAAGCCGTCACCTTTCCGCTCAAAATAGATTTCCAAATATTCTGGTGGAATGGAAGAATTGGTGTGCAGTTGATACAGACCTTTTCTCGCGAATTTCAAAGCTTCTTCATCAAGATCTGTCGCATAAATTTTATAGTCCCAGACTTCTTCTTCAAGCAATACATTGAGAATGATCGCCAAGGTATAAGCCTCTTCTCCTGTAGAGCAACCTGCCGACCAAATTTTGAACACGTTACTACCCGCTTCCTGTTTCCTACTTTTTACTTCAGGAAGACACTCTTCCGCAAAGCAAAGCAATTGTTCAAAATCCCGGAAAAATAATGTAGAATGGTTAATCATCAAACTGAGTAAATGACTGAGTTCCTTTTTTGGAAACTGGGTACTTACCAAGTGCAGATAATCGTTGCTGTTGAGATGAAGTTCACTCATTCTTTTGGAAACGTGTCGTTTGACGGATAGGTAATGATCCTGCTCAAAATGAATTCCCGTTTCTTTTTTGATGAGGTCGTAGATGGACTGGATCTCTGAATCAGTTAACATAGTTGTATTTCCGCAAGGTTAGACGCCTTTAAACTCGTTTTTTGACGATTTATAAATGATAGGAATGAGAATCAAATAACTTACTCATTTGGTAAAAAGCACGGTGCCTCTATTTTAACGCAGAAATGCACAGAACGCAGAAAAACGCAGAGGGAATTATTTAATTTTATTTCTCTGCATTCTTTGCGTCTCTGCGTTAAAAGGGGAACTTATTTAAGTCTTGTTCCTAAACGTTTATGAGCCAATGCTACCCGTACTCACCAGGGATTGCAGCTCCGCTCGTTCCTCCAGCGATAATCGTACCCTATATTTCTTTGCCATCACAAACCTCGTTTCCATTGGATTTGATAAAAATTCAGAAAATGAAAACGAAGTTACCTCAATTACCCGAAAATTGAAAGCTGACTATGTACTAGATAGGTGGGACGTAGCACCAAGCGCTTAAAGGTTAATGGCCATCAAAAACCATTGACCAAAAAATGATTAATGGTCTTGGCTATTTGGTAAACGATGTCTTTACCTTTTTCTTGGGCGATCCAAATTTGACGTTTTTTTTGCGCCTGTTTACTTTATGTCTTTCTATTTTATGTTTCCTGTTGTTTATACTACTTTTAGTCATAGGGTCTCCTGTGGGATAAAGTTAATGGTTGCGTTCTACAATTTTATTCCCATAGAAGTTCAAAAACAACCAGAAAAATATTTTTCGCCTATTCCTCTAACGCATTAAAATCAAAATCTTTTTTAAATTTAAATCTAAACTCTGAATTGCTGTCAGAAGAGCAGCTCCTGCTGGAGAGAAGAGGTCCAGGGCGGAAGAAACGAAGCGTTTCCGCCCAAAAATCGGCATTCATTTTTGTTGGAAACGTCGCTTCGTTCCTGATTCCAACCGACATTGAGCATTACGCCATTAAATAAAACTGTGAGGTAAAAAATTGACGATGATAGGGTTAGGAATTGATACAACCTTTGATGACACTTCGGTGGCCCTTCTGAAGGGAAAACGTGAGCTATTAGCAAATTTAACACTGTCACAATACAAAGATCATGAGGAGTTTGGGGGAGTTGTTCCTGAAAGAGCCTCTCGAAAACATCTTGAATTGATTCACCCGATGATTGCCGAGGCTCTGAAACAAGCAAATCTTGGCTTTGGGGATTTGGATTATATTGTTGTTTCCAACTATCCCGGCTTACTAGGCTCTCTTTTGGTAGGAGTCACTGTCGCCAAGACGCTTGCCTACGCGCTTAAGATTCCGATCATCGGAGTCAATCATGTGGAAGCTCATCCTTATGCCAATTTTTTAGTCTATGAGCAAATCCAATTCCCCTTGATCCATTTGGTGGTTGCGGGAGGTCATACTTTAATCTTTTACGCGGAATCCCATTTTGTTTATGAAATTATGGGGAGAAGTATCGATGACGCGGCGGGAGAATGTGTTGATAAAGTGGCAAAAATGTTTGGACATCCCATGCCAGGCGGCCCTGTGGTGGATCGCTGTGCTCTGAGAGCCCCTTCCAATGTTTATGACTTTCCGCGCCCTGTGATGGACAAGGATGATTATAATTTTTCCTTCAGTGGTTTGAAAACGGCAATGCTGCGTTTTTTGGAGACTCATCCTGAATCAAAAGCCCAACCAGAGGAAGTCTTATCCTCTTTTTTTCAAAGTATTGTCGATGTGCTTTTGCACAAAACCTTTAAAGCTGCTAAAAACAAAAAGGTTTCCCGTATTTCTGTCTCAGGAGGACTGGCGGCCAGTAAGAAATTGCGGATGAGTTTTGAAAAAAGAGCGCAAGAGGAGCAGATGACTCTTTACTATCCTCCTCCGCATTTATGCACGGACAACGCGGCAATGGTTGCGTGTCTGGGAGCCTATAAATACGAAGCAGGGCTCAGAGATGACCTCAACCTGGAAGCTTTTCCAAACATCATTTAATTCGAGGTTTCAGGTTGTGTTTTAATGATGATCCGGGCAGTTTTTCTGAGTTGACTCAGATAATCATTCAAAACTTGTGTCCTTTTCTTGGCAAAAAGTTGATTGGTGTATTTATTTTCTGAATCAGGAGGCAGTGTCTTGCAATCAACATTATTTCCTACTTGGGTGGAGTATATAAACAGCAAGTGATAGCCATACTGAGTCTTCACCAAGTCACTCAAGGCTCCTTGCTGTAGTTGGAAGGCGACCTCATTGATTTCTTTTAAAAGCTCCCCTTTTTTGAACAGACCGAGCTTTCCACCAGTGCTCATCGCGTTGGGATCTTCCGAATATTGTTTGGCCAGAGACTCGAAGGATTCACCGGACTCAAAAGCTTTTCGTATTTGGACTTCTTTTGCTTGGATCGCTTCCAGATTTTGTGTTCGGAACAGAATTTGGGCAATTCCGAGTTTTCTTTCGCTTAACCCTTCCAGTTTGCATTGTTGTTCGATTTCCTTATTATCGACATGGACTTTAGAATCGACCTCCATCGCAAGGACTCTTTGCCTTTTGATGTCATCAACAATTTGCTCTTTGATGACGACTTCATCATAGAGTTTGAGCAGTTGAGGATTTGATTGTTCTAATTGATCGATTCGCTCCTCGATTTCTTTTTCTCCTACTTCAAACTTCAACTCTCTTGCACGATCAATGAGCAGCAGGTTATTCACCAAATTTTCAATAGTCGTGTGTTCCAGGTCTTTCAACTGTTCCTCTCTCTCGGAACCCTCTGGAAGGGATTTTTCAATTTGCATTCGCATTCTTTGGGTTTCTTCCTGAACTTCAGTATAGGTTAATATTTGACGATTCACAATGATCTGAATAAAATCAATAACCTGTGGTTGTGCTTCAGTTGTAATGACAAGGCATAACCAAGACACCCAGACAAAAATCAGGGATTTATAAATCATAAATTGGCTCACTGAATATAGTTGATATTAAGATCTGCGACTTGAGAAGTTTTCCATTTTTCGATGAGTTTATTTAACTCCGCAACTGGTAAACGGGAAGCCCGTTTAACAGCGGTAACGTTGACGCGTTTAAAAAGGTGTTCGTCCAAATAATATTCGGTTTGTTGGGGATAAGACTGCCCTCCGTAGTTTTTGAAATTCTTGAAAAGAATTCGAATCAGGTGTGCCTTTCCATCTTTAGACTGAAACCGTTGATAGAGGGCGTGTAATTGGTAGTTTGGTTTTTCAATCAGAGCATAGTGGGAACTATCCGGTTGTCCTATACGGTAAAAAATTTCACTTTCTTCAGGGTGTAAGGAAATATGACGACTGTCGATATCCATCTCTTTCAAAGCATATTCCCAGTTCTTCTCACTTTGAGTCACAAACCTTAAGAAATGAGGCATAATTTCTTTTTGTGTGAAGGTCCGTTCCGTCGAGGTTGAAGCCTTGATGACATTGCCTTCAGTCTCATAGTAGAAGTGGAGCAGATTGTTCTGCAGATCTAATGTTTCTATAGCAAGGTTGGTATCTCGCTTCCAATAAATGACCTGCTTGTAGCCTCTGGATTTAAGCTCCTGGGGGTGCGGTTGGGATGTGTTTTCGGAAAAAGGGTCAAAAACCTGCACGTTGGTTTCAAGAATAATACGATACCAAAGGTTTTGCTTTAACAGCGATGACAACAGATCTTGCCACGTGGGTTGATATGCATGGAGAGGAAGCACAAAAAGTAAGACCAACCCCATTAACGAAGCAATAAAAACACGGATAATCACAAAGGCTCTTATGGTTGAGTGAGTAGAACAACATCGAACAACTCTCCATTAAGACCATACGCCGACAGAGTCAAGTTGTTCCCATCAACCAGAACCTGGACAAAGTTATATCGGGAAGCTGCGGCCTCTGAGTTTTTTTGACGTCTCAATGCCCTTAAATCAGCACCTCCTCCTCCGGTGTTGATGTAGGTGACACCATTTTTGTGGAACCGTTCATAAAGGTGAACATCGCCCGCAAACACAACAGCGACCCCGTATTTTTCAGCAAGAGGGTTTAAACGTTCCGAAATAAGGGCTTCTCCATTGCGCTCTACAGCATCGGTGAACATCGGTTTGTGCAAGAATACAAACTTCCAGGTTCCTGTAAAAGCTTGGAGTTTATTTTCAAGGAAAGTCATCTGTTGATTCATTCCACTCGCGTTATACATTTGCGAATAATCCAAACCGACGAATAGAGCGTTTCCATAGGTAAAGGAAAAAAAATTGGTTGTTGCGGTCACCCCATTTGGGGGAGGCGCAAAAAATTTATAGTATGCGGTGGCGTCTAAGACCAAGTCGTGATCGCCTAAAACAGGGTAAAAAGGAATTCGATAGATGATCGAACGGTAGGGATCAAAGAATTTCGCAGGATAATTCCGCTCAAATCCGTCATAAACAATATCCCCCGTATGGAGAATGAAAGCGGGAGGAACCTCATTTTGAAGAGTCCGTGTCATCTGATCCGCAATTTGATACTGAGGTTTGGTTCCCAGTCCAGAATCACCAATGGCCAAGAAAGAAAATGGAGTACCGCTGCCTTCGGGGGGTGCTGTTCTAAACGTTCCCAAAGGTCCGACTTTCGTCTTTCCTTCTTTTGCCAGATATTGATACTCTGTATTCGCGTCAAGTCCAGACAGGATGATCTTATGAAAAACTTCTTTGTCTCCTTCAAATATTTGGACTAAGTTTCCTTGGAGGAAGACTTCAACCACGCCCGTCACCTTTGCATTGGATTCCCAGAGAATGGTCATACCCTCAGAAGTTACATTTTGAGTATAGGGGAGAATTGGCCAGCCTTTTCGGTGCAAAAGCTCGGCTTCCTGTTCTTCACAGCCCCAAAGGAAAAGAAGTAAGATCGCTCCGCTCAGAAGACTCTTCATAAATGTTAATTTTGCAGACATAGGTGTTTTCCTCCTTAAAGTGAAAAAAGGATACTGTCCCCATAAGTAATGCAAAAATGTTCCCACGCTGGGGTCCGTGTTCAAAATATTCCAGGCAACATCGCGGTTGAATGCTCATTCACCCCAATGCGGCAATCCTCTCGTGAACTTCGGATTCGCCGCAGAATCTTAAAATTAAGACGAAATTGAGTTTTGAACCTTGTTTGATTGCGGTGCTCTAAAATAGAGTAATATTTTAAATGTTTTTACTTGAGTTGCTTCGTACTTGCGGTTAAACAATGGAGTAGAGTACGTTAATTAATAAAGTTGTCGTTATGAGAAATAGCGGCATTAACTAGTCGCTGTCGCAAAATAGGTTTTAGCTGTTACGGTGAGGTATTGCCCCTTTTAAAAATACCTGATATCAGTGTTGTTCTCAAACTAATATCTAAAGGCTAAAAGCTGCTTAAGCGACAGCAACTGACCCATCACCAATCAATTGAGGAAAGAATCATGAAAAAGAATAAGCTTACTGTGTTGTTGGTCTTTTTGAGTATGTTTTTACTTCTTGCGTGCAAGCCTGAAGTGAAACCGCCCACTCCAGAAACCTTTCTCACCTTGGCTGATGTCACGGGACGTTCGACCTTCAAAGATGATTCTCCAGAATACCGTGTGATTAATGTCAAAGCGAAAGCCTTTATTAAAAATAATGACATCCGTGCCGCAAAGCAGAAAGCGATGGAAGTCGCGGCCCTTCAAGCCGTGGATTCCATGGTGCAAGAATTATTGATGGCAGATGTTTACAATAAAAACTACGCCATCATTGAAGAGTATATGAGCAAAAATGTGGATAAGTATCTGGATGCTCAGGAAAACACAGGAGCTCAAAAGATCTACAATGACAAATATTACGGTGTTGCCGCATCCTTCAAAGTCAATCGACAGAAGGTTTTGGTCGCCCTTCAAAAAGATTTGAAATTGATTAACACCAGTGCCAGTACCTTAATCACCGTAATTACCAGCAAAAAAGGCATAGACCTTTCCAGCGCGGGATTTTCCTTCAACGATGTAGAAAGCGCCTTGATGAATCAAATCCAGACTGACTTGAATCAACGAGGACTCCGGGCGATGGATTTTCGAAATGCGATCACTGCCATGCAAACTGATGAAAAGAAAAAAGAAGCTTTCGGCAAAATCACAAAAGATCAATTCATGGCCGTGATTGCGGGAAGCAAAGCGGAAAATGTGGCTTTAGATGAACAAGTCAGGCAGTCCGAAGACTTCTACAGCACAGGCTTGACCTTGCTGAAACAGTTGGCAAAAGTGGTGGTTGAAGTGAATATCTTTGCTGTCAATGGAAACGTCAGTGGAGACATTGCCTTATCCCTTAATGTAACCGCAAAAAATATAGCCACAGGAACCGGAGGTGCCTTTGCCAATACCATCGTTAATGTTGCCCGTCGAGGGGGACCGAATGTCATTGGTTCCGCAATGATCACAGGCTTGGTTAAAGACGCTTATGATGACATGCAGAAAGAATTCATTCCTCAGGTCATTAATGAAATGTCTACCATCTCTGTGGGAGGCAATAAATTAACGGCTTACGAAATTGTGTTGAAAGGCTTTGACGCAGCAGACGAACGTTTGATACGTAAACGTGTGGAAAGTCTTGATAGTGAGGATTTCCGCTATATTGATCGCGACAACTCGGTTCCTACCATCTTGACCTTCAAGGTTCGTTATGCGGGAAAATCTTCCAAATTGAGCGATTTGGTTATGGATGAAATTGTCAGTCTGAACATTCCTTCACTAGAACCTATTGTTGCTCCAGAGTTAACGGACGTTGTTTTTATCAAGGATTTGAATCCAAAAAAATAAGCAATTCACTTTTGTCCCATTGCGGTGATGGGACTCTACACACACATTCCTGATAATTAAGGATGGAATCTATCAAAAGGAGAAGGTCATGTTGATTAAAATCCAAACACTTTTATTGAGTACCTTACTCATTCTAATGTTTAGCGCCTGTTCCAGTTTAGAGGACGCCGAACGGTTACATAAGGAAGGAAATAAGGAAAAGGCGCTCTCAGTTGCCGAAAGTTATCTTGGCAGCAGTGAGAAGAGTGAACGTCTTCGTGCCGCGAAATTAATCGGGGAAATCGGATTAAAACAAGGTGGAAAAGCGTTACAGAAACATCTCAAAGATCCCGATCAGGAAGTCCAGGTGGCTGTAATTCGAAGTCTGGGCCTTCTTGCTTATGAACCTGCTACTGAGGATTTGATAGGCCTGGTTTCCAGTGCCAGGGATGAAGTTTTTGAAGCCATCGGCAAAGCTATTCGAAGCATTGGTCCCAAGGCCGTACAAGCGTTAGTTGACAAATTTTACGCGCCCAGTGAACAAACCAATAAAGACCAAATCAAGAAAATGCTGGTTTATATTGGAAAAGATGTCACTGACGCGATCACGATGTCGATGAAAAACAAATCATACTATGACAACCAGGGAAGTTTTGAGGTCTTGATTGCGATTAAAAATCCTATGGTTGCTCAAATGATGCTGCCCTATCTTGAAGATGAAGAAGTGGCCCATTTGGTTGTGGAGGGCTTGACCAAACTGGGGCCTTTGGCTGTGGATGCCGTCTTACAAAAACTCAATGTGGAAGTGAATCACACAGATAATGACATTCTTGTTGAACGCTTGGTGAAAACCCTGGGGCAGCTCAAAGACCCTCGTGCGCTGCCTACGCTGGAAGCTTTGAGCCAGCATAACAACGAACTCATTCGGATTGCGGTGGATCGGGCTCTTTTTCAAATACGTGGCTTTTAAAGGGTAATTACTTCCTGTATGGCCACAGAGACTCAGAGTCACAGAGGCTAATTAAAAAACGCTGTTCTCTGTGTCACCGTCTCTCTGCGGCAGAGTTACTCTTGGTGTTCCTTGTTGACAACCTTATTTACAGATAAAAACTATGAAACAATTGATTAGTCTAACCCTGGTTTTTTCCCTTTTTTCCTGTGCGGTTCAAGCTCAACTATTGTTTTCCCAAGGAGGCATCGGGAAAGTGATGGTCAAACAGCAAACCGTAACGGTAGTTCGTGACGGCAAAGAAACGACTGTGGGATCCCTGGGGTTCCTTTTGGAAAAAGGAGACGTCATCCAAACAGGCGATGAGGGTAAAGCGCAAATAGTGTTAACCTCAGGAGATGCTGTATTTATGGGACCTTCTACCAAATTGATTGTCACTGAGACGTTTCTTAACCCCGATTCTTCAAAAAAGATGAAACGCTATGTTTTATCGGTCTGGGGCAAAATTCTCGCAAAAGTGCAACAAACCGCAGGTAAAGATTTGAGAGTTCAGACACCAACCGCAGTGATTGGAGTCAAAGGAACAGAGTTTGTTGTGGAGTATGTGGCAGAACAGACCACCGTAGGTACCTTGAATGGCTTGGTCCACATGCAATCTGCCACAAATCAAAACGCGGTCGATATTCCTCCTGGAAAAATGGCGTCGGTTTCTCCAGCGGGAGATGTCCTTCCTCTTACTGCGTTTGCGGGAAGACTTATGAAGGATATGGAATTCGCCGGAGCCCAGATGAAAGAAGAAGATGCCGCAGGTGAAAAACTGAAAATGAAATAAAGTTTCTGCTTCCATCGAATTCAGTAGTGACGTGAACTCCTCTTTTTATTTTTCATTGAAGCGCAGAAAAAGCTACCTCCACCCAATCAAAAGGAGGTAGCCCAATGAAAAAACCGCAACTTAAACATCACCAAACTAAAACGGTAAACTACTCAGCAGTGCCAGCAGGCCTTCCCGTTGTCAGGCGAAGGCTTTGCGATCCAGATCCTTCGCACTGCGATACTCCAGGGTCGGGATGTTGCGGTTGGGGTGACGGTTTTCATCAATGACCACCATCGTGATCACACCGTTGTGGGGCGCAGTTCCATTTCGGTAGGGGCCTTGTGATAGCCATCCACCTTCACCACCATGGACGAACGACCCACCTGGATCACACAGGCATCAAACATGGACATAATCCATGTGACAGATGTCGTTGAGCAGTTCCACCCAGTCAAAGGCCAGGGTGACAACCGGGCACCGGGCATGATGCCAGGCGGCGGCCGCAGCCAGATCCATCATGTGCAGCAACTGACCGGCCGCCATCCGCTAGCTCTGCAGGCTTTCCTGCCCAACAATTTCGGCAATATAACTTTCAGAGTTTTCAGGGGTTGTTACCGCACTTGGGGTTATGGGTCCTCCGGCAACGGAGTAATTGTGGCAAAAAAAATTCCGACCTGTGCAGGTAGGTGTAAGGTATTAGCATTTAGCTTTTAGCCTGTTGCAAATGATGTGTTTTCATCATCCTTTTGCGCTCACGAACTCATGTTTTTGTGACCAAAACAAAAAATACATGCATGAGATGATAAAGAATTTTTAACATTTTGCTCTTCTTAAAAGCAGTCAATCACGAGCTAATACCTAAACGCTAGCAGCTAATACCTCACCTGCACAGGTGGAATAATTTCATTGGAATCACTGTGGAGTACCAAAGCTTGCTTTGGCAAAATTCAAAGAAAAGCTTTGGCTTTTCTGGTCAAAGCAAGCTTTGACACTCCTAATCATGAGTCGATTAAATGGGTCATCCAAAATATACATGCTGAATTTATTTAAATGCATGTCTATATTTACTCGAAGAAAAAGATGAAATCCATCAAAGAGCGGAAGCCAATGTAAAAGCTCTGTATGGTTTTCTGGATCAGGTGGATAAGCTCGCGACGGAATACCATAATGAGCAATTGCTGAAGCAGTCCAAGACAGCTCGAGAAGCTACCCAGAAATATGCGGATCAATACCGTACTGGAGTGAGTGCTTTGAAAGAAAATAAAAAAGCCGTTGAAGTGATGGTACAAAAAGGAGAACTGGTAGGGGATGCGGCTGACAAATTTCTGAATATGCAGGTCACTGCTTATACCAATGCCCGCAAATCGGGTGCCAGTGCTGAACAGTTAAACGCTTATGTTCAACGCTATATCATTACTACGAATATTGACACTCATGCCCTCACGATCATGAGAGAGGAAAAAGAGGAGGTGAATTATAAAGACAGAACTGCCTATAAAAACATGCAGAAATTACTGCCTGAATTGATGCAGTTATACAACGATCTGGAGAACATCACGACGGCTTCTGAGGAAGTCCAATTGATTAGGGACGCCAGGCAAGCTACCAAAGAATACACCCAGGCGACGGAAAACTGGATTCAGAATGATGCATGCCCAAATCGCTCATCTTAAAACAGCGCATCATACTCCCGCTCACAAAGCGGAGAAGCCCTTAGCCCTATCCCATGAAAAAAACACAGGTACTGGTATTCAACTGGCTATGGATGCTGGGGATGATAGTAAATTTGAACGGTACTAGGTGGCTGTCCGAGAATAGAAGTTGAGCATAAGTAGGGTGCCGCTTAAGCGAAGCGAGCGCACCAAAATAAGGGAACAGCAAGCTTTCTGGTGCGCTCGCTTCGCTTAAGCGCACCCTACCACCCATTCTCGGACAGCCTCCTAGGAAAAATCATGGCTGAACAAGCAACTCAAAACACGCAATACTTAACATTCACACTGAATGATGAGGAATTTGCCGTAGAGATTTACAAGGTGAGCAAGCCTTATTCCAGCCTTTTCATCAGCCTGTCTTTTGTCTGGAAAACGGAGAATTGCATCAAACGCAGTTTCAATGAAGCCTCTGGTAGAAAATAGCTCACATCATGATGAAGATGGGGCAACTCAACCGTCAGAATTTCCCTTGAGCCTGAAATCACAACCGTGGCCCTGACGATAGGACCGGTACGGTGGACATCAAGAACGACCACATCGATGCCAGGATCATCAGGGGAGGCAATTCTCAGGTCATTAGGACGAACATAGATGTCTAACGCTTCGGGGGGGAGATACGGACCAGCGTCGTCGTTATTGCGCAAGCCCTGTTTCAGCAGGGCCGCCGGAATGATATTGGTGCTTCCCAGAAAGTCAAAGACCATCGGTGAGTTGGGTTTTTCATAAACCTCATCAACCGTTCCTATCTGGGCGATTTTTCCATGATCCATGATCACAATTTTGTCTGCCATCTCCAGGGCTTCTTCTTGATCATGAGTCACAAAGACGGTGGTTACGCCGGTTTTCTGATGTAACTCACGCACCCATTGGCGGAGTTCTTTACGAACTTTGGCGTCTAACGCTCCAAAGGGTTCATCCAACAGCATGATTTTGGGCTCAATCGCCAACGCGCGAGCTAAAGCAACACGCTGCCTCTGCCCACCGGAAAGCTGATGAGGGTAACGTTCGCCCATTCCTCCAAGCTGAACCAAATTCAATAAATCCTGAACCCGCTGTGAGATCATCGCTTTGTTCAGGCGATCCTTGCGAGGCATCACTCTCAATCCAAAGCTAATATTTTTACTCACGGTCATGTGCTTGAACAAAGCGTAGTTCTGGAAGACAAAACCGATCTTTCGCTCCTGCAATGGCGTTGAGGTCCTATTTAAACCCTCAAAACAGACCGTTCCCATATCAGGAAATTCCAGGCCCGCGATAATACGGAGCAAGGTTGTTTTTCCAGATCCGGAGGGTCCCAGCAGTGCGATTAATTCCCCTGAATTGATGGTCAGGTTGATGTTATCCAGAGCTGTCACACTAGAAAAATTCTTCTGGATATTGTTAATTGTAATTTCCATATTTCCCTGATGATCTAGATGTCCAAAAAAGTTTTGTCTCGGGAGGAGTGCGTCCCGCCCTCCGGTGAGGGCAAGATGCCCTCGCTCCCAGGATAAAATTTTCCTTGAGCACTATCCTTTAGTATTTTTGTTGATGGGGACTGTTACGGCCCATGTGTTTTTCCAGGGCCGTTTTAACGACCAAAGTCAGGAGTCCAAGCAATGCCAGAAGGGACGCCATGGCAAAGGCTGCGGCAAAATTGTACTCGTTATAGAGAATTTCGATGTGCAGGGGCAGTGAATTGGTTTTACCACGAATATGACCTGATACGACTGATACCGCGCCAAATTCCCCCATCGCGCGCGCGTTGCAGAGTAACACCCCATACAGGAGTCCCCATCGTATATTGGGCAAGGTGATATGCCAAAATGTTTGCCACCCACTGGCACCAAGACTTAGAGCGACAAGCTCGTCTTCAGTCCCCTGTTCCTGCATCAACGGAATGAGTTCCCTCGCTATAAACGGAAACGTGACAAATACTGTTGCCAGTACAATCCCCGGGAGTGCGAAGATAATCCGAATATTGTAGGAACTCAGTAGTAAGTGAGCCCACCCGCTCGCACCAAACATCAGTACATAGACCAGCCCGGAGACTACTGGTGAGATTGAAAAGGGAAGGTCAATGAGTGAAATCAATAGCCCTTTTCCCCGAAACTCAAATTTTGCGATAGCCCATCCGGCGGTCACTCCGAAAATGAGATTAAGGGGCACCGCAATGGCGGCGACAGTGACGGTCAGCCAGATCGCTGAACGGGCATCCGGATCACTGAGTGCCTTTCCATACGTACCAATCCCACGTCCAAGAGCTTCGATAAAGATCGTGAGCAATGGTAATAACAGGAATGTCAGAAAAAATATCAATACCAGAGCCACCAATCCCAGTTGAACCCCTCTGGATTCCGTGACAACACTGGGATTGGAAGGATGTGACACCAATAATTTTCTCAAGGAGAATCCAGTCATAGTCCTCTTCTCGTCTGGCCTGATCGCTTTGTACCGTTTCGATAACGCGCGCCCCAGGACTGAATCCCATTGATTGCTAACAGAAACAGGAACGCTAACGTTAACATCATAGCTCCAATGGCTGTTGCTCCGGCATAATCAAATTCTTCCAGTCGGATCAAAATGAGTAAGGGGACAATCTCTGAAACATAAGGCAAATTCCCCGCAATAAAAATGACCGAGCCGTATTCTCCCAGACCCCGCGCAAAAGCGAGAGTGAAGCCTGTGAGCAAAGCGGGCAGGATGCTGGGCAACACCACACCCAGGATCGTCTGGAAACGATTTGCGCCCAGTGACGCCGCGGCCACTTCCAGTTCCTTGTCCATTTCGCGCAGTACAGGCTCTATCGTTCTCACAACAAAAGGTAAGCCGATGAAGGTGAGCGCAACGATAATTCCAAGTGGAGTATAGGTAACTTTGATTCCAAGTGGTTCGAGCCATTGTCCGATCAAGCCATTCTCAGAATAGAGTGTTGACAACGCAATGCCGGCTACCGCGGTAGGCATGGCAAAGGGCAAATCAATCATAGCGTCCAGCAGACGTTTACCGGGGAATTCATAGCGCACAAACACCCAGGCAATCAGAGTTCCAAACACGGCGTTTAGACTTGCGGCAACGAGCGCGGTACTAAAGGAAAGCCACAAAGCGGTGATGACTCTGCCAGAACTGATAATGCTCCATATCTCAGGGATTCCAAGTTCTGCTGTTTTCAGAAATAACCCCGCGACGGGAAGCAGTATAATCAACAGCAGGTAAGTGACCGTATACCCCATTGTCAGACCAAAGCCCGGTAAAGCTGATCGAGATTTAAAAATCATAAGTCCAGTCTCTTTGTTTAGCGTGGTTGATAAATCTGATCAAAAACTCCGCCTTCTGAAAAATGTATTTTCTGAGCGTTTTTCCAGCCTCCAAAATCTTGATCCACCGTAATTAATTTGAGGTCTTTGAATCGGACTAAATCCTCTAAGGCCGCATATTCGGATCTGAAGGGGCGGAAATAATGTTTTGCCGCAAGCTTTTGTCCAATCGGACTATAGAGGGCTTCAAGATAAGCCGTTGCCGCTTTCTGTGTAAGATGTTTTTTCACATTGCCATCGACGACTGTGACCGTAGGTTCCGCTTTGATAGAGAGGGATGGGACCACGATCTCGAATTTGTCTACCCCCAATTCATTAATTGCCAGAAACGCCTCATTTTCCCAGGCAAGTAACACATCACCAATACGTTTCACAAAAGTTGTGGTCGAACCACGAGCGCCTGTATCCAGCACAGGGACATTTCTGAAGAGTTTCTTGATGAAATCCTTTGCCTTCTGGTCTGTTCCATATTTGTGTTTCGCGTAAGCATAAGCGGCCAGATAATTCCAACGGGCCCCACCGGAAGTTTTAGGATTAGGAGTAATCACTTGTATGCCATCACGGATCAAATCATCCCAATCCCGAATATTTTTGGGGTTCCCTTTACGAACCAGCAATACAATGGTTGATGTGTAAGGGGCGCTGTTATTAGGTAAACGAGCTTGCCAGTTATCCGGTATTTTCCCCGTCTTCTCGGCAATGGCGTCCACATCAACAGCTAAGGCCAAAGAGACAACATCAGCTTCTAATCCATCAATAACGGCTCTTGCCTGTTTCCCTGAACCACCGTGAGACTGGTTGATCGTCAATACTTCGCCTGTTTTGGCGGCCCATATTTTTGAGAATTCCAAATTAAACTCATGATAAAACTCTCGCGTTGGGTCGTAGGAAACATTCAGCAATTCAATGGCTTGTTGCGCGAAAATCTGTTGGGAAAGCATTATTCCCCAAACCAATACCATGGCGTACCCGAATCGGTAAAACATATTAACTCCTTTATCAAAGATTGAATAAATTTCGTTTCTTTTTTGAAACGTCTCTCCATCAATAACTCAAACCTTATGCCAAAATCACACGTTTTTTATAACTAACTAATATCCTATAATAATCTTGATAAATGAAAGCGCGTGATTTAAATTTCATTCATATTTAACAGTTTGATCAGTTGTATATGAAGGAATAACCATTATATTTAACAGAAAATATGCCAGGCATTGAGAATCAAAAAATACTGTTAGCTCTCTGGAAAGAGGCGGGCCGTCATGCGAATTTACGAGATACCCTTCCTCAGGTTATTTATGCCGTGAGGAGTAAACTGCCCTTGTGCGGTTTGCGTCTTTATGAACTCACCCAGGAGGATCGTGATCTTCAATTGCTGTTTGAATGGCAGTCCCGGACGGGATTACGCCAAACACACGAACTTTGTGGCTTCCACGCCAAAGATATCCAGAATCTGAAACAATGGGCACAAAACGCTCAAGCGCTTGTATGCAAACAATCCAACTGGCCTTCTCCCTTTGTGAAGTTACCACATTTTCAAGCGGCGGATGTGGGATTGTTCCTCTTTCCTTATCAAATTGAGAAAGTGTTCAGGGGCTTTATAATATTTGGTACCGAGGGCACTGAATTTTCAAATAGCGATGTGAATTTGCTACACCATCTTTTAGAACCCTTAATCTCAATGATCGAAAATGATAATCGACTCCGGGAAATCCAACAACTGAAAGATGCTGCCGAAGCGGATAGGCAAAGTTTACTCAACCGCTTGGGCAGAAATTCTTTATCCGAACAAGTCATTGGTCTGGATGGCGGGCTTCGTGCTGTGATGAAAAGGGTGACCCAGGCGGCGCCCACAGAAGTTAGCATCCTGATCCTTGGTGAGACCGGTTCGGGTAAGGAAGTCATCGCACGGACCATTCATGAACATTCACTTCGTTGCAAAGGTCCTTTTTTACGAGTAAACTGTGGTGCTCTCCCGCCGGAGTTGATAGATTCAGAATTATTCGGACATGAAAAAGGAAGTTTTACCGGAGCTACGTCCACACGTCGGGGATGGTTCGAACGTGCCAATGGAGGAACAATCTTTCTGGATGAAATTGGGGAATTACCCCTGGCCGCACAAGTACGATTGCTGCGTGTTTTACAAGATGGTTTACTTCAAAAAGTGGGAAGTGAATCCGATATCAATGTCGATGTAAGAGTGATTGCGGCAACACATCGGGATTTGCAAAAAATGGTTCGAACAGGGGATTTTCGTGAAGACCTTTGGTATCGAATCGCGGTATTTCCTATTATTTTACCCTCTCTACGGGAACATTTAGAAGACATTCCTTCCCTTGCGGAACATTTTGTCACACGGGCAGCCATCCGCATGGGCATTCCGACTCCACCGCTCTCCAAACAAGACATTGAGCAATTAGAAAACTACTCCTGGCCTGGAAATGTCCGTGAGTTAAATTCAGTTTTGGAAAGAGCGGTCATACTGGGGAATGGCCATTATCTTGATCTTGATTCGGCCTTGGGTTCACACTTTGCGAGACCTGAAACACTGGAAAAAGTACAGACAGGGAGAGCTACTCCGAGTCCTGCGCCAACGGAGGACTCTCTGGATTCTGTGATTATAGCGCATCTGAAACAGTCATTGACAGAAACTCGCGGACGTGTTGAAGGAGCGCATGGCGCCGCGCATCGTTTGGGAGTCAACCCCAATACGTTGAGGGCAAAACTAAAAAAATATGGAATCAATCCTGCCATGTATCGGCAAGTAGCAGCAGTTACCCTAACGTCGTCAACTTAGGTGAAAACTGGAAATAAACATACCCGAATCGTTGCGGTGAAATAACATTCCGAAGGGTAGTAGCAGGTTGTCCCGATGAAATTCCACGGTTTGTCGCCTTCCCTGGTGCGTAATCCGGGACTACCATTCCCAGTATATTAGACATCTTTCCTAAATAAACCCTGAAATCATGCGACATAGCGAAGATTTACCAATCCCGCAAGGATGTTCCAAATTTTCCCATAGTTTTTGTGTTTTCCCCTATAGGTTTCTTTAACAATCCGAAAGATTTCGAGCTGTGTAGGTGAGGTATTAGGTGTTAGCGTTTAGGTCTTAGCTGGTGATTACCTGCTTTCAGAGCAGAGCAAAATTTTAAGAACCTTGTCATGCATAAAGTGTTTTTTTGAGTTTTTCACAAAAAACGTGCGTTCGTGAACGTAAAAGGGTAGGAAATCACATCAGTGCCAACGGCTAAAAGCTAATACCTAATACCTACCTGCACAGGTGGAAAGATTTCGAGCTGTGCAGGTGGTTTGAAAATTAACCACGAAAAACACGAAAAACACGAAATAAATGATTTTTTAATAAATGAATTCCTCCGTGAAACCCTATTTTGCAGGTTTTCTTTCGTGTTTTTCGTGGTTTAAAAAGGTACCTGCACAGCTCAAAAATTTTGTAAAAGAGGAGGATACCTGTGAACTCGCTAAATCCAGGCTTTATTTTGGAAAGATGTCTTTTATTATGGAACAATAATTGAATTAGGTTCTTTATCTTTTGGGTTCTATTCAATTTTATAATATTTAGGGTAAAATGAAATTGACATAGAGTGACATTCTATTTATAAGGATCGCAATAAGGTATTCCATCCTATTGATTAGCCGTGAGGTGTTTTTGTGACTTCTGATAATAAATACTACTTAGATCCCGATTTAATCAAACGTCAGCAGACCGCTATTGAGTACGTTCAAAGTCCGTGTAAGGATACTCTCGGAGTTGTCACTTGGGGAACTCGGGGTTCTAAGGATGTTTGTGCTCCTAACAAAATGCACTACGGGGGAAATACTACCTGCTTGGAATTGAGAAGTAAACACTTTCATCCGGATATGAAGTTTTATCTGGATGGAGGCGGGGGAATGCAACCTGCAGGCGAAGCAACCGGACCCTTTATCAGTAATATACTACGAGGAAGTGATCATGCTGTCCTCATTGGTTTTACTCATTATCATTGGGATCACATTGTTGGATTGCCCTTCACAGGATTTCCTTTTATCAATCAGACATGTCTTTATGTGTTTGGGCCTAAAGGAAGGAATGTCGGTCCCAAAGAAGCAATTTCTACAGGCTCTTTTCGAAAACCGTTTTTTCCCATTCCATTTCAGCAAATCGGATATCACTTTCAGTTTAAAAATATACCACAATCTACGGCCTTAGTCGGATTACTACACAAGGACGTACTGGGGATTGAATGGATACCCAAGGTCTCATACAACCAAAAATCAGACAAACCTAAGGCAACCGTAAAAATTCCACGTGTCCACTATAAAGCCATTCGTCGTGAAAAGTTTATGGTCCCTTTGAGTGAGTGTGTCAAAATATTTATGTACTACACGTTTCATCCAGATACAACTATTACCTATGCTTTAGAAATGCCCACTGGGGAGAAATTTGTTTTTTTGACAGATCACGAGCTTCAGGAAAGCGTGTCCCAAGATCTTCTAAATCATGTTAAGCAGGCCGATTGTTTACTCATCGACTGCCAATACAAGATTGAAGAATACAAAGCGATGTATACGGGTTGGGGCCATGGGTGTGATGAATACGTTGTTACCTTATGTGATCTTGCTAAAATAAAAATGGCTCTGCTATGCCATCATGACCCTAAACGTACTGATAGTGGTGTTGATAGCATGATTAATAATGTCGCCTCAAAATTTTCGAACACAGTTGGAGCAGGAGATTATGGAGTATTAGTTATGAAATAATAAGAAAACGCCGTATCCTCTTCAAAAATCAGGGGAGTTTGTCAATTTCATTAAAATTGTAGCTCTTCGAGATTTCCCGTGGTTTTTTATGGGGTTGGTCATATTTTCGGCCACAAATTGTAGGGGCGAACCTGTGTGTTCGCCCTGATCCCGGGCAGATACGGGATAATCCATGATAAAATCAGTGGACTGTTCCGTCTTCCCTCCCTCGCTGATTTGATTCGAAGCAAGAGCATTGCCACCGCGGATTCTAATATTTGATCTCTGAAAATTTAACTTACCATGAAATTTAAACAGGATCCCAAAAATGAATGCTGATTTTTGGGCGGAAACGCTTCGTTTATTCCGCCCCAGACCTCTTCTCTCCAGCAGGAGCTGCTCTTCTGAGGACTTGATCCAATGGAAATAGATTGAAATACAACGGATTTCCGTTATATTGAGAGTATAAAGTTATGGAGTTTTAGGTTCAATAACACGACCAAACGTAACTTTATATTTTTCTCCTTTGTGGGATTTATTGCGCTGTTTTGAGGGTTCCGCAAGAAGTCTGCGTTCTTCTTGTTTTTTCTGTTCCTCAATTTCCAAATCTTTAATTTTTTTAGCTAACAGTTCTTCTTTGATTTTTTTATTTTGAATTTGCCGCTGTTCTTCTTCTTGAACGCGCTTTAAATCTAAATCCTGTTTGATCAGGAAGCATTGATATTCCTCATTTTTGCTTCCTGGCAGCTCACAGTTGGGGAGCACAGGTGCATTTTGAGAAAAGGCCTTTATGGGAACAATGAGAAAAAATTCGATCATGAGTAGCGTCACCCCCAGGAAACACGCTCTTTTAAAGGGTCGGCCTTGCCCATGGGTTCTGATTGCAATAGTAATTTTCATCAGTTTTCCTTTCTCTCTCCACAGTGCACCACCGAGTAAAACGCAAAAAGCGATATCGAAAGAAGTTCTTCGCCTGGCGACACAAAGTCCTGATCCTCATAAGGCGCAGGCTAATGCAAATATTGCCAAAGGAGTTCAAAAGCTTGCTCAAGAAGATGTAACCAAGAAAGCTCCAGAACTCACCGAAAAAAACCGTGAAGCTGTTCATCAAAAAAATAGCCGTGACTTTGAGGAGCAACAAGCTAAATATGAAAAAGAAATTCAAGCACAATATTATAAGTTTATGAGTGATGCCCAAAAAAATCTCCCTCAACGAACAAAACATCACGATTATAGCGCAATTAATCAAAGTTTTAAACCCATCACTCGAAAACGATGATAAAAAATTTATTTTTTACGGACTTAACGTCAAAATTCTAAACCACTGATCTGCTATAAAAATGAAAAACCGTGTTGCAATGGCAATGAGTGGAGGGGTGGATTCTTCTGTGGCTGCCGCGTTACTGAAACAGCAAGGCTTTGAGGTCATTGGACTACATATGAAACTCTATCATGGTCCAGTAGAGGACATTCGAAGTAAAAGCTGCTGCTCTTTAGATGAAGCCTTAGATGCCAGAACCATCTGCAGCCGTCTGGAAATTCCGTTTTATGTGATTGATTTTCAGGAAGAATTTCAAGAAAATGTCATTCAATATTTTATCCGTGAATATAGTCAAGGGAGAACGCCTAATCCCTGCGTTATGTGCAATAAAAACATCAAAAGTAAATTCCTTCTGGAAAAAGCGGAGGAACTTGAATGTGACTATCTTGCGACCGGTCACTATGCGCGGATTCAACGTTGTCCCTCAACCCGGCGACTCCAACTCTGCAAACCTGCAGATTTGAGTAAGGATCAAACGTATTTCCTGTTTGGCCTCCCCTCCAAAGAACTGGACCGTTTTCTCTTTCCTTTATCGGACTATGTTAAATCAAACGTTCGTCAAATTGCCGCAGATATTGGATTTGCCTCAGCCAACAAACCCGATAGTCAGGAAATCTGCTTTGTTCCGAATGATTACCGCGAATTTCTAAGTCAACAGATGCCTTCTGCGCCTATTCCCGGTGAATTCATCAATGTGTCAGGACAGGTTATAGGACAACACCAAGGTCTGCCTTTTTATACGATTGGACAACGTCGGGGATTGGGTTTAAGTCGAAATGAACCTTACTATGTCATCCGTCTTGATCAGCAAAAAAATCAAATAGTTGTCGGCGATGAAAGCGATCTCTATGCTAAAACCGTGTGGGTTTCCAATCCTAATTGGCTTTCCATAGATCCTATTCAAGCTCCTGTCAAGGCAACGGTCAAACTGCGTTCCGCTCATCGAGGTGCTCCAGCAACGCTATTTCCTACAGCACAAGGTGAAATACGCATTGAGTTAGAAACTCCCGAACGAGCGGTGACTCCTGGTCAAGCCGCGGTGTTTTATCAGGAGGCTATTTTATTGGGTGGTGGATGGATTGAAAATATAGAATTTTCTGAAAGAACGGAAGTATGAATATTGTCCTGATTGGTTTTATGGGTGTGGGGAAAACAACTATAGGGCGCAAGCTTGCCCGGCGATTGGGATATTATTTTCTCGATATGGATCATCAGATTGAACAGGAACAAGGTTGCAGTATTGCCGAAATCTTTGATTATGCGGGTGAATCGTGTTTCCGTAATTTGGAGACACAACTACTACAACGTTTGATCTCTGTCCACAATACCGTCCTTTCTACAGGGGGAGGCATTATCACCACTGAAGGCAATATCCAATTAATGAAAAAAATAGGAAAACTGGTTTATCTTAAAGCACCTGTTGAGGTCATCCTGGCTCGTTTGGAAAATGACACAAAACGTCCCCTTTTACGTACCGAAAATGCTGAAGAAAAAATCAGAACCTTGCTTGAGAAAAGAAGTCCTCTCTATGCTCAGGCCGACTACGTTTTTGAGTCGGATCAGACCCCCATCCCTATGATCATCACTCAAATCATTCTGGCGATTACCGCAGTCGACACTGTTTCTGAAAAGTGAAATTACGGAGCACCCCTGCTACGAAGGAACACCAAGCAACGCAGAAAAAAATCTTGGTGTCCCCTGGTTTTTCGTCCATTAGCGATTTTCATAGGCAGAGGCCCACAGGCAATCCTTTAGTGATTCATGTTCCAGGGTTGCTTATCCATTCAAAAGCTCTGCGATCTGGATGGCATTGAGTGCCGCGCCTTTGTAAAGCTGGTCAGCAACTACCCAAAAGGCCAAACCATTGGGACAGGAAACATCTTCACGAATCCGCCCAACATAGGTATCGAAAGTTTCAGCGACATCCCATGGCACGGGATACCCTCCAGGGCCTCGAATATCCTTAACCACAATTCCTGGTGCTTTTTCAAGCAGACTTCTGGCCTCGGCCACACTTAATTTTTTTTCTGTTTCAATATGGATCGCTTCCGAATGTGCTCGCAAAACAGGAACACGCACACAGGTTGCGGAAACTTGCATCTCCGGAGCCGACATGATTTTGCGCGTCTCATAAACCATTTTCATTTCTTCCTTGGTATAGCCATTGTCCAGAAAAACATCAATGTGAGGAAAGACGTTGAACGCAATCTGAACCGGAAAAACATGAGGAATCATCGGTTCTTTTTGGGTATAAGCATGAATTTGATCAATTAACTCCTGCATTGCGGCGGCTCCTGCACCGGAAACCGCTTGATAGCTGGAAACCACCACCCGTTTGATTTTTGCGGCTTTATGTAAAGGATTTAAGGCCACCACCATTTGGATTGTGGAACAATTGGGATTGGCAATAATTCCCTTGTGCTTAAAGGCCATTTCGGGATTGACTTCAGGGACCACCAGAGGCACCCCCTCCTCCATACGAAATGCACTACTGTTATCAATGACCAAAGCCCCGGATTTCACAGCATGAGGCGCAAACACCTTGCTCCGATCACCACCTGCGGAAAAAAGGGCAAGATCTACATCATGAAAAGAATTAGAAGTGAGTTCCTCAACAATCAATTTTTCACCTTTAAAGACAATCTCTTTTCCCGCAGAACGTGCAGACGCCAATAATTTGAGACTTCTCATGGGATAATGACGGGAATCCAGCAGCTTTAAAAATTCGACACCCACGGCCCCCGTTGCGCCTACAACGGCAACTCTTTGACTCATTTGTTCTCCTTTGTTTCTCATTGTTTTCTGTTTTTGAGACCACGCTAAGGGACCCAGAAAATTTATTCTGTTTTTTCTGGGTTCCCATTGAATTTTTGCATGGCGGTATTTACCACAATGTGTGCTTTTTGGCAATGGACATCTTACAGCAAGCAATACAATTTACCTATTGTAACTCGACAGTCGCCAGTTCTCGACGAATTTTGATTAAATTTTATAAAGAGCATTCAATCTTAGTTGATGAAACTAACTGCCAGTTGCAAGAAAATCTTTGAAGGATCACCTCATTTCTGGTCTAGGCCCCATGCCCCATCCCAGTCTTCAGGAGGAGGGTTTTCCTGGTAAAACCGGCAGCGCTGAATATGCTGTTGGGCCACAACATCCTCCGGAAAAATCTGAAGCGCCTTTTCAAACAGGCTGATCGCTGCCTGCCATTCACAGTTCTGAATCGTCAGCAAACCTTTACGTATCCAATGTGCTGAGCGTTTTTTTAAATGCTGTCTTTCCGGAGGATCATTGTCAAAAATCTCATAAACCCCAACGGGCTGCCGACGCCCATTGACTCGCACCAGATCCAGTTCCCTGAATTGATAATTCCAACTATTGTTCAACAGGCTGATGATCTCATAACTGATGAGGATTGCTCCATTGTATTGTTTGGATAACGCTTCCAGACATACGGCCAGATTGACAGTGTCTCCAAGTACAGTGGTATCCATACGACTTTGAGTTCCCACGGTTCCAATCACCACATTTCCGATGTGAATGCCAATTCCCGTTTGAATCGGGCTGTATCCCGTTTTCATCCGGTGCTGGTTGTACACAGTCAACGCATTTTGCATTCCTATCGCGGCGTCCACAGCGCAGGCCGCTTTCACCAGCTCAGAGGCGTCAGGAATATCAAACACCGCCATGATCGCGTCACCGATAAACTTGTCAATGAAACCCAGGTTCTGCTCAATCGGAATACTCACTCTGCGGAAATAGGCGTTCAGAAAATTCAGAACCTCCTGAGGTTCCATGTTTTCAGATAAGGTGGTGAAACTGCGAATGTCAGAAAACAGGATGGTCACCACAGCACTTTCCGCTTTTCCCAGTTCAAAATGATTCACCTCACCAGTCTCTATCCTCTTAAGAAACTGTAGGGGGACAAACTTCTCAAATTCACTTTTTTGAATGCGGGTACGCTGAAGTTCTTTATTTCGGAGTTCCAGTTGCAAAGTACGCTCCGTTACCTTATTTTCCAAATGGTCAGTGAGTCGTGCTACCTGAAAAAACGCATTGGAAAACCGGATGGAGAGCATCACGGATTGCGCAAAAAGGAATCCGACCAGACCATACGAGATCATAAATTGTGTCTGAATGAGCTGTTTCGCATACAAAATATCGTTGATGATGGTAATCGCGAAAATGAGAAATCCGGCCAGAAACCAACGGCTGCTCTCCTCTTTTTTTCGACAGGCAAGGGCTACGCCGATGATGACATAAAGCACCATAAACAGGGTAAGCAGTTGATAGGCGTAGAGCGAATAGGTGTAAATCCAGGAGGGAGTCAGGATCACCAACAGGGAGCACAACACACCGATTCCGCAAATCGGCCAGACGACTTTGTTGGAAAACTGTCTTGGAAAAATACTTTGACCAAAAAGAACAAAAACAAAGGCGCCCATGTAAAAAGTCAATAATTCAAGTTTGTGACACAACCACCATAAATTTTCCGCAAAATACTCATAGAGATATTTTTCACTCGTTAACAAAGTTCTTAAAGCAATGATCAGACAATAGAGTCCAAAGAACAGAGCCGATTTATCAGAGGGTCGAATCAAAAACAATCCCAAGTGATAGATCCCCATGATGAAAATACAGCCAAACAGCAGCCATTCCAGACGATCCGACAGGTTTTGTTCCTCCTCAATACGTGCGGGAATATCCAAAATCAACGAATGCCACGGTCCTCCTGATCGACCATAGAAATTCGAAACTCGAAGCACGAGGGTCCATTGAGGGTTACGTTGCTTGATCCTGACTCTTGTGGGACGATAGGAAGGCTGCATGGAATCCCGTGAGGTCCCGATGTTTCCATTGGACGCAATTATTTTTCCGTTGAGTTCCAAGTTATAGGCGGTTCCCATTTCCGGGACTTTAAGTGCCAAGTTTGGTGCGGATTCATTCAACAGCACCGTCAAACGATACGTTGCGTAGCCTTCCGCCCCAACCGCCTTGTGATCCACTTCGATAGCATTCCATTCCCCGGGAACTTTGGCATAGGTATCCGGTGTCAGCAAGGGGTTGGAATCGAAATCCGAACCGTTTAAGAACCGTTTCCAGTAAAAGCCCCATTCGCCATCCAGTGTCACAAGGCCCTCGGTTTCAAAATTCCAGTTCCGCAAATCCAGCTCCCCTTGCACCGCCTGAGGAGGTGTTTTATGTGGAATCTCTGTATTCTGGCAGCCTATCAGAACGCCTAAGACAAGGATTCCGTAAATGATTTTATAACCAGAGGCCAGCATGATTGGACTTTCAAAATGATTAGTGACTCGTCAGCGAGATTATAAAAAAAAAGACTCATGGATTTACACGGATAAACTGGATAAAAAAGAAGTTCCAAGAAGTGTACCGTATTTTGCTCAATCGCTCATCACAAGTGAGAATGCGATAAATAATAATAAAACACTCATTTCCGGTCCAGGATCCAGGCACCATCCCAGTCTTCCGGAGGCGGGTTTACCTGATAAAATCGGCAGCGTTGAATATGCTGTTGGGCCACAACATCGTCCGGATAAATCTGAAGCGCTTTTTCAAACAGACTGAGGGCTTCCTGCCATTTTCGATGCTGAATCGCCAGCAAACCTTCGCTGAGCCAAGGGGATGAGCCTTTTTTTGAATGCAGGACTTCAGGGAGATCGGTGTCAAAGACCTCATAAACTCCGACGGGTTGTCGTCGCCCCTTGACTCGCACCAGATCCAATTCTCTGAGCTGATAATTCCAGGTATGGGTCAACATCCGGACTATCTCGGAACTGATGAGGATGGAGGCATTATAGTGTTTGGACAAAGATTCCAGACGTGCGGCCAGATTGACGGTGTCGCCGAGAACCGTGGTATCCATACGGCTTTGAGTTCCCACAGTTCCAATCACCACATTCCCACTGTGAATACCGATTCCCGTTTGAATCGGTGAGTATCCCACTTTTCTCCGATGTTGGTTGTACACCGTCAGAGCGTTTTGCATTCCAATTGCGGCATCAACCGCACAGGCAGCTCTCACTAAAGTGGAGGTGTCAGGAATATCAAACACCGCCATAATCGCGTCACCGATAAACTTGTCCACGAAGCCCAGGTTCTGTTCAATCGGAACACTCATTCTGAGGAAATAGGCATTCAGAAAGTTCAGTACCTCCTGAGGTTCCAGGCCTTCAGACAAGGAGATAAAGGAGCGAATATCCGAGAACAGTACCGTCACCACAGCACTTTCCGCTTTTCCCAGTTCAAAATGATTCACCTCACCGGTCTCCACCCTCTTAAGAAACTGCTGAGGAACAAACTTTTCAAACTCACTTTTCTGAATTCGGGTACGCTGAAGTTCTTCATTACGCAGTTCCAACTGCAGGGTGCGTTCCGCTACCTTGTTTTCTAAATGTTCACCGAATTGTGCCACCTGAAGAAAAGCCTTGGAAAACCGGACGGAAAGCATCATTGATTGCGCAAAAAGAAATCCGACCAGACCATACGAGGCCATAGTTACGGTTCGAATGAGCAGTTTTGTGTATAAAATGTCATTGATGATGGCCATCGCAAAAATGAGTAATCCTGCTAAAAACCAACCCCCGTTCTCCTCTTTTTTCCAACAGGCCATTGACACGCTGAGGATGACATAAAGCATTACAAACAAGGTAAACAGATGATAGGCGGAAAGCGAATAAGTATAAATCCAGGGGGGCGTCAGGACTACCAACAGTGAGGCCAACACACCGATTCCGCAAATCGGTCGGACGATTTTGTTGGAAAACTGCCTTGGAAAAACACTTTGACCGAAAAGCACAAAGACAAAGACACTGAGGTAATAAGTCAAATACTCCACTTTGTAGCAAAACAACCATAACGTTTCATCAAAATACCCGTAGAGGAACTTTTCCTCAGTCAAGAGAGTTCTCAACGCGATGAGCAGGCAAGATATCCCAAGGTACAGCGTCGATTTTTCGGAGGGACGAATTATATAAAGTCCCAGGTGATAGAGCCCCATGATGAAAATACATCCGAACACCATCCATTGCAGACGCGCCGAGACCCTTTGTTCCCCCTTAAGACGCTCAGGACTATTCAGACTCAACGAATACCACGGACCGCCTTTGTAGGTATGGAAATTCGAAATTCGAAGCAGCAGGATCCAGGGACTGCGACTTTGTGGCTGTATCTCAACGATTGTGGGATGATAGGAAGGCTGCATCAAGTCCCGTGAGATACCGATTCTTCCACTGGAAGCAAGCAACTGTCCATTGTGTTCCAACTCATAAGCGGTTCCCATGATGGGTATTTTAAAAGCCAGGTCGCCTGCGGTCTCGTTCATCGACACCGTCAGACGATAGGTCGCATAACCTTCGGAACCAACAGCCTTGTGGTCCACTTCAAGATCGTTCCACCGTCCCGGGACTTTGGCATAGGCGTCCGGTTTCAGAGAGGGGCTGGTTTCAAAATCAGAACTACTTAAAAACTGCTTCCAGTAAAAGCCCCATTCTCCATCCAGCTTCACCTGACCATCATTTTCAAAATTCCAGTTGCTTAAATCCAGGACACCCTGCACCGCATGAGGTGGTTGTTTATTTCGAAGCTCTGTATTTCGGCAACCAACCAGAATGCCCAAGACAAGGACTCCGTAAATGATTTTAAGAAGATGAGAAGGCCTCATTGCGTTCCCCCAATGTTGAATTACCACTAATAGGGTATTATGAATGAAAGGAAGAGAAAACCGACTCACCCAGAAAAATAATTAAGGAGGATTATTTGATTCCTCATTTTGTTTGGAAATTGTCATTACTGAATAATGATAAAACCTTTCTCATTTTTAGGCAATTTCTCAATGGAGTTGAGGTTCACCCTTAACAACTTCTCAATCAATTGGATTGAACAATTACCTCTTCTGATCCAGATGATATCGGGAGGCGTTCCAAATATAATGCGACGTTCATGGAAATCTGAATCTTTTGTCACAATGGTATATCCATTTGTTTTGGCATAGTCCCATATCACCGGATCACTTGCATCGCCAAAACCAATATCCTGGACATGCTTTGATGAGGGGTAAATATCTGCTAACTTTTCAACAAGTTTAGGAGATAAATTCTGAGCGAATAATAAATGCATCTTATACCGCTATCTGTAAACGTTCACGATCAGCAGCGTAACGCAGGCACGCAAGTATATCTTTTTTTGTTAAATAAGGAAAATCATCTACTATCTCTTCTTGGCTCATGCCAGACGCTAAATATTCCAAAACATCATAAACAGTGATCCTCATTCCTCGGATACAAGGCTTTCCTCCACGTTTTTCTGGCTCAATAGTAATAATATCTCTGTAGTTCATCTCATATTCTCTCAAAAATGGTTACAGAACAGTAATCAAGTGATTTAGTCCTATTTCAAGAACCCCTTTCATTCTTTTCTCTATGATACAGATCATAGTTAAACTTAATTGTATAATTAAATCTCGACTTTGAACAATTTGCTCAATATTACTCCTGAATAAAATCAGAGACTTATAAAGTCGTATTAGAATTAATGATAGGTTTGGCCTGAAAAACGGGAAATAATAACCTTGCATTAATTCAT
>JBBCAX010000241.1:0-1025 GCA_051382335.1 Deltaproteobacteria bacterium TL4
CCTTCACATGGACCAGAAAAAAATATTCAATATCAGGGACGAGGTCTGTAATTGTATAACTCTATGATAGGTAAGCCACTAGTTTGACTAGTGAGACTTTCAAGGTTTGACAATTGGATTTAGTATGACGTACCTCCTTTGAAGCTTGACGGCAAACAAAGGAGGAAGCGATGTCATACGAAAGTTTAAGTCACTCGAGATGGGATTGCAGATATCATGTAGTATTTATTCCGAAAGGACGCAAGAAAGAATTATATGGTAAGATCAGAAAATTTCTTGGGCCAGTTTTTCATGAGTTGGCGAAGCAAAGAGAGAGTGAAATCATGGAAGGGCACATGATACAGGACCATGTACACATGTTGATGCGGATACCGCCGAAATATTCTGTTTCGGAAGTGCTGGGATATATAAAGGGGAAGAGCGCAATATCTGTGGCTCGTCAATTTGGAGGACGGAAGAGGAATTTCAATGGAGAAAGGTTCTGGGCAAGAGGATATGCGGTGTCAACAGTTGGATTCGAAGAAGCGCAGGTACGAAATTATATCCAGAACCAAGAAAGCTTGGACGCTCAAAATGAGCACGAAGATGGGAAGTTTTAAACGAGAACATTAATTGGCAGCCTTTGAGGCTGCTCACAGCCGTCAAGCTCCCCGCTTCGCGGGGACGTTATGACTTTGTGGGGAGTCGTATGAAAAATTTTATAATTTTACTCATGGCCGTAGCATTTTTAATTTCTGCAATTCCGGGAAAAGACAAAGAAATCAAACGCCCGGGCGTAAAACTAAGAGAGGGAGAGGGAAACTTTTATAATATAGTAGTGAGTTTAAATGTTGGCGATAAGGTGTCTGCGGTCGAAGAAAAAGCTGATTGGACAAAGGTGAAAACTTCAGCTGGAAAGGAAGGGTGGGTGGCGAACAACGCCTTTATCGAAGCAAAAATAAACGACAGCTTTAAAATGGCATCGCTGGATATTAAAAATAAGCTGTCTTCAATAGATGCAACTGCCTCTATTCGTGGCGTAACAG
>JBBCAX010000242.1:0-1262 GCA_051382335.1 Deltaproteobacteria bacterium TL4
ATCCATATTCTTCCTTATCGGAATACTTAAACGATTATGGTTTTTGTAAAAAGAATTATGTTTTGGAACAATTCAACTCAATAGATCAATACAAAACATTTGTTTTCGACAACCTGGATTATGGTATATCCCTGGAAATCGTCAAACATCAGCTCATAGATGGTGAAGATTAAATATTTGTTAGATGTACACCTCGGGGGTGTACAATCGATGTAAAAAGGACCCTTTTATAGGTGACGATATAATGTACACCTCGGGGGTGTACATGGTGTAAAACTAAAAAATAAGGTTTGGTGGCCCCTCCTCCTTTCGGATTCGGGGCCGTATTCGAGCTGACTCGGTCTTGGTTTCACCCATACCAAACAATTGCAGATCCGACCAACGTCAGACCAATGCCAAGCAGTGTGTATGGGACGAACTTGATACTCCTGTTACGGATCAAGGAGACGGGAAGAACCCATGCTCCTAGAGTCCCAATGGTTGCACCAATTATCTGCACAACATTTCTCCTTTTTAACCTTGTATCCCGGCGAACCGGGAGCGTATCAGGATCCTAGCTCACTGCATCTTGCATCAGTAAAACACAGACCTCTCATCGAGGAGTAATGGGTAGGATTGTTGACCTCGTACCCGACTTCGATTAAGAGAATCGTCCCATTCTTCTGGGGAACCTGGATTTGAATAGTGCCCGTGAATCCGGTTCCGGTTTTGCCGATTTCGATGCGTCGGCGGTCCTGCGTGTAGCAGAATTCTTCAGACCTAAGTGTTGGTTGTGTTAACATTGAAACCCCCAAAATCTTGTATCCCGGCGAGCCGGGAGTGATTACGTACCCAACAAGAACAGCGAATGTTCAAGCCGGATGCGTTGACCGATGTCAAAGAACACGGATATTGTACTACGTTTGAAGATAAAAACAAATAATTGGAGCTATGGTTTAGGAAGCGTCTGAGATTTCGCCTTCGGTAATAAGAGTTGCAGAACCTACTTTTTCAGTCTTATCCGTAAAGCGCATAAGAATTACACCTTGTGCGTGGCGTGACAATACAGGAACCGACTTTAATGGAATTTTTACGACTTGTCCTTTTTTGGAAATAATAATTACTTCAGTTGCGTCTTTAGGGATAACCGATGAGAATATAAGGTCTCCGGTTTTGGCTGACAGATTTTGAATTTTTACACCCTGCCCTCCCCTATTTTGATTTCTGACTCCGGAGACTTTGGTCCTTTTGCCTAAACCATTTTTCTGCAACCACCAAAAGCT
>JBBCAX010000243.1:0-1103 GCA_051382335.1 Deltaproteobacteria bacterium TL4
TTGTGCCCTTGTGGAAGTGGGAAAAAATATAAGAAATGCTGTGGAAAAAAAGGAATGGCGGTTCTCTGAACTTCAATCTACCCTTCTTCACCGGAAGGTCACCAAAAATCAACTTGGTCGAAAGCAAGAAGTTTTCAGAAATGTTGGAAGATGCCATAAAACGCTACCACAACGGAATGATCGACACGGTTGAGTTTTTGGAGAAGGTTTTAATTCCGTTTGCCGAGCAAATGAAAGAAGCCGACAAAAGAGGCGACAAATTAGGCTTGGATTACCGTGAATATGCCTTTTATACAGACTTAGAAGTGAACAATAGTGCTGTTGCGGTATTAGGCGATGATATTCTTCGGCACATTGCCCAGGAACTCTTAAAAACTGTCCGAAACAGTACAACCATAGATTGGACAATCAAAGAAAGCGTACAATCCGCATTAAGAAGAAATATAAGACGAATTTTAAGATTGCACGGCTATCCGCCAGACTTACAGGAAAAAGCAGTTGATACGGTAATAACCCAGGCTAAAATGTTGGCAGAAGACTTAATCAATGCTGACAAATGAAAACCGCGTTCGCACGTCCTGTGCTATTTCGGAAGAAGGGGCGGGGTTAAGAAATGAAGATAAAAACCGAAGAGGTGCTCTGCCTTTCGCACAACTAAAATATCTAGTTCGAACTATAGTATTCCAGATAATTGTTTCCTGGGAGCGCAGGCATCCCGCCCGCATTTGGAGAGCGGGACACCCTCCCTCCGACCAATTTATTTATCTGGAACACTATAGCAGCCATGAACGCCTTGAAGGTGTAAGTGAGGACACCGCATTGCGAATCATCATTGAGTGGCCATCGAAAGAGGTCGCTCTCAATTTCATGAACGATCCTGATTATTTTCCTCACTTAAAGGCTAGAACTGCTGGCTCAAACAGTCATCACTTTCTCATTGAAGGGAAAGACGATCTTGCGTAATGCTATCTTGAAAGCATTCAGAGCATAATCGGGTAGGTAGCGGTTTTTCTCCGCCACCTCCCACACCACCGTACATGCGGCTCCGCATACGGCGGTTCCCAAAGAGTGTCGGACCGTAGTCGGACACGTTAAGAAAACAA
>JBBCAX010000244.1:0-1117 GCA_051382335.1 Deltaproteobacteria bacterium TL4
ATTTTTTACAGCGTGGATGATTCAGTCATTTTGCGGGCTTGGTTTTTACAGGATTACGAACACAGAAATCAACAACTGACCTTTGCCGATGGCAGTCATTGGAAGCTTCCCTCACCTGACGCTATTCCCTTTGGATCTATGATTAAGGCGGATCAACTGGTGTTTGCTTCAAGTGAGGTTCATCTGATTCACGCGATAGAAAATGCCGCTGTGACTCAAGGCACAGAACAGACGGACTTGATTTATGGGCACCAAAAAAGTGAGCGCTTGGTTGGGGGCCAGGGAGATGACAAACTCTATGGTCATGAAGGGGATGACATTCTTCAAGGCGGGGATGGTTCGGATTATCTGGTTGGAGGAAAAGGCAAAGACCTGCTTGAAGGGGGACTGGGGCATGACAGTTATCTGATTCAGTTGGACGAAGGCCATGACAAAATTATTGAGGCGGGTGGAACGGATACTCTGGTTTTTGGCGCTGGGATTGATCCCAAGACCCTCATGCTCAAACGCTTTGTGGATGGCTTGAAAATCTCGATGCCTTTGGGAGGGAATCAGTACCAAACGGCGCGGGTCCTGGATTGGGAAAATCCAGAACATAAAATCGAACGCTTTAATTTCGCCAATGGCGTGTCCTGGGATTTGAGCACGATTGAAAGCAAAGCGGGAGATTTTTTTGGTCAGACCTTGGCGGGGACCGCCGGCTCCACCGGAGATCCTTGGGAATCCTCGTTTGATGGAGCGATGTTGGAGCATTCGTTGATCGGGGATTTCGTCAGTTTACAAAACAAAGACGGCTCCCTGATATTGCAGAAACGGCAGGAATATTTGACGGATCGAAGGGAGATTTTTAATACCAGAATCGCGTTTAAGTTTGATGGGCATACGCTTGAAATCGGGGCGGATGGGGTGGTTATTCTGGATGGTGTTTCCAATGTCGGGCACGTAGTCCCGACCTACCAAAACCTGATTGCTATGGAACCAGGGAAAAACGGTCCAGTGTACACCATCACCACCTCTCAGGGAGATGTGCTGAAAGTGGTCGCTCAGGGGGTTGGGCTGGATTATACCTTTACCGCTTCAGAAAGTCGTGAGCCTTCTTCGTTTGAGGGGTTGAGCG
>JBBCAX010000245.1:0-6007 GCA_051382335.1 Deltaproteobacteria bacterium TL4
ATGAATGAATTAATGCAAGGTTATTATTTCCCTTTTTTCAGGCCAAACCTATCATTAATTCTAATACGACTTTATAAGTCTCTGATTTTATTCAGGAGTAATATTGAGCAAATTGTTCAAAGTCGAGTATATTCACATGCGTCATATTAAACAACAGTTTATAGTATAAATAAAATTTCCGTTAACTGTATATTTGTCAAGAGTTAATATTACGTATATTTTATATTTATTGACTAATATGATGTATGTGATTAAAATTAAACAAATCCATACACACAACTAATTGAAATCTGAGGTATTATGCAACTTGCTGTAAAAATTAAAGAGATTCGTAAACAAAAAAAGATGTCACAAGAAGAATTAGCGGAAAAGGTTGGCATCAATCAAAATCATTTAAGCCGATTGGAAACCGGAAAGTATAAACCTTCCATTGACGCATTAAAGAGACTGGCTGATGCATTAGAGGTGAGCGCAGACTATTTGCTCAGTGATACTGATGATAAACCTGAAGAAATACGCATTGAAGATCAGATACTCGCTGAGCGTATTCGGATGTTAAATACTCTGGACGGCAAGGACAAAGAAACGATTATTCATGTCATTGATTCGATTCTCACCAAGAAAAAAATGCTTTCTCTTCTACAAGGTGAAACGGTTTAGGGTGAATTCTCATTCCCGCTTTCCAAAACAGATGCCTCACGTTTCTTAAAATGGGTGTGTTATTCCTCTTTGTGTCTTCTCTTGCTTTTTATAGGTTCTGTTTTTTTATCAAAAAAAATTCATTCTTTTCCTTTCATTATTGAAGTACTTTTGTTATGGCATTTAATATATGGGAGGATTGAAGCGCTTGAGGTGGGAGATTCGTGTTTTTATCAAACCCACCGACCTGCCAAATGAATATCCTTCCTCTTTTTTCTCATCAACACCATAAATATATTTTTTGGATATCCTAAAAGATGTGTGATCTATCATTGGTTAATAGCATCTTGTCGATGCTGGTATTTTTATTATTCCATGTTGCCGCTGGTGCAAACGATGGATACGCGCAATCATTTTTCAGCTTCGATAACCCCAAAGTTTCGCTGAGTTATCGTAATGTTTCGGCAAGTGATTTTCGTTCAGTAAATGATAAAATTAAAAATATCATACAATCCGATTCCCAATTGAATTTGAGTGAGTTTAGAAACAAAGAAAGTATTAGTGGCTTTGAAGTCAACTCTCATTCTTTTGATTTTGAAGGAAAAAACGTTTTTCACAAACAACTGAATGAAACGTTCTTTTTTGTTCAGATGGCAGGTAAAGTTAAGGCGGATTCTCCGTGGGTGCTTCATGCCAATTTTGAAGTTGGAAATTATGCCGATACTCCAGAAGAGGGAGAATCAAGAGATTTCTTCGAGGAAACCAATGCTAAAATGAGAGCCAAGTTTCTCTATTCCCAATCGAAACACCTTTCCTGGATATTAGGCGGAACGTTAGATGTTTGGAAAGAAATTCCTGTTTTACCAACCTTCGGAATTCTTTGGACTCCAGAGTCCGTTTGGTCGGCCTCTGTAACATTTCCGGAAACTAAAGTTAGCTACGATCTGAATGAAAAAATCTTGCTGTTCGCAAAATTCACTTACCATGACCAAACCTATAAAGTTCGCAATATTTATAAAATTTCCAATGAAGATACTGTCCCGTTAACTCCAATGGAGTACAGAGAACTCCTATTGAGTTTTGAAGGAAAGTGGAAAATTACTTCTAAAATCAATATCAGCGTGGAAACGGGACAAATGATTTTTAGGAAGTTTGTATATCATAAAGAAAATCAAGTTATTGAAAGTGCTAGTAGTAGCCATTTTAGTCAAATTGCGACTCAGATCGCGCTTTAGTGTGGAAGGAGGATGGATGTTCAAACCTTATAAAATATGTCGTTTTGTATTAGCGGTTGTTTTCATTTTTTGGAGTATTGGTTTTATCTTAGCGGAGGAAGATCTAGGAATCAATTCCAATGGAACAATGCATCGCTATGATCTGCATCGGACAGGTGTTTTTCAAGGACCTGCTCCCCTAAAAGGAGAGTTGCTATGGAAATTTAAAACAGGTGGCGAAATTCATACCTCTCCCGTGGTGGCCGATGGAAGTGTTTACTTTGGAAGCGATGATGGTTTCTTTTATGCCTTAAACGCTCAAACAGGGGAAATCCTTTGGAAGTTCAAGGTGGGTGCGATTATTTGGTCTTCGCCGGCGGTTGCTAATGGAATCGTATATTTTGGTGGGGGCAATAACCAATTCTACGCCCTGGACGGAAAAACAGGGAAAATGAAATGGGTGTACAAATCTAACCGTTGGTTTGGTACTGCTCCCGCCATCTACAAGGGCATAGTGTATTTTGGTGGTGGTGACAAGTTCTTTTACGCCTTAGACGCTCTCAGTGGAAAGTTGATTTGGAAATTTGATATGGGATATTTTTCGAAAGTCTCACCAGCGATAGCCAATAACACTGTTTTCTTAGGAGTGGGAAATGGATTTAAGGGTTCTATTTATTCATTGAATGCAGACACGGGTTCCCTCAATTGGAGTTTTGAACCTGAGAAGGGCGTTCCCAGGACCGCCATCGTTTATTCTGACAAAAGACTGTTTGTGATCGCCGGACCACTATATGCGATCGATACCGAGACGGGAAAAGTAAAATGGATGGAGGGAATGTGGGGATTGGTTGATTACTCCCCAACCCTTTATCAGAATTTGATATTTCTTGGAGGTGGAATGAGAGGCGTTAGTGCTAGGGATATAGCCTCCGCAGAACGAAAATTTAAGCTAAAAGCCGAAAAATCCACTTGGATGTCAACGGCTGTCGCAGGAAATCATGTCTATTTTGGAAACGAGGACCAACATGTTTACGCCTATGACTTGACGAATAAACATCTAATTTGGAAACATAGAATGGGTGGTAGAATAGCCTCTGACCCGTCAATTTATAATGGCATTCTTTATGTGGGAAGCGATGACTCTTTTTTATACGCGATCAAATAACTGAAGAAAATCAGGAGGAGATAAGATGACAAACACGAATACAGCCGATACGATATTTTTAATTGATCTTAAGGACAACATCAAGCAGGGAACTGAAACGGTGAGTATCCTCTCTGAGGGGATTCAAAAGGTCAATCAAGGAATAACAGCTTACCAGACGCTCATGAATCTCTATTCTAATTTTTCCAAGGAAGCCCTCTATGACACCATAAAAACCGAGTTTCTAAAAACAGATCTCGCCAAGGAGCTTCAAACAAAATATCAACAGGTTTGGACAGACATCAATGCGGGGTTCGATCAATACGAGAGTCTCAAAACAATTTTTGAGAAAGTCACGGATGAGGACCTCAAGCGACAATTTGAGGAGGAAATTCAAACTCAAACCATCCATTTCATCCGATTCAATCATCTCATCCCCGATTTTCCAACCAATCAACTCAATCCGACGCAACAGCAAATCATCAATGACATTATCGCTGGCCGAGATCTCGTCGAGACGTTAGAGGAGCATCTCACTGGAGACATCAAAACTCAGGCGAAGGAAAAAATAAAAGAGAATATTGTTGATTTGATAGATGTGTCCCTCAAAAATGAAGGTATGGAGTTTATTTTAGACGCGACGAAAGAGCTGATTGAAGGGGAAGGCAAAAACATTGAGGAAGTGTTGACCAAAGTGGAAAACGAGTTAGTCAAATATAGCGCATCACAGTTAATAGCTGAGATAGCGGAAGCTAATGGGATACTTAATGTTAACCCCACAATAATCTACGCGGCCATCAAGGACTTTGATTTCGCTGAGTTTGATTACAAAAATTTTGCGGAAGAGAGTGCGAAAGCGGTTACAAAGACCATGTTTACTGATATGCTGGTGAGTGGATTCACCGCGTTGGGAAAACAACTTATGACCCAAACGCCCTCCCCTCAGTTAAATTTAGTCATAACTCTTTGTTCCACCTTCATTTCGGATAAAGCCATTGATTCTCTCACAAATTTCATCACAAACAAAAAATCACTGACTGAATCACTTGCGGAAGTCCATAAAGAATTAGCGGGTAAAAATATCATCCAAAATGTTCTTCATTTAGATGATGAATTAGAAAAGAATATCAGTGGTCAATTTTTGGATAATCTCAGTAAAATTCAAAAAATTGATGGAATTGATGTCAACAATTTATCAGAAGGATTTCTCAAAAAAATAGCCTCTGTGAGTAGAGAATCCCTAAAACACATCAACCCTGAAATTTTAAAAGAAATTGCGGAGTTAGACCAAAGTGCTCAAATTTCTTTGATTAACGCGGATGTCATACAGATTTTAGAGAAAGTGGGTAGTGGAAGAGATTTAGTAGAAGAAGAATGGAACTTTTTGCGAAACAATCCCGCGCTCAACGGGTTAAAACAAGCTATAGAAGAGGCGCAACCCCCAGAAGCGTTTAACGGTACTTACATCCCTCCGAACTCAACAGAAGCTTCTATTTATGAACAGCAAATAACTATCGAAAGAGAAGCACTTGAAAGCAATGTCTGGAATCAATCACCAGAGAATTTTGAGTTTGCCGTGAATAGTCTTAAAACCTTTGATTCCGCTCTTTTGATAGATTGGGGTACCATTCAAGATCAGGTTGCCCAGATTACCCAGGTTTATCGTGATGAATTAGCCAAAGTAGATTTATCTCCTGATGATTTTCAGCGAATTAGTGATTTATTGGGAAGCATGGAAAGCATGGTTGCCAGTGTCCAATTCGCTCCGGATATCTTTGCTACAGCAAGTACCAACAGCTCCTATGTTCCGACAAAAGATGATCTTCAAATTCATTTAGAAAACCTGTCTCTGTTTCAAAACCTGTGGGGTGAATTAGAAAATACGCTTAAAAATGTTAACTTATTTTCTTTGGATCAATCTGAGGACAAAATCTATCCTAATGTACAGTCTGGAAACCTGAGTGTTTTAGAAGAGGCTAAAGAATCGGTGAGCTATATTCAGGAACTAAACGGGTTATTGGACCAAGCATGGGAGTCCGCGATCATTCGAGTACAAAATATATTAGCCCCATATCAAAAGCAGACTCAACTGTGGGATACCAGTGCTTCCAATCAAGGTTTTTCACAACAAGCACTAAGCACTTTATCAACGATAGAATCCTTAATGAAATCCCCCCAAGATTTTCAAGCGAATATCTTGGAAATTGAAAATCAACTCCAACAACTCAACGAAAATATTCCCTCTTATGTTAATCCTACTGATACTTTACTTAACAAATTCTGGAAGAATACTGTATCAGCACAGCAAGTACGATCTGAGTTCCAAACATTGGATCATCTCATGGAATCCAACCCCACCACCTCCGCTATAGAAAACCAGATAACGAAAGTCATTACCGCTTTGGAGTCCGCTAAAAATCAAGCCAACAACTTAGATCCAAACAAAGTGGGACGATATGTAAAAGCCGAAGTTTTGATGAACTTGGAAGAAGCTCGCCTTCTACTTTCGGAAATTGACTCCTCTGAAAGTTATCTGAAACTGAAAACCCATGTTTCAACGTTAATTGGAGAATCAGGCTTCCATTCTTATGAAGGGACAACTCAAACGGAAATCCATCAAATCACGGGTTGGGATTCCATGCTTGATGTTATGTTCGCGGGCAATCATCACATAGATCCTGTTATAACTCGTGATTTTACGTCTCCAGATGAAAATGGGGAAGCCTATGGTTCAGTCAATATTGAGTATGATGAAGAAGTAATGGGGGATACTCCCCTCTATATTCCATTTAAGGGAAAAATACTGCACATAGGAAAAGACTCTATCTGGGTTGCCGCGCCTGATGGGACAGTACATCACTTGGAAAACTTTGGACACATCAATAGACATTATGCCGATTTTTAGCGTTAAAAGTTCTTGAGACAAACCTGTTTTTTGGTTAAAATACTGTCAATTGTAACTTATTCGCGAGGCTTAATTTATGGTATTTCAGGATGTTTCAAACACCCC
>JBBCAX010000246.1:0-5802 GCA_051382335.1 Deltaproteobacteria bacterium TL4
AAGAGAGTATCAATGAACAATTCATACTCAGCATATACTGAATATATTTCTCGCAGTCAAGATAGTATTTCGCAAAATTAACAATTATTTCAGATAGTTAATTGTCGTACTTTTCGGAGTAGACTCAATCATTGTTTGGGTATCAACTTGGATGGCGACTTGGTAGTTGGTGAGGACATTCGAGTTATTTGAATTATCAATGGTTACTCCTATTCTATATTGAAATCCTGATACTATTGCAGAACTTGCAGCGTTGTTTTGCAAACTGTACTTCAAATTCCCTGAACTATCCCGCCAGATCAAATCCGGTTTGCTATCTCCATCGAGATCCTTGACTTCAAGTTGTTGGGCATCGGCTCCGCTGACTGCGGTTTTGGCTTCGCCGAAGGTGACATCACCGGCAAAACATGGGCTGGTGATTGCAACGAGACTGAACAGCAGGATGGTAATTCTTTTGTACATGGTTCCCCCATGGGAAAGGTTGTTTGAAGTGCTGAGCCGAGGGCCCAACGTTTGCGTGACGGGCGGCTGACCAACGATGAACGTCGAAAAAGTCACGGCCCTCACGAGTTACTACAACTTGTTGAAAAAAACGCGGGTCTGCCGTACCGTCAACGCCGAGTTGGGCTGGTTCCTACCTCTGACTTTCGTTTAAACTACTCTCGCTAATTTATTGGATGTCCTTAAAACCCGACCTCTGACCTTCGTTCTGGTATAGTCCGTACGTCCCCTTTCTTTCGTGTTCCCTTTTCTCTAATAGACTATTTTTTGATGATGACTTCACTCACAATCATGTAAGCAGCCGCATCATAATTGTCACCAAGCAGAGCACCAAAACTAGCATTGCTGATTTTTATCCAGTCTGAATCTGAAAAAATATCGGATTTAGTAATAACGACCGTTCCTCCTTTTGAGTCATAATCACCAGTAGACGTGAATGCTTCATAGGTTTTGTCGGGATTAATTTTAATTCGTGTGTAGTGAAAAATATTTTCAGAAATAAGAACACTACCACCAAAAGAATGATGTGTTGTTCCTCCCACTCCCAAAATATCATCGGCTATTGAATCATTGACGATGTGAGAAATTACAGGTACGAAAAAAGCGTAATTTCCATTTCCAAAGGCTTTCCATTTCATAAACATTTCGGCATTACTTAAGTCACTTGTCATCTTTGGAGCGAACCGTATATTTGTCCTATAACTACCGAGGGAAACTTTAAGACCTTCCGTTGTTATTTCCCAAGTGGATTGAGAACCATCAGGTCTTTGTATCCAAGAAGTCAATTCCATTGGCACGACTATGTTTTCAGCCGGAACTTCTGAAGACTGCAAGCTATACTTCAAATTTCCAGAACTATCTCGCCAGATCAAATCGGGTTTGCTATCACCATCGAGATCCTTGACCTCAAGTTGTTGGGCATCGGCTCCGCTGACGGCGGTTTTGGCTTCGCCGAAGGTGACATCTCCGGCAAAACATTGACTGGTGATGGCGACGAGACTTAACAGTAGAAAGGTGATTGTTTTGAGCATGGTACCCCCATGTGAAAGGTTGTTTGAAGTGCTGAGCCGAGGGCCCAACGTTTGCGTGACGGGCGGCAGACCAACGGTGAATGTCGAAAAAGTCACTGCCCTCACGAATTACAATAAAATGTCGAAAAAAGCGCTGTCTGCCGTACCGTCAACGCCGAGTTGGGCTGGAAACCACCTACATTGTATAGGTTAATGGTTCCTATATACTGTGAAGCAGAAACTATTGTTCAACACTCATCGAGTTTCACTATAGGAACGGTAATTCGAGGAGCTTTTGCAAGATATGCTGTATTTTCTAATACGTTGAACACTTGGTGGCCCGTCTCCGCATTGACAACTTTTTCGCCACATTGCGGACACACACCAGCTAACACATGATCAATAACAACCAATTCTCCTCGAATCCAAAAATCTTGAGTAATATACTGTTCTTCAAGAGCAGTATTACAGATTTCACATTCACCATAGTCATATTGGCTTTCTCTGGTACTAATCATATTTACTCCACTAAATAAGTTGTGATAAATAACAATTTCCCCGTACTTTTTATGCGACAAATAACCGCAACTCGTCTACCATCTGTTGAAGTTCCAACTACTTCGTAACGTGTTCCTCGAGGATCACGTGTGAATTTTTTTCCAATTTTTCCAGTGGTTATAGCTCGCTCAATATCGGAAAATCTTAGGTTATCGTTCGTCATTTCTTCAAAAAAATGGGGAATCGTGAATTCATATTCTCGATTGAGCACTTTTCTTCGGATGGTATTTATTGTAGCCACTGGTATTCCTTAGTGTGTTTCAGTTGTGCTTTGTACGGGCCCAACGTTTGCGTGACGGGCCGCAGACCAACGCTGAACGTCGAAAAAACCTATGCCCTCACGAGTTATTACAAAATGTCGAAAAAAGCGCTATCTGCCGTACCGTCAACGCCGAGTTGGGCTGGAACCTACCTCAATCTCACGTTTGAACGACTCTCCCTAATTCTTGAGTATCCATGAAATCCGATCAACTGGCAATTGCGTAGATGTCATTTAATGCGGTTTTTGTGTCTTCTGATAACTCAATTTTTTTGAAGCAACTATTGTGAAAAAGGAGCCCTTCACCCATCTCTCCAAAAACACGGATAAGGTTTTCTTGCTCTCCATTCTCATCATGGCAAGCTTTGTAAACTTTACCTGGAATCAAGTGTGGACTATATTCTTTTTCAAGACAAATCACATAAAATAAATCATTCATAAATCCTCTTTATTAAACACTTTACAACTTCTTTACAGATATCTTTTCCATGCGCAGTGAAAAAGTGTATTTCTGCTATCCAAATATTTCCATTATCAGGTAACTCGATTTTAGCAGTTCCTTTCTTATAAATCCACTTAGCTTTTCCGAACTTTTGATTTAACTCATCGCGAACATAAGGATTTTTTACTTTACCGATTGTCTCAATATCGGTTATCTCGCTCAGCCTTACATGATGGATTTTAAATGGTGGCATGATCTTCTTTTATCGTGATGGAAAAGGTGGTTTTAAATGCTAAACCCAAGGCCCAACGCCGAGGGGTGCGGCTCTTTTGAAACGATAATCTATTTTAGTATTTTATTCTATAATAACAATATAGTAGTTTTGTTCGTTGAATTAGATGATCTGGGAAACAGTAATATTTGCTCTATATGTATCGCCTAATTTAGCCGTTCATGGGGATCTCTCATTTTAACTTTACATGTAATATGGTCTCAAGGCCTTTATATGTCTCATGTAAAAACGACTGATTTTAAGAATCTGTTTTTGTAACTTACTGATTATATGTAGTTCGATGTTGTTTCAAAAGAGCCACACCCAACGCCGAGTTGGGCTGGAACCTACCTCTGACCTTTGTTTTAAGCGATGAACTCCAGCCTCACAAATGAAACTCTATGGCCCCTCATTGTAAAGTGCTTGGATCTCCAATTCAGAAAGGGCACGGTTGTAAATGCGGATGTCTCCAATTAAGCCTTTGAAATAATCACCAAAATTCACATTATTAGGGACTCCATACCCAAACCCATAATATAAGGGTGCAGAAAATTCAAATGGCACCTTCCTATCACCTGTTGTATAGCTTGCAGATAGTCTACCATCAAGATATCCGTCCAGCTTTAAACCTGACTTGCTATATCTCAATATTGCATGGTGCCATGTGCCAAAAGTAATAATTCCCAAATCTACTTTTTGCATATCTACTGCCTTGATATATACCATCCCAGAATCTGAAACTGCCATTAGATTTTCACACCAACCACCGTGGCAACCGACAGCACTCTCTATTTCAGTAACAACAAGACCGCTTTTATTAGCATTGAACCATACAGACAAAGTTACTGACTCATCAGAGAAAAAAACCTGTATTTGAGGAGAATAAATGTAGTCATTCACCCCATCAAAGCTATAAGCCTTATTTGAAGTCCCATATCGATCTGCCGTCAACGAAGCTCCATTAACCGTTCCATTGTTTACATTCACGCTTTCATCATTGGCGTTGCCATTGAAGGGATAATAAGCAACTAATCCTTCAGTAGGAATTGCCACACTTCCAGTCTGCAAACTGTACTTCAAATTCCCTGAACTATCTCGCCAGATCAAATCAGGTTTGCTGTCTCCATCGAGATCCTCAACTTTCAACTCTTTAGCATCGGCTCCGCTGACTGCGGTTTTGGCTTCACCGAAAGTGACATCTCCAGCAAAACATGGGCTGGTGATTGCAAGGAGACTGAGTAGCAGAAGGGTGATTCTTGTGAACATGGTACCCCCATGTGAAAGGTTGTTTGAAGTGCTGAGCCGAGGGGCCAACGTTTGCGTGACGGGCGGCAGACCTACGATGAACGTCGGAAAAGCTGATGCCCTCACGAGTTACTACAAAATATCGAAAAAAACGCAGGTCTGCCGTACCGTCAACGCCGAGTTGGGCTGGAACCTTCCTCTGACTTTCATACTGGAAGATTTCCCATATCCCCTTTTCGAACAAAGGATACGTTTAAAATTATGCTTCAACTTTAACACTCTTTTGATAAAGCAATTCTGGATCTAAATCAGCTTGATTGGACCATTCTATGGAATCAAAATTCACCTTGACACTATTGAATAAGGAAGGACTCTTCAACTCTTTGAACACACCTATTTCTAAATATGGCGAAACATCAAAAATACGTTTTTCTTCATTTTCGAATGTCAATAATAACTTATAATGTTCTAATGGTTTAACTTTAATCACTGCTAAATACATACTGTCTCCTATTTCAAAGGATCAATTTTAAATGGTAATTCTCCTTTGGACGCTAATTCCCAATCCGCTTGCAAACTGTCTTTATGTATTTCGGCCCATGCCAAAACCAACTTCTTTTGTTTTGGTGGTAAACTGCCCTCTTTTAACTCACAAGTGGTTATATCAACAACAGCTTTGTAATCTTGATAATACGCATGAAAATGAGGTGGGTTATGCTCAACTGGTGCACAATACATTCTGATTATTATCCCATAAAACATAGAAATTGTCGGCATATTAATCCTTTATGAAGTTTCCTTTGTGACGCTGAACCGAGGGCCCAACGTTTGCGTGACGGGCGGCAGACCAACGCTGAACGTCGGAAAAGTCACTGTCCTCACGAGTTACTACAAAATATCGAAAAAAAGCGCGGGTCTGCCGTACCGTCAACGCAGAGTTGGGCTGGTACCTACTTCTGACCTTTGATCTGGCATAGTCCGCACATCCCCTTTTATTGATTGTGAAGACAGACGGTGTCCAGATAGGCTCATTTTTTTTGTTAGGCAGTTCTAGTCTCTAACCATTTTTGTAATGACCTTTGACTTTCTGCTGAGGGTCTCCCCACTAAGATCCCCTCAATACTTATATCTTCATCGAGTTCTTCCCAATGAATTCCATGTCCTCCACCAATTAGTCTCCAGTTATCCTTTTCAGTCTGATCAGCATGAAATAGCCTGGGATACCACGCTAATGGAGTAGAAATGGTACGACCATCACTCAGATCAACCTGTAACGCATCTGATGTGATTGTAACCGCCTGTGCATAAGGAATTTCTAGTTCAACCTTTAAAGTACTCATTCCAAGCCTCGATTATTGTGTTTTTGTATTCTCGAATGATTTTATGGCACCTTTCATTTTTCAGTTTACAGTTTTATAAAAACCTTTGGAGATGGTATAATGTTGAAGTCCAAAACGAATCGTAAGATTCATCAACGTTGCTCCACTCAAAAGGCATTGACCATGAAATTTATGAG
>JBBCAX010000247.1:0-1243 GCA_051382335.1 Deltaproteobacteria bacterium TL4
AGTTACTCAAAACCAGCTCATGAGTTGACTTGAAACAGTAAAATATTCGGGTGTCTTTCAAAATTGATGAGAAATTTTAATTCTTCGCTGAAAAAAAAATGCATATTCAGCAACGACGAGAGTTTTCGCAAAATACTTTTCACAGGGGACTCATTCATTGTTCATTTCGGGTAAAATATGCCAACTGTGATATTTTTATTAGGATGGCGTTTGTTTTTCTTTCCAAATGAAGGTAATGAACCCATCCACGTTCACTGTGAAAACGGAGAGAAAAGTTGCAAGTATTGGTTGGATATTGATAATTTTGATATCATTGAAGAATACAGTTATGAGACGACAGGTAGAGACAGACGAATCATTAGAAAAATCATTTTTCAGAATTTTGATCTGATTGTTCAAGAATGGGAAAGGATGCAAAATGAAAAAGATTCATGATGTAGAAAAGGTTGCTTTCACAACCGATAATTTACTTCTCAAGGTGAATGGAGAGGAACACTGTTATTTATTGGCTGATATTTCAAAAAAGCTATTAAATGCATCAGAAACAGAGCGTAACCAGTATAGAGTCATGGCATCAGGTTATGGTATCCATTGGTCTCTCCTTGATGAAGATCTCTCTATTGATGGACTTCTTGGAATTAGACATACTCCTCCCATTCAATTGAGGCAACAACAGGCCTAGTTTCAAGTTTGCGTTTTTGGAGTCTCAAAGTTATACGGATGCGCTATTGAGTATTGCTTCAAGCAGAGGACAAGCGCTAGATTCCAGCCCAACTCGGCGTTGACGGTACGGCAGACCAGCGTTTTTTTTCGACATTTTGTAGTAACTCGTGAGGGCAGCGGCTTTTTCGACGTTCGTCGTTGGTCTGCCGCCCGTCACGCAAACATTGGGCCCTTCGGCTCAGCACTTCAAACAACCTTTCCCATGGGGGTACCATGTTCACAAGAATCGCCATTCTGCTGTTCAGTCTTGTAGCCATCACCAGCCAGTGTTTTGCCGGAGATGTCACCTTCGGCGAAGCCAAAACCGCCGTCAGCGGAGCCGATGCCCAACAACTGAAGGTCAATGATCTCGATGGCGATAGCAAACCCGATTTGATCTGGCAAGATAGTTCGGGAAATTTGAAGTACAGTTTACAAGCGGGAATCAATCTAGAAAGTAGAGTGTGGACGCAAGTTACTTCATCGGCTGCATGGAGTGGACGTTATAACCACACGAGTGTAGTATTTAACAATAAGATCT
>JBBCAX010000248.1:0-39526 GCA_051382335.1 Deltaproteobacteria bacterium TL4
CTACCCAACCTACTGAAATGATGGCTGTCCCGTCTTAGGCCAGTAGCCAAAAAAAGGTACCTGCACAGGTGGAAAAATATTAGCAAAGAACTATTTGATATAGATGTTCATTTGAATAAGTGCAGGGTAGCCTCGGGTTTCGCCCTGAGGGAATGAGCGTCGTCGCCCCCTGGGACGAAACCCAGGGCTACCGCAAAAATGAAATTATTTAAATGACGGTCTATATTTTATCCTTTCAACGCATTGAACGGGCCAACGTCAAAAAAAATAAGTTTAAAAATAAACTTATCCTTGACGTTAACGTCAACTTGAAGTATGACGTTAGGCCTTTGAATCAGAAAGCTAATATCGTATAAGCGGGCAGGTGTAAAAATGGAAAAAGACTATACAATCACAGAGTTAGCAAAAGAATTCGCAATAACGACCCGTACGATCCGTTTTTATGAAGAAAAACAGTTATTGACGCCTCAACGCAAGGGGACGAGCCGGATTTACAGTTCGAAAGACAGAACGATTCTGAAGTTGATTATCAGAGGGAAACGGTTGGGTTTTTCTTTAGAGGAAAGCCGTGAGTTGATTTCGCTCTATAACCCTGAGCAGGGAAACCGTGCGCAATTGAAAAGGATGATTGAGAAAGTTAGCGAAAAGAAAGCCCAATTACAAAAACAGTTGACTGATTTACAAGAAATAACCAATGAATTGGATCGCACTGAAATGCGTTGTCAAGCAGCGTTGAACAAAGAATAATGGCCACCTTTTAGGATAAGGATTGAATATATGATGACTCGATTGCCCATGTTGAATTTTGAATTAGGGGAAACTATTGAAATGTTGCAAGAAACGGTGAGACGTTTTGCTGAAAAAGAAATCGCCCCCCGTGCGGCAGAAATTGACAAGGTCAACGAATTTCCACAGGACCTTTGGAAAAAGCTGGGGGGATTAGGACTTTTAGGACTGACGGTCGCTGAAGAGTATGGCGGTTCAGCGTTGGGCTATTTGGCTCATATTGTGGCTATGGAAGGCATCAGCAGAGCTTCAGCGTCAATTGGACTGAGTTATGGAGCTCATTCCAATCTGTGTGTGAATCAGATTTTTCGCAATGGGAATGAAGCGCAGAAGCAGAAATACTTACCCCAATTAGTCAGCGGAGAGCATGTCGGTGCTCTGGCGATGAGTGAATCGAACGCGGGTTCTGATGTGGTCAGTATGCGTTTATGCGCAGAAAAGAAAGGGGATCGTTATCTCCTGAATGGTACCAAAATGTGGATTACCAATGGACCAGAGGCCAGTACTTACGTCATTTACGCGAAAACGGGTATAGACAAAGGACCACGAGGCATCACCGCTTTCATTGTGGAACGTGATTTCAAAGGATTTTCACGTGCGCAAAAGTTAGATAAGTTAGGAATGCGGGGATCGAATACCTGCGAACTTGTCTTTGAAGATTGTGAAGTTCCCGCGGAAAATATCCTTGGATCGCTTGATGAAGGGGTCAAGATTCTGATGAGTGGACTGGACTATGAGCGAGTTGTTTTATCCGGAGGACCGCTTGGGATAATGCAAGCGTGTTTTGACAGTGTGCTGCCCTACATTCATGAACGAAAACAATTTGGTAAATCCATTGGTGAATTTCAATTAATGCAAGGCAAACTTGCGGATATGTATGTCACGATGAATGCGACCCGTTCTTATGCCTATGCGGTTGCCAAAGCGTGTGATCGAGGCGAAACGACGCGTAAAGATTCTGCGGGTGTTATTTTATATGCGGCGGAAAACGCGACTCAAATGGCCTTGCAAGCCCTCCAATGTTTAGGAGGCAATGGCTACATCAACGACTATGAGACCGGCCGTTTGTTACGTGACGCGAAGTTATATGAAATCGGTGCGGGAACGTCAGAAATTCGTCGAATGTTGATCGGTCGGGAATTATTTAGCGAAACCATGTAACCTCTATGGAATTTCATGCCAGTCATTGAAAGTCAAATAAACACAAGGTCTGCTACATTTCAAGAAAATCGTGCCCATATGTTGGGCCTCTTGGGTGAACTGAAACAGATTGTCGCGCAAATCAAAGAAGGAGGGGGTGCGCACTCTCAAAATCGTCATCTGGAGCGAGGCAAATTATTACCCAGAGAGCGGGTCAACGCATTGTTGGATGAAGGCTCTCCCTTTCTGGAACTCTCACAGCTTGCCGCCTACCAGGTTTATGAAGAACCGATTGCTTCCGCAGGGATTATTACCGGCATTGGGCGTGTTGAAGGGGTTGAATGCATGATTGTCGCTAATGACGCAACGGTCAAGGGCGGTAGTTATTATCCACTAACCGTCAAAAAACACGTCCGGGCACAGAAAATCGCAGAAGAAAATCATCTTCCCTGTATTTATCTGGTGGATTCCGGTGGCGCGAACTTGCCTCAACAAGCAGATGTTTTTCCTGATCGTGATCACTTTGGTCATATATTTTACAATCAAGCGATTATGTCTTCCAAGGGAATTCCTCAGATTGCCGTCGTTATGGGATCTTGTACCGCGGGAGGAGCCTATGTTCCTGCAATGGCGGATCAGGCGATTATTGTCCGTCAGCAAGGAACCATTTTTTTAGGGGGCCCTCCATTAGTCAAAGCGGCGACCGGAGAAATCGTAACGGCTGAAGCGTTAGGGGGGGCGGATGTCCATTGCAGAATATCTGGCGTTGCCGATTATTACGCTCAAAATGATCATCACGCTTTGCAGCTTGCGAGAAATTGTATCGCAAAAATCAATCATAAAAAAAATAGACCCTTCACGCTTTCAACGCCAAGGGCGCCTAAATATGATCCCGAAGAATTGTATGGAATCATTCCTACAGAACTCAGAAAAACCTATGATGTTCGGGAAGTAATTGCCCGGATCGTGGATGGTTCCGAATTTGATGAGTTCAAACAGTTATTTGGAACGACCCTGATTTGCGGCTTCGCTCATATTCATGGGTATCCTATTGGAATTCTTGCGAATAATGGCATTCTTTTTTCGGAATCCGCACAAAAGGGAGCTCATTTTATAGAGCTGTGCTGTCAACGTAAAATTCCGCTGTTGTTTTTACAAAACATCACAGGGTTTATGGTTGGGAAAAAATATGAGGAAGGCGGAATTGCAAAGCACGGCGCCAAAATGGTAACCGCTGTGGCCTGTGCCAAGGTCCCCAAATTTACGGTAATTATTGGAGGAAGTTTTGGTGCGGGGAATTACGGAATGTGCGGCCGGGCTTATGATCCGCGTTTTATGTGGATGTGGCCCAATGGTCGAATTTCTGTGATGGGCGGCGAACAGGCGGCCGGAGTGTTGACCAGCATTAAGAGCGTTGCTTTAGAAAAACGGGGCACGCCCTGGACTTCAGCGGAAGAGGCCCAATATCGTCAACAAATCACAGCGGAATATGATCAACAGGGGCATCCCTATTATGCCAGCGCCCGTCTATGGGACGATGGCATCATCGACCCTGCGGAAACGAGAATGGTTTTAGGCTTGGGCATTTCAGCTTCCTTGAACGCACCGATTCCTGAGACTCCCTTTGGAATTTTCAGAATGTAAGTTATCAATAATTATTCAACCGCAGATTTTCGCGGATAAAAATAATCTGCGTTCAACTGCGTTTATCTGCGGCTGAGAAGTTATCCCTTCAATCCTAATTTTTAAGAGCACAGGCCATGTTTGATAAAATATTGATTGCCAATCGTGGTGAAATCGCATGCCGGGTTATTCGTACGGCTCATCGTTTAGGAATTCGTTGCGTTGCGGTTTATTCAGACGCTGATGCGGACGCCAGGCATGTGGACATGGCGGATGAAGCCTACTTACTGGGTGCCGCTCCTGCGAAAGAAAGTTATTTGCGCGGAAACCACATTTTGGAGGTTGCTAAACGTTCAGGCGTTCAAGCGATTCATCCCGGATACGGATTTCTTTCGGAAAATGCTGATTTTGCCAGAGCTTGTGAAAAAGCGGGTGTCGTTTTTATTGGTCCTCCCGCTTCAGCCATTGAAGCCATGGGCTCAAAAAGCGCGGCAAAACAAATGATGCAAGCCGCCCACATTCCCTTGATTCCGGGATATCATGGTTCGGATCAGAGTTACGAAGTCCTTTTGCGAGAAGCTGAGAACATCGGTTATCCTGTTTTGCTCAAGGCGACCGCGGGCGGCGGTGGCAAGGGAATGCGTTTGGTTGAAAATCCACAAGCGTTTGAAAAAGCGTTGGAAACGGCTAGAAGAGAAGCGCTTGGCAGTTTTGCCGATGATCAAATGCTTGTAGAAAAATACCTGATTCATCCCCGGCATATTGAAATTCAGATATTTTCTGATAGTCACGGAAATGCTGTTTATCTTTTTGAACGGGACTGTTCAATTCAAAGACGTCACCAGAAAATCCTGGAAGAAGCTCCGGCCCCCCATTTGCCCGAGCAGACACGCAAGCAAATGGGTGAAACCGCAATTAAAGTAGTTAAAACACTGAACTACGTCGGTGCGGGGACCATAGAGTTTCTGCTGGCACAGGATGGCTCCTTTTATTTTATGGAAATGAATACCCGCCTGCAGGTGGAACATCCGGTTACAGAAATGATTACAGGCTTGGATCTGGTGGAATGGCAACTTCGAGTGGCTGCTGGTGAAAACTTGCCCTTACGCCAGGAAGACTTGAGTTTCCGTGGTCATGCTATTGAAGCCAGGATTTATGCCGAAGACACTCAACATGATTTTTTACCCGCGACTGGAGAGTTGGAATACCTTCAAACGCCGAGGGAAACGGACAATGTCCGTGTTGACACGGGGGTTCGTCAAGGGGACACTGTCAGTGTGTTCTATGACCCGATGATCGCCAAATTAATTGTATGGGACTCTGATCGTAAAGCGGCCTTGTTGCGACTTCAACGGGCATTGCAGGAATATCGGATCGTGGGATTGAAAACGAATCTGCATTTTTTAAGCAGAGTTTTGGCCAATGAGACTTATCAACGCGGTAAAATGCATACCGGTTTCATTGAAGAACAACACGCACAGCTTTTCGATTTGGAACTTCCTTCCCTGGAACAATCGGCCCTGTTTGCTTCGCTCTACATCCTGCTCAAAAACAAGCAAAACTCCTTGGAACGAAGACAATGTCACTCCGACTGTTTTTCCCTTTGGGGAGAAGTCTCTGGCTGGCGCTTGAATGAAGCACACGCGCATCAATACCAATGGGGGGTTCCAGAACACGGGGTATTGACCGTAGCCATTGAAGAATCACGAACTGCTGATTATCATATTACCTCTGGGAATCTCAAAGCCACGATATCGGGAAGTTTAAGTCAGCATCAACTTTCTGTAACTTGGGATGATCGTTATTTTCACATTCCGATCGCGGAACAAAAGGAACGGATCACCGTGTTCATGGAAAACGGCGCTGTGACTTTAAATCGAATGAGTCCCCATTTGGGCGAAGAGGAAGAGGAACTGCATGAGGGGAGTTTGCATGCCCCCATGCATGGCACGATCGTTAGCATTCTGGTACAACCTGGTGATGTGATCCAAAAGGGAGATTCTTTAATCATCATGGAAGCCATGAAAATGGAACACACCATTACCGCACCCAGGAATGGGGTGGTCCAAGAAATCTTTTTTGCACAAAAAGAGTTAGTTGAAGAGGGTGCCGAACTCTTAAACTTCAAAGATGAGTGATGTTATGTCGCTACCTGAAATTGTAAGAATCGTTGAAGTAGGCGCTCGTGACGGTTTGCAAAATGAGGCACAGTTTGTTCCGACTTCCACGAAGGTGGAGTTGATCAACTTGTTAAGCCAAACCGGGTTGAAATCCATTGAGGCCGCAAGTTTTGTTTCTCCCAGATGGGTTCCTCAAATGCAGGATTCAAGTGCGGTGATGCGGCAAATTGACAGAAATTCTGAGGTTGTTTACTCTGCGCTGACTCCCAATATGAGAGGCTTGGAAAGTGCTTTGGCGGCTCATGTTGAAGAGGTTGCGGTCTTTGCCGCGGCATCGGATGAGTTTTCCCAGAGAAACATCAACTGTTCCATAAAGGATGCGTTGAAGCGATTCATTCCAATGATTGAAGTTGCTCGTCAAAACAAAGTAAAAGTACGAGGTTATGTGTCTTGTGTTTTGGGATGTCCTTATGCCGGGCTTATCCGGCCTCAAGCGGTCGCGGATGTCGCAAAAGAACTCTATTCCATGGGCTGTTATGAGATTTCATTAGGAGACACTATTGGGGTTGGAAACCCTTTGAGTGTTTTGAAGATGATCGAAGCGGTGGCAACGGATATTCCATTGCCAGCGATAGCGGTTCATTTCCATGACACCTATGGCCAGGCTCTTGCCAATATTTATGCGGCATTGACTCAAGGGATTACTATTGTGGATGCGTCGGTTGCAGGTTTGGGGGGATGCCCTTATGCTAAAGGCGCCACAGGGAATGTTGCCAGTGAAGACGTGGTCTATTTGTTAAATGGTCTGGGTATCCACTCTGGAGTTGATTTAAACAAACTCATAGCCGCAGGACAGATGATTACACAGTACTTAGGAAAAACAACAAGTTCCAAAGTGGCTCAAGCCTTGAGCTGTCGTATCCATTGATTCATTAAAAATTATGAGGCTAAAGCTGTTCGCCTGAAGGCGAAGGTTTTAAACCAGTCGCTCGGAAAATAAATTTCCGTTTATTTGTCCGGCAATCTTTATGCCAGGACAAACAAATTCTACATACTATACATTAAAATAAATCTTTCCTTTTTTTTGTGTGTGCACAGTAAATCGGACTTCAGGATACAAAATCGATATGATCCCTCTTTTTTTTACCTTGACATCGTTCCTGTATTTCGTTAGAAAATCACGCGGAAGCCGTTTAATTTCCTGATAACATGATGTATGATAGAAAGCCTCTTTAGCCCATAGTTTACTAGGTTTCAACGATAGTTGCCTTTGCGAGGATTTTGGTTGGAACCTAGCCGAAAAGATTTTGGATGGTGTCAGCAACTCTCGTCATGGTGAACGAAGTTGAACCAGTGCCGGATGAGAGGGGCACCGTTCAACTTCGCTTAGAATGATGACTCATCAAATTAAACAGGGATTACTAGAACCTTAATTGTATTCTTGTTTTTGGGAACCGTTTCCCCCTTTCTCCATCAAGGCTGTCGTGATAGGGCGTTGTTACAGCGAGTTAGCAGGCAGTATATAGAGGTAAAAAATGAAGAAAATCGTAAAAGACGCAAGTATTGCCATTTCTGGAATTACAGATGGAATGACCTTGATGGTTGGAGGGTTTGGGCTTTGTGGGATACCCGAAAACTCTATTGTGGCATTGTCAAAAACAAACATAAGGAATCTAACCTGTATTTCCAATAATGCCGGTGTTGATGGCTTTGGCTTGGGTATGCTCTTGAGAACGAGGCAAATCAAAAAAATGATTTCCTCTTATGTGGGAGAAAATGCCGAGTTTGAAAGACAATTTATAAGTGGGGAACTTGAGGTGGATTTGATTCCTCAAGGTACGCTTGCCGAACGAATAAGAGCTGGCGGTGCCGGGATTCCTGCCTTTTTTGTCCCAGCCGGTTTTGGAACTGAAGTGGCTGAAGGAAAAGAAGTACGTGAGTATAACGGCAAAATGCATCTGCTGGAAACAGCATTGACCGCTGACTTCTCTATTGTTAAGGCGTGGAAGGGCGATACGGCGGGAAATCTGGTCTTTAAGAATACGGCCAATAATTTTAACGCTATGATGGCAACTGCCGGGAAAATTACGATAGCAGAAGTGGAAGAGTTGGTACCAGCGGGGGCACTTGATCCCAATTGTATCCATGTTCCAGGGATTTATGTGAATCGGATTTTTCAAGGAGTTAATTATGAGAAACGTATTGAACAACGTACCATTTCGAAATAAGTTCACACTTTTTTTATAGGTCATTATGGCATTAGATAAAAACCAAATTGCAAAACGGATTGCGCAAGAAGTAAAAGATGGTAGCTACGTTAATCTGGGGATTGGCATTCCGACCCTGGTGGCAAACTACATACCAGCCAATATTGAGGCAGTGCTTCAGTCGGAGAATGGGTTACTCGGTATAGGTCCTTTCCCAACAGAGGAAACGATTGATCCCGATCTTATCAATGCGGGAAAGCAAACAGTTACCGCTATCACGGGCGCAGCATTTTTTGACTCAAGCGCAAGTTTTGCCATGATACGCGGGGGACATGTTGATTTGACAATTTTAGGAGCCTTTGAGGTATCTGATAATGGTGACATCTCCAGTTGGAAAGTACCGGGTAAACTGGTGAAGGGGATGGGTGGAGCCATGGATTTGGTAGCCAGTGCTAAAAATATCGTAGTGGCCATGCAGCACACGAACAAAGGCCAATCGAAACTCTTAAAAAAATGCACGTTACCTCTCACGGGTGTGAACTGTGTAAAACGGATAGTTACAGATTTAGCCGTTTTAGATGTTACAGAGAGGGGTTTTGTTTTAAAAGAGCGTGCTCCAGGTGTCTCCGTAGAAGAAATTATTAAATCAACCGAGGGTAGGCTTGTTGTTGAGGGAGAGATTCCGGAAATTGTGCTATAAGCAAGACGTGGGTGATGATTATTGCTACCCCGGAGGACTTGGAGTTTTACAAGTCTATTCCTGAACTGCGGCAGGAATAGAAAAAACACGACTCTCAGTTTGATGGGAAAAAACGGTTGTCGTTTTTTTTCGCAATGATCATTCATATCAATAAAGCAGATCAGTGCTTTGTAAAATGAAGGGCTTCTTTTTCTGTATCAAAAATAGGAAGGGTTTTATCTGAACCTACCAATCTCAGCATCCTACTGATATCTTCGTTCACTCTTCCAAAAAAATCTATCCAATGATGCGGATTCCCTGATTTTCACTCAGGTTTTTTTAATCATCTACGCTATCTCATGTATTCTTCGGGGACAACCGGCGTTCCCAGGTGTATTGTTCATAGCTTGGTGGCACCTTAATTCAGCATTTGAAAGAACATGTCCTATATACCGATTTGAAGCGTGAGGATGTTTTATTTTATTTCACAACTTGCCCCGTTTATCCTGGAGAATTACAATGTCGAGGACTCGGGGTCAAGATATACAATGAGGAAGGCGTGCCCGTCAAAGAACAAAAAGGTGAGTTGGTTTGCCTTCCGTCCTTTCCCTCAATACCCATCTATTTTTGGAATGACCCGGATGGTCCCAAATTTATAAACTAAAACCTCAATGATCATGATGACTTATGGCAACACAACTTCAATCTCAAAGAGTTCGATTTGTTACAGCAACCAGCCTTTTTGATGGACATGATGCTTCCATCAACATCATCCGCCGTATTTTGCAGAGTCAAGGTGCAGAAGTCATCCATCTGGGACATAATCGGGGTGTGGAAGAAATAGTGAATGCGGCCATTCAGGAAGATGTCCAGGGAATTGCGGTGAGTTCTTATCAAGGGGGGCATAATGAATATTTCAAATATATGGTTGAATTATTAACAGAAAAAGGCGCTGGTCACGTTAAGGTCTTTGGTGGTGGAGGGGGTGTTATTATCCCAAAAGAAATTAAAGAATTGATGGATTATGGGGTTGCTCGTATCTACTCTCCTGAAGATGGACGGACGATGGGACTGGAGGGAATGATCACGGATATGCTCCAACAGTCCCAGTTCAGTACCTTACCCTCAGGCTATAAGCCAACGCCGGAGCACTTCAACCACAACTCAACGCTGGAATTAGCCAGAGCCATTACCTGGTTGGAACAACAGGTCAACAAGCCCGAACAACTGAATGAATTTCTCAAGGGGTTCTCAGGGAATTCCAGTGTCCCTGTTGTGGGGATTACCGGTACCGGAGGTGCGGGGAAATCTTGTTTAACTGACGAAATCATCCGACGGTTTTTAATGGAGTTCAAGGATTTGCGCTTGGGGGTGCTCTGTGTGGATCCCACTAAAAGAAAAACGCATGGCGCCTTACTTGGCGATCGTCTCAGAATGAACGCAATTGATTCGAATCGTGTTTTTACACGCTCGATGGCAACCCGACGTTCTCACCACGCGACTTCGGCTGCCTTGGAAGGAGCCATCAAGCTGATGAAACAAAGTGGTTATGACCTGGTTTTGGTCGAAACCGCCGGTATTGGACAAAGTGACTCGGATATCACTGATTTAGTGGACGTAAGTGTTTACGTCATGACGCCAGAATTTGGCGCGGCGACTCAGTTGGAAAAAATTGACATGCTGGATTTTGCTGACATGGTGGTTATCAATAAATTCGATAAACCGGGCTCTCTGGATGCGTTGAAGGCCGTACAAAAGCAATATCAACGCAACCATAAACTGTTTGAAACGCCTACAGACGCACTGCCTGTTTTTGGAACCATTGCCAGTTATTTTAATGATCCGAGTACGGATTGGTTTTATTTCTGTTTAATCAACGAAATCATTAAGAAAAAACAAGTTCCCTGGAAACGTACTTTTTCTTCAGAATTTGCAATCGCGACAGGTTCGGAACTTATTTCCGGTGAACGCCGGGATTATTTAAGGAACATTGCCCAAACCGTCCGTTCCTACAAAGCGAAACTAAAACAATCCGCCCAAATCGCCCGGGAAAGTTATCAGCTTTATGGAACCCTGCAACAGTTAGGATGCCACCTTTCCCAGCCTCTGGCTTTGCTTGAACTTTCAAAGTTCAAGGCCGAAACGCTCTCATTAGCAAAACGCTACAACCAAAAGGTGGAAGCCCTGCCAAAAGAATGCTTGGAGCCTCTGAAAAATTATTGGAGCAAAAAAGAAAGCCTCGCGCAGGAATTCTCATCGTATGAGGTCCGGGGAAAAACGATTAAAGTCAGCAACCATCGGAAAAGTTTATCCGGACTCAATATCCCAAAAATCGCAACTCCATCATTCAGTGATTGGGGCGATCTTGTAGAATGGTTGGGGTTAGAAAATTTTCCCGGCGAATTTCCTTATACTTCAGGGGTTTTTCCTTTCAAGCGTGAAGGGGAAGATCCCACCCGCATGTTTGCCGGAGAGGGTATTGCGGAACGGACCAATCGACGTTTTCATTATCTGGCCAAGGGCCAAAAGGCCGTTCGTTTAAGCACCGCCTTTGATTCGGTAACCCTTTATGGCGCCAACCCTGAGTCTCGTCCTGATATTTATGGCAAGATTGGAAACTCGGGTGTGTCTATCGCAACCGTTGATGATGCCAAACGTCTCTATTCAGGGATTAATTTATGCCTTCCTTCAACGTCCGTATCCATGACCATCAATGGTCCAGCACCTATTTTATTAGCATGTTTCTTCAATACCGCGATAGATCAACAAGTGGAACGCTACCTTCAGGAAAATGGGAAAATGGACCAAGCTCGTCAAACGATCAGAGGCTTATATCAAGAACGCGGGATGACGCCTCCTGTTTATCGTGGAGAGTTACCTCAGGGACACAATGAACTGGGTCTGCAAACACTGGGGATTTCAGGTGAAGAATTAGTGATGGCTGACGTTTATCAAAACATAAAGAAGGAGGTTTTATCACAAGTCAGAGGCACCGTCCAAGCGGATATTTTGAAAGAGGATCAAGCACAAAACACGTGTATCTTCTCCGCGACCTTTGCGCTCAAAATGATGGGAGACATTCAATCCTTTTTTACACAGAGTCACATTGATAACTTTTATTCTGTAAGCATCTCGGGATACCACATCGCGGAAGCCGGAGCCAATCCCATCACACAAGCGGCGTTTACTTTGGCGAATGGCTTTACGATTATTGAATATTACCTTTCACGAGGAATGAAGATTGACGAATTCGCACATAATTTAAGCTTCTTTTTTAGTAATGGAATGGATCCTGAGTACACTGTTATCGGTCGTGTCGCACGTCGCATTTTTGCTTTGGCCTTGAGAGAACGCTTCCAGGCTAACACCCGGTCCCAAAAATTGAAGTATCACATCCAAACCTCTGGACGTTCGCTGCATGCCCAGGAAATTGACTTCAATGATATTCGTACCACACTCCAGGCTCTGTATGCGATCTATGATAATTGTAATTCCTTACATACCAATTCCTATGATGAGGCCATCACCACACCTACCGAAGAATCCGCACGTCGTGCGTTGGCAATTCAGATGATTATTAACCAGGAATCAGGTTTGGCAAAAAATGAGAATCCCTTACAAGGCAGTTTCATCATTAATGAACTTACCGAGTTAGTTGAAGAAGCGATTCTTGTGGAATTTGTCCGCCTTTCTGAGCGAGGTGGCGTTTTGGGCGCAATGGAAACCATGTATCAACGCAACAAAATTCAGGAAGAATCCTTGTATTATGAATCGCTTAAACACTCTGGTGAACTTCCGATTATGGGGGTCAATACTTTTATAAACCCTCAGGCTCAGGATCTTTCAGATTCCCTGGAGTTAGCTCGATCGACTGAAGAAGAAAAACAAATACAGCTTGAATCTTTAAATCGGTTTCATCAGTTTCATCAACCTGAAGCGGATCACGCCTTGGCACAATTGAGGTTAGCCTGTCAGCAAAAAGAAAATCTTTTCGAAACACTGTTTGGCGTTGTGAGACATTGTTCCTTGGGACAAATCAGTGACGAATTATATCGGTTAGGCGGTCAATACCGTCGGAATATGTAGGTTGCGTAGAGATCACTTTATAATAGTTTGCCCGGTTTTTTCCAAGCGCAGCTTTCTTGTGTCTTGCCACCAAAGCCACAAAAACATTAAAATAATATTTTTTGTGTCTTTTGTGGTTTTAGTGGCAAAAATATAAACCCTGAAATAAAGGATAATTATGGAAATAAAAGATAAAGTCGTTGTTGTTACTGGAGGAGCTTCAGGACTAGGCGAAGCTTGTGTCCGTCTGCTCCTGGGCGCCGGCGCAAAGGTCTCTATTTTGGATTTCAATGAAGATGCCGGGACAAAACTGGCGGAGGCCTTGGGAAGTCAGGTGATGTTCCAAAAAACAGATGTTTCTAATGATCAAAGTGTTCAAAACAGTATCCAGGCGACGATCGCGCAATTCAAAGCGCTTCATATTGTGATAAACTGTGCCGGAATTGCACCTCCAATGAAAGTTTACAGTCAGCGTAAAGGCATCATGCCTTTTGATTACTTTAATAAAATTATCCAGGTAAACTTGATTGGAACCATGAACGTTATTCGTCATGCAACCGCTCAGATCGTCAATAATGAGCCTAACGCGGATGGAGAAAAAGGCGTGATTATTAATACGGCTTCAGTAGCCGCGTTTGACGGACAAATTGGTCAGGCCGCGTATTCTGCGTCAAAAGGTGGAGTTGTTGGAATGACATTGCCGATTGCAAGAGAGTTTGCGTCTTATGGTATTCGTGTGATGACGATTGCTCCGGGTTTGTTTCATACGCCTATGATGGCCAGCCTGTCCCAGGAAGTTCAGGACTCTCTGGCCAGTTCAGTTCCTTTCCCAAAGCGGTTAGGCAAGCCCGACGAGTACGCTCAACTGGCGCAACACATCATTCAAAATCCGATGCTTAATGGAGAAACTATTCGCTTGGATGGTTCGATCAGACTGGAAATGTAAAGACTGAAATTTTCGGAGACTTCGTCTTGTGCCTTGGTGCGTTTAAACTGAAGTAAACGCACCTGAATCAAAGCTTCACTTTCACCGAAATTGTATCGATTTGATCTTTTGAGAAAGTTGGTAGAGACGGGCTGTTACTTTTTGTTTTTCACATTATCAACGTATTTGAGCAGAGGCTGATAATACAAACCATCCGCCCCTGAATGGGTCATACTTCCGATAGGTTCCCATCCTTTTCGTATCAGACGGTTTACGGTTTCCGTTAATTCCTTGATGTCCAATGCAACAGCAATACGATATTTCATGACAAGCTCCTCGATTTTTTTGAGTGGAATAGTAAAGTGTGGTACGTCGATAAGGCTGCTTATAAAGCCTGGCGAGAAAGATGTCAACTTAATCTTCGGCTCCATCCGGAGGTTTGCCCCGTTAACTACAACCAAACGGAGCCGAAGCGCGCCAAGAACACTAATTCTGAAGAAGCACCGAGAACTTCTGTATGTGAGACTTCTTTGACACTCTTTTCTTCGGTCCCATTCGGAAGTTTGCCCCGTTGACTACAACCGAACGGAACCGAAGCGCGCCAAGAACACTAATTCTGAAGAAGCACCGAAAGCTTCTGTATGTGAGATTTCTTTGGTATCCATTTCTTCGGATCCATTCGGAGGTTTGCCCCGTTAACTACAACCGAACGAAGCCGAAGCGCGCCAAGAACATTAATCTGAAAGATAGGAAGTGAGGTATTTATACGGGAAACCTGTTCTATTTGCCATTCGTAATATTACTTACGTACTTTTACCAATGGACATTTGTGGCTGAATTCACTACCATCTCAACATGGGTTTCTGCTTTTATGGGGAGTGATACACCCCCACCTGTTGACCTCCTTATCTATGAAAGCTTAGACCCATTCCCCCCTTCAATCCTCGCCAAACAATTGAAAATCGAAGTCGTTCAGGAACCCACTGTTAGATAAAATCTAGGAGAGACTGTCTGGGAGAGGCGGATACATTTCTTGGGTCATTGTATGCAGTTTTTTGGAGAGTTCCCTAATAATGAGGCGTAACAATCGTTCTCGTAATTCATCAGAAAAAAGTTGAATCGCATAATACGGCAGCATAAAGACTACTGATTTACCATGACTGATGACTCGTGTTGAGGAATGGCTTCGTGTCAGCAATGAGGTTTCTCCTAATAAAGAACACGCCCCAAGTTCGGTGATCAGTTCTGGTTCAGAATGAGGTTGGACGAGATAAACACCAACTTTTCCTTGAAGCAAAATTCCCAGTTTGTCAATGGTTCCTTTTTCTTGAATTAGAACGTCATCATGCTCAAATTTCCTGAGATACCCCAACGATAAAAATGTTTGTATTTCATTCAGGTTAAAGTTTTTAAAGAAATCTGTTTTTACAATACGTTCAATGGTTTCTTTTGAAAAATTGATTTCTATGCCCAGCGTTGTTTTAACCTTTTCAAATAAGGTATTTCCCTCAAGCGGATGAATCAGCACATGTTGGATTCCATACTCCTTGTAGAGTTTGAGTTTGGCAAAAGTAACTTCAGTGGTGAGTAAAATGAGCGGAATTTTGTGCCATTGTTTGGAATTGCTCCAGAATTGGACCAAGGCGTTGAATTTGAGATCTTGGAATTCATCGGTAATCAGTAAATCATAGTTAGGCTTATTTTTGAGATGGGTTACCCCCTTTTGAGGATTGATGGCCTGATGGAGCTTACATTTTCTCAAGGCGGATAAGGCCTTTTTTATAAAAATCCACGTGTCTTGATCTTTTGTGACAACGAGAATGGCTTGAGGATCATTTTGGTTCATGATTGACCTTTTCATCATTCAAAAAGTGAATTATTACCGTTTGATGGCGAAATAATGATTGGAACAGAAATCAGGCTACTTGTAAAACGAGTTTTTAGATGTTACATATCATAACATCAAGGGTTCTGACACATGACCCTCTTCATTTTTGATCCAAATCTTCCGAATGGTTTTGTCTTGGCAGCAGAGTCACAATGTTGTATCCCGTGGCGATTGAAGTTGTAAATCACTTCGGGAGCGTTATATGTACCTTATATTAGCGGGACTTACAATAGGATCTTATGTCGCTCATGAGTTCAGAAATTTGAAGGAGGATGACCGCTTTACTTTTCAGCTCGCATCTTTAGGATTTTGACCTCTTTTCTCCCGCGTTTTTAATCACAAATTCAAGGAGTCTTCTATGATTAAGGTAAAAGACATCATGACCACAGACTTATATGTTTTGCAAGAGAATGACAGTGTTAATCTGAGTCGTTTTTTGATGGAATCGAAACGTATACGACACGTACCTATTGTGAATTTGGATTATGATTTCATTGGGCTACTGACTCATCGTGATTTATTAGCACTGAGTGTTTCAACTTTAGCCGGTATTTCAGAGGAAGAACTCGCAGCGATTCAGCGCAGTATTGCTGTCAAAGATGTCATGAATGTTGGGATTAAAACGATAAGCCCAGAGCTTGATTTACGAAGCGCGGCGAAAATGATTTTAGATCAAAAATTTGGCTGCCTCCCCGTGGTCAAGGGCAAAAAACTGGTAGGGATTGTGACCGAAGCGGACTTTGTCAGAATTACGCTTCAGTTGCTTGAGTTTGTCGAAAATCAAGAAGCCCAATAAACGTCATCGTTTGCATGAAGAAATGAGTCTATGATGAGTGAATCTCAAAACTACGAAGTCACCGTAATGACAGATCTGGTCGTTACCATTTCAAAAGATGGTAAGATTTTGGATGTGAATGTATTGGTTTGTGACCTTTTGGGATATACCAGAGAAGAATTGATTCAAAAACCTTTTGATATGATTGTTTCGAAAAAAGATTTTTTTGAATACGCGAGCTATCGAGATATTTTTGCGTTGGGATGTATCATCAACGTTGGAGCTCAATACGTAGCCAAGGATGGAAGTGAGGTTCCTATTCTTTTATCAAGCAGGGTTGAAAAAGATAGAGTGACGCAAACCGAAAGAGGGGTTTGTATTGCTCAAAATGTGTCCGCAATCAGTTCAATGCAAAATGTTTTATCGAAGACAAATATTGAGCTTGAGGAACGTGTTGAAGCACTGAATCGGGATAAAGATTCACTGCTTAAACAAAGTTTGAAGAATCAGCAAACTCGAAAAATTCTTCAGGCAATCGTTGAAGGAACCTCCTCTGATGTGGGCATTGATTTCTTTCGGTCCTTGGTCAAGACACTCTCCTTAACGCTTGAAATCCGATGTGCGTTTGTAGGCAAAATTGACAAAGCGAATCCAAGACAAATGCAAATGCTGGCAATTTGGACAGGGGAACTCTTTGCGGAGCCCATCACCTTTGATATCAAGGGATCTCCTTTTGAAAAGATAGATCGACCCGAAATTTTTATTTTTCCTGAAGGGATTCAATCCCATTATCCCGATTCCATTTTTTTAAAAACAAGAGATATCGAAAGTTTATTAAGCTTTCCCCTGTTGAACTCTTCAAACGAAATGATGGGGGTCCTTGCGGTCATGCATGATCATCCCATGGAGAACACCAGTGACATTGAGTCGTTTGTAAAGATTTTCGCGACACGCGCGGAATCAGAGATGATGCGCCAGGAGATGGAGAAAGATCGCGATCGTTTAGCTACAGCAATCGATCAGGCGGTTGAAGCGATTGTCATCACGGATGAGAAGGGCAGAATTCAATATACGAATCCCGCTTTTGAAAAAGTGAGTGGTTTTACGAGTAGTGAAGTTCTTGGGCAAACATCCAGACTCTTAAAAAGTGGCAAACAACCCAGTTTTTTTTACAAAGAAATGTGGGAAACCATAGCACAGGGGAAAGTTTGGAGTGGGCGCATCATCAATCGAAAAAAAGATGGTTCCTTGTATGATGAAGAAATGACGATTTCTCCGATTCGTGATCATCGGGGGAATATCTCCAATTTTGTTGGCGTAAAACGAGATATTACCTATGAAGTCCAGTTGGAAAAGCAACTTCGTCAATCCCAAAAAATGGAAGCGTTAGGAACTATGGCAGAAGGCATTGCTCATGATTTCAATAACCTTTTATTTGCAATGCTGGGTTATATAGAAATGGTTCGGGATGACACCCCGGAAGGCTCGCTTAATCGAAAAAACTTGGAGGAAGCGCTTATTGCAGGAAAACGCGCGAAAAATCTGGTTGCTCAAATCCTTTCTTTCAGTCAGGATGCCGAACTGCACCAGGAACTCATTCAAATCACACCCATTATTGAGGAAAGTATTCGGCTTTTGCGCCCCAGTTTTCCTGAGACCTTGGAGATAATAAGGGATTTAGAAACGAAAAGTGGACACATTTTAGCGGATTCAACACAGGTTCAACAAATCCTGATGAACTTATGCTTGAACGCCCGCGCTTCCATGCAGGACAGCGGCATTCTCGAAATTGGATTAAAACGAGTGGTCATTAAATCAGAATTTGCGATACTTCATGATATCCATGCCGGACCCGCAATGAAACTCTCAATAAAGGATACCGGCACAGGGATTGATCCCGCCATTATAGATCGAATTTTTGATCCTTTCTTTACCACAAAGGCAGTGAATGAAGGGACAGGTTTGGGACTTTCCATCGTGCATGGGATCATCAAAAAACATAATGGCGCCATCACCGTAAACAGTGAACTGGGAAAAGGTACAATTTTTGAAATTTATTTCCCATTAGTGGAAACTGGCAATGAAGAGGGTGCTTACGGCCATCTGACCTCACGTGGAACCGAGCGTTTGTTGTTTGTCGATGATGAAGAATTGCTGGTGACTATGTTCAGCCAAGCCTTAGGTGAGCTTGGGTACCATGTCACTGCGATGATGAGTAGCATGGAAGCCTTGGAATTCTTTCGTTTAAAACCGGATCAATTCGATTTGGTGATTACCGATCAAATGATGCCTGAGATGAGTGGGAATCAATTGGCCGAAAATATAAGATTGATACGTTCTGATATTCCTATCATGATGTTGACCGGGTACAAACACAATGTTAGTTCCGAGTATCTAAGACAAATAGGAATTCAAGAGTGTTTAGTAAAACCGATTGAAATGAGTCAACTTTCATCTAAAATCAGGTACTTATTGGACGCCCATTTAATAAAAAAGCCACGTCCCTAGGGGCTTGGTTTTCCATGATTAGAATAAAATAAAGGAATTATGTCACGAATATTGGTGGTCGATGATGAAGCTCAAGTTCGGGAGATGCTGACTCTCAAATTAACTCGAGAGGGGTATGAGACAATTTGCGCGAGCAACGGCGAAGAAGCGATACAAATGTTTCGGGATCAGCCCGTCGATTTAATCATAACGGATCTTCTCATGCCCGGAAAAGATGGGTTGGAACTCATTATGGAATTGAGGCGAGAATTCCAAGATGTAAATATTATTGCTATTTCCGGAGGCGGACGAGGAAAATTACTCGAAAGTTTAAAGACCAACCATTATTTTTTTGGTGCCGTAAAAACATTCGCAAAACCTTTGGAATTGAATGAACTTTTAGCGGCGGTACGGGAAATTTTGGGGGAATAGATGTTATGAGTGAGAATCCACCTTTGGCTCAAGAATCCCTAACCTAAAGGCTGTCTATGTTTTTAAATCGTATTTCAATTAAACATAAGCTCCTGATCATGCTGACGTTACCTGTCATCGGGGTGCTGTTCTTTTCTATGGAGGGAATCTCCAGGAAATATGAAATCCGGCGTGATATTGAAACGTTAAAAGACAAAACCACGTATATTGAGAAAGTTAGTGATTTGATTCAGGAAATCCATGCTGAAAGAATTTTTGCCTCAGGGTTCCTCGGGAGTCAGGGTCAGTTTTTCGAAAAGAATTTCGTTTCTCAACAAGCTAACACGGATCGTGCACTGCAGGATTTACTTGAATTCACAGCCTCGTTACCGCCTCTTCCGATCCCTCAAAAATTCTCCTTATTTTCCAATGTGATGCGAATGTTAAAAGAAATTCAAAAACATCGAAGTGCTCTTTTGCGGTTTCAAGGTTCTTTTGACGAAATAGTTGCGTTTTATACTCGATTGAATCAGCTTTTAATAGAAAATATTGCGCCTTCAGCCAGTGATCTTAATTTTCCTGAACTTAAAGAAAACAGGACAGCTTTGACAAGCTTCTTAATCATGCAGGAACTTCATGGCGAGACAGCGGCGATACTCAGTTATGCTTATGCCTTGGGGCGAATGGATGAACACCCTTATCGTCAATTGGAAGCGCTATTGTTGAAGCAAGAAGCGCAGCGTGAGATCTTCTTTTCCTTGTTTGCGGAAGGGCACTCTTATCAAGAGGAACTCCAACAAAAACCTTTCATGAAAGAATTTGATCGGATGCAAATGCTTGCGCTGCAAAATGTGGCGCCAAAGCCTTTGGAAATCGATCCTGAAGCTTGGTACCTGCAAGAAAAACAAGTACGTAATTTTTTTCAAGTCATTGAAACTCACTTGCTTGATGACCGAAAAGCTCAGATTGAGCACTTGCGGGAAAACAGTTTGAATGATTATCTTAAGTACTTGGGGATCTTTGTAATTGGTGGAATCTGTACTTTATTCGTTGGCATGTTGATCATTAACAACATTAAACAACGTATTCTTTTAATGTTTCATGCTTTAAAAGAAATCTCCGAAGGAAATTTTGATCCGCAAACCTCTTCGGCTCTTCAACACTGGAACAATCAGGATGAGTTATCTGTTTTATCTGAAACGATCACCGAGATGTCCAATAAGCTGGCGGCCCTTTTTTCAGAATCAAAAGGGGTTACAGTACAGCTATTCGAGGCTAATCTCAAATTGGAGAAAGCGGTTTCACGACACAAAATAACAGAGCAGGAGTTAAGAGAGGGGCAGCGTACCATCATGACCTTGATGGGCAATTTGAATGGCTTGGTTTATCGTTGTCGTAATGAAGCCGAATGGACTATGAGGTTTGTCAGTGAAGGGTGCTTTAAATTAACAGGTTATCATCCTTCGCAACTGATTGAAAACTTCGCTGTTTCTTTTGGGAGCTTGATTCATAACGACGACCAGGCTTTTATTTGGAGCGAAGTCCAGAAGGCACTTGAGACAAAAAAACATTTTCAATGCATTTATCGTATTGTCACCGCATCAGGAGGGATGAAGTGGGTTTGGAATCAAGGTTGTGGTGTTTTTGATACCCAGGGAAAACTTCTGTGTATTGAAGGCTTTATCACAGATATTTCTGAATTAAAGAACGCAGAAGAAGCCATCCAGCGTTCTTATCGTGAACTGGAACGAATCTCGAAAACTTTCCAGTTGTTTGTGCCTAGACAATTTTTACATCGTATTCAGAATTCAGAGGACCAGATCATACCAGGCGAAGTGCAAGAGGAGAAACTCACTATTTTGTTTTCAGATATTCGTTCTTACACGATGCTCTGTGAGCAAATGAGTTCTAAGGACATGGTTGAGTTCTTAAATACTTACCTCCATTTGATGGAACCTTGTATCACCGCAAATCACGGTTTTATTGATAAGTTTATTGGTGATGCGATCATGGCGCTGTTTGAGTTGGAGAGTTCTTCCGTTCAAGCGGTACAAGCCGCGGTCGATATGCAACAGGCCATCAATACTTACAATGAAACCCGGGATGGAACGCATCGGCCCTTTATTAAAGTGGGAATGGGAATTAATACAGGGACGGTAATGATTGGAGCCTTAGGTTCTGCCAATCGTTTGGAATCAACTGTTATCGGCGATCATGTCAACCTCACTTCTCGACTGGAAGGCTTGACGAAAAAATACAAAGTCCGGATTCTTATTTCACAATATACTTACGATGCCTTACCTGAGGATCACTTTTTAATTCGTGAAATTGATACGGTCAAAGTGCATGGCAAATCGAACGCAACCAGGATTTATGAAGTTTATGATGCGGATAGAGAAGACATTCGTGAGAAAAAAGAACAGACCAAGTCTATGTTTTCAAAGGGGATACAAACCTACAAAGTGGGAAAATTCCAGGAGGCTCTCGCGTATTTTCTAAAAGTATTGGATGTTCATTCAAGTGACCGAGTTGCGTTGGAGTATGTAAAACGCTGTCATTATTACAGCAAATATCCTCCCTCCTTGGAAGAATGGGGGGGCGTGACTCCTGAAAATTATCAATTCATCGATCAGAGCATCAGACGCCATTGGCCAAGGCATGTCTTAAATACTCCTGCCAATTTATTTAAGACACACTCCGACCTCCAACTGGCTGGAATCATACGCAACATTTCAGAAGGAGGCATTCAGTTGGATACTTCCCATAATCTTCAATTAGGGGATACGGTTAATGTTGAGATCTTCCTGCCGCAGAAAACCCTGGACGATTTTTTGGATCAGAAACCCCATAAAGTTTGGTGTCAAGTGGTTTGGCAAATTCCAAACGATGTTTTTAATCAGCGCCCCTATTGGGAAACAGGTTTGGAATTTGTGGTGATTTCAGATGATGATGAACAAAGGTTAAAGCAAATTTTGGGACCCATTAAAGTGAAGACACCTGAGCTCACCTAGAGAGATCTAATCCCCAGGCAAACATTCCATGCCTTTCTCTCAGAAACACCTTGAATTTGCGTCTTATTAAACGTATTTGAAGTACAATACTTGAAGCGTCATCTTGATCTGGGGGGATTCCTATTCAACACCCCTCTCTCCGAACTTACCATGCGCCAAAGTACTTCAAAAAAAAAGGCCAAGCTGGATCTGCAAACATTATTGATGAGTCCTTATGGAAGACCAAGGTATCCTTTTACGAGCAGGAACCAATGAACTCGAAGTCTTGGGAATAATCCTGGGAACGCAGTATTTTGGAATTAACGCTTTGAAAGTATTACAAATTATTCCTTATAAGCCTGAAGACGTTACCCACCTTCCTGGACCGAGGTCTTCAATGTTAGGAACTCTTCTGTTTCAAGATAATTGTATTTCGTTAGTCGATCTTAAAGCACATATCCATAAAAAGGAAGTGGCGTCAAAAGAATACCGACAGGTTGTGCTGATTACCGAATTTAACAAGCAAATAAATGGTTTCCTTATTGATGGTGTGGATCAAATATATAGAGTCAGTTGGGAAAAAATTCACTCGCCTTCTCCTCTTTTAACAGCCGGTTCCGTCTCACAAGTTACGGGAATCGTTACCATTGACAATCACGAAGTCATCATGCTTGATTTTGAGAAGATTGTTCGTGAAATAGGGGCCAACGCCGCGGACGACGCTGAAGACACCCCGGACATTTCGGCAGTTCCTGAATTGCAAGAGCAACGAAGGCTTATCAAAATTATGGTTTCGGAAGATTCCAAATTAATTAGAACCCAAATTACCAAGAAACTGAAACAGGCCAATTACACGGATGTTGAAAGCTTCGAAAATGGAAAACACCTTTACCTTGCCATCCAGGCCTTAATTGCAAGAGCACGACAGGAAAATCGACCGGTTACGGATTATTTAATCATCATTATTACCGATATTGAAATGCCAGGAATGGATGGGCTGACCTTATGCAAGGCGATTAAAGCGGAAGTGCCTGAAGTCCACGTTCTTATTTTGTCATCCATGATCAGTGAACAAATGGCGTTGAAATGTTCAGAAGTTCATGCGGATGCGTACCTTTCCAAGAAAGATATTCAAAAGTTAATACAAGTCGTTGATGAATTGTGCCTATGATTCTGCACTCTCACCCCCTGAATGAAATGGCTGACACCACAACGCACGCACGTATTCTTACCGTTGATGATGATCCGCATGTGCTTCAACAAGTCAAGGAATTGCTGACTTCCTTGGGATATCATTCTGGTATTTTACCCAGAGCCGAGTTTCTTTTTCAACGTTTGGATGTGGAATTGTATGATTTAATCCTGATGGATGTCCACATGCCGATGATTGACGGCCTCACTTTATTAAAAAAAATTAAAGAGCATCCCCTTTATCAAAATATTCCTGTAATCATGTTGACCGGAGAAGTCAGTGAACACGTATTGGAAGAGTGTTTTAATGCAGGAGCAACCGACTATATCAATAAGCCTGTTCGCCCTGTCGTCCTGAGCGCAAGGATTCGTGCCGCCATATCGGCAAAACTGGCCTTTGATCAGATTGCGGTGCAAAATCAACAGTTTCAAAAAGATATGGATTTAGCCGCCAGTGCGCAACAGTTTGTTCTCAAGCCGCTCCCTGAGCTTTCTTTTTTAAAAATATGCAAAATATACCAACCTTTTGGTGGAGTTTCAGGCGACACCTATGACGTCTCCGCAGCCTCCAATCAAAGTGTTAATATCTTCTTGGGCGATGCGACAGGGCATGGCATTGATGCCGCGTTCATAACGATGATGATTCAAGTGGGGCTTGAAACCATTTTTCCAATTCTGGCGCCCAGCATTATGATCCGTCAATTGAATAAACTTATTTTTGCTCGTATCCCGGATGGAAATTACATGTGTGCCTCCCTGGTCAAAATATTTCCGGATGGACGCTTAACTTTTTGTGCGGCAGGTAATCCGCCCTTACTCATTTTGAATCCAGAAACCAGTGAAGTGACCGCATTGATCCAGGGAACTCAAGCCATTGGAATGTTTGATGAGGAAATCACACCCTTTGTGGATCTCAAATATCAGCTAAAATCAGGGGACCGGATTTTTATGTTTACGGATGGTCTCACTGAGTGGGAAAATGCTCAAAGAGAGGAATTCGGTAAAGAGCGGTTGATTGATTTCATCCAAGCCAATTCCACCTTGGACTTAGATGTGTTGTGTGACAATTTGATGAAATATCTCCAGAAATTTTCGAATGGAATTAAAGCTCATGACGATATTACGTTACTGGCCATTCAATATCGGGGGTAATCTCTCCAAAAGTAAACACAGTTATTCTTTATGACACTCATAACTAAAGGAAAACAATGTCTGAACTCAAAGGAATGTTATCGCTCAGTCAGCTTTCAAAAATGGTAGAATCCAACGAAATTGAAACCGTTTTACTGGTCTTTACTGATGTGTATGGTCGTTTTATGGGGAAGCGTTTTGACGCGGAATTTTTCATAAAAGACACGGCTTCTCATGGGGGGCATGTTTGCAATTATCTGCTGGCCGTTGATATGGAAATGGTGCCCGTTGAGGGCTATCAATTCGCGAGTTGGGAGCGCGGTTACGGGGATTATCGTCTCATCCCTGATTTAAGTACGTTACGGATTGCAAGCTGGTTGGACAAAACGGCGATGGCCATCTGTGACTTAAAAGATGAAAATGAGAATTTTCCGCCACATGTTCCCCGATCAATGCTCAAAGCTCAAATAGAAAAGGCAAAAGCCCTGGATTATTCCGCAAAAGCCAGTTCCGAGTTGGAATATTATATTTTTAATGATTCTTACCGTGAAGCCTATCAAAAAGGCTATCTGTCCTTACAACCTGCGGGTTGGTATAGTGAGGATTATCACGCACTGCAAGGCATGCGGGTTGAACCCTATAACAGTGCCGTTCGCAAACATTTAAAATTGTCGGGCATCCCTGTTGAAAATTCCAAAGGTGAAACAGGAATAGGTCAGCATGAACTCAATGTACGCTATGCGGATGTGCTGGCCATGGCAGACCGTCATTCAATTTACAAACAGTGTATGAAGGAAATTGCCGAAACCATGGGCATCAGCGTGACCTTTATGGCAAAGTACTGTACCGAGGATGCCGGTTCCAGTTGTCATATTCATTTGAGTTTATGGAAAGAGGGGAAAAACGCGTTCGCTGGCTTTCAAGCGTTAGGACAGGCAAAATGTTCTAATATTTTTAAATGGTTTTTAGGTGGATGGATGGCGCATACTCCTGAGTTGATGGTATTTTACGCTCCAACCGTTAATTCTTACAAACGTTATCAGGCGGGGTCCTGGGCGCCCACGAGGATTGCCTGGAGTTATGATAATCGAACCGCCGGATTTCGCATTGTAGGTACGGGGAATAGTCTAAGAATTGAATGTAGAATTCCAGGTGCGGACTGTAATCCCTATTTAGTCTACGCCGCAGCCTTGGCTTCAGGTTTGGATGGGATTCAAAATCAAATCAATCCTCCGCCTATTTTCGAGGGGGATGTCTATACTGCGGAAACCTTACCCCGCGTTCCACTGACCTTCACGGAAGCCATCGCTCAATTTGAAAAAAGTGAGTTTGTTCGACAGGCCTTCGGTGAGGAGGTCGTTGCGCACTATGTTCATCACTTTAAAACGGAGCAGAGCGCGTATGACAACGTAGTGACCGACTGGGAACGGAAACGTTATTTTGAAAGGATATAGGTCCCGCATGAAACAGCCCCTGATTGGTCTCACAACTTATGGTTGCAATGAGAAACAACGCTATACGTTACCCGTGGTTTATGTCGAAGCCGTTAGAAGAGCCGGAGGCATCCCCCTCTTAATCGTTCCGGGAGAGCCTCATCTTCACAGCATATTGGAAGTATTAGACGGCATGATTTTGACCGGAGGTGGTGATATTCACCCCAATCGGTACGGTGGAACTCACCATAAAACCATGTACCAGTTTGACCATGGAAGAGATCAATCCGAAATGGATATTACGCAGTGGGTTTTGAATTCCGGTATGCCGATGTTGTGCATTTGTAGAGGAGCCCAGGTTTTAAATGTCACTTTGGGAGGAACCCTGATTGAGCACATTCCTGATGAAGTAGGTGAAAAAGTCTTGCATCGAGCTCCGCTTGTAGAACCTGTTGCTCACGAAGTTCGCATCCTTCCCTATACACGTCTGGCAAATACGTTGGGCGTCTCTCAACTGAAGGTGATGTCCTGGCATCATCAAGCCTTAAGAAAAGTCGCGGATCCCCTGAAAGTCGTGGCCTTTGCTGAAGATGACATTATTGAAGCGGTAGAACTTCCGTCACACCCTTGGTTACTGGCGGTACAATGGCACCCTGAACTTACAGCAGCAGAAGACCCCCTCCAGCAAAATTTGTTCAATGCCCTGGTGGAAAAATCTCAAAGACCCCGATAATAAGAACTTCGCCACCGAATCACAGAGCTATAGAGCAATACCCCTGAGTGAAATAAAAGAACCTTATGGATGACAAGGCACTTAACATTTTGCTCTGCTCAGAAAGCAAGTAATCACCAGCTAAGACCTAAACGCTAACACCTAATATCTCATTTGCACAGGTAGAAACTTTATTTCATTAATCAGAAATGGCTATCAACTTACGTTTTAGGATGCCAACGTTTGCGTGACAGCAGCAGACCAACGGTGAACGTTGAAAAAGCCACTGTCCTTACGAGTTACTATAACTTGTCGAAAAAAAGCGCGGGTCTGCCGTACTGTCCACGCCGAGTTGGGCTAGAACCTACCTCTAACGGCTGCACAGTGAAACAATTACCCACATAAACACCAATTGTTACTTGATATAATATTCATTTAACTCTGGAAGTAATCCAACATCTCTTGCAAACACATCTAGTCGGTTACCAGTCACCTCTCCGAGGTGATTGACAGTAATATCTTTGGCTTTTTCATAGTCTATTGAAACATTTTTCAGAAGATGTTTTACGCCAATATCATCTTTAGGTTCTCCTGAAACCATTTTCATAGCAATAAGGTATTCGACAGGTACCACAGGCATCTGAATTTCATCGTCGATTTCCACATTTTGTGTAGAGGCTTCCAGTGCTTCTAAAAATAGTTGTTCTACCTGGATATGTCTATCTATGAAATCAATATAAATTTCATTTTCTCTGATACCAAGTCCTCCAATATTAAGATGCATATAATGTAAATTGCTTTCCTTAATGGCTTGCTCAATAGATTCAATATTTTTATAGGGAACAGCAATATCAATATCTTTAGTGAATTGGTGGATCGTCTCATCTTCAATATGAACCCACATTGCAACACCACCAATTAGTGCGTATTTTTCTACATTAGCTTTTTTTAGGATTTCAATTGCTTTTTTTGCTGAAATATTGGGATTGAAAGAAACTAATCGCTTTTTTATGGTTTTTGAGTGTTTCTTTATTTTTGGATTGTATCGTTCGTTTTCCATAGAATGTCTGTAAAAATGTTTATCCTGTGAGGTTGTTGTAGTAAAAAGTATCCGCTAGAAGCTTTCCATTCCAACTAAGCAAACACCTAGCCGATGTATTCATTATCTGTGTTGCCCTTAATTTATCGGGGTCAAGCATCTCATCATAATCACTGCTTTGACGCTCATCAAACGCATGGTGAATAAAACGGGATAATTCTTTAGGAAATTCACCTGTTTTGACAAATTCCCTGTCAAAGAGACTGATCACACCACTATGTTTGGAACTGCCTAACCCCTTGGTCGCCAATAATGCGGATACCGCATAAAACATCGCGTAATAAGAACGATTGATACTTCCTCGAAATGCTGATTTTTCCAGCAAAATATGAGCTTCTCGCAATGTGTCTCGTGCCTGAGAAAGTCGATGTTGTATCAATAAACTGAGTTGGTCGTCATTCACACCTCAACTCCTTCCTTTTCTATTTGCGCAATCAGCGGATTGGCTCCTTGCGCTCCTTGTTGTATTTCCGCTACAGTAGTCACGAAGGTTCCAATAACACGATCATTTTCAAACCCTACTTCCCACGCTAAATCTGATATTTGATAACGAAGAGTGTTGTTCATACTTTCGGTTTTGACAAAAATATCCAGATCCGAGTCTTCTGAAAAATCCCCTCTTGCTCTGGAACCAAATACTTTGAGTTCAAAAACTGGGATGATCTGTTTCAATCGGTCACGAAACATCCTGGCGATTTGTCGATCTTTGTCTAATAGTTTCATTTTCTCTATAGCATTAATGTTAATGATGAGCCTCACTCCAACGCTGGGATGATGAAAACAAGGGTCAACTAGCGTTCTTAAATTGTTTCTGTGTTACTCATTGGATTTCGTGAATCGTGCTCGTGAACGAATTGAAAGGAATCGAGCACGTTTACGAGCACAATTCACGGAGACAAAAACGAGAGCACTGCTTTTAGAAGAAAATAATTATCTTTCAAGTGTATTTTTATCACCCCACTCCAACGCTCGGCTCACCTGCTCCCAAATCGGAGCGGTTTTTGTGGTAGAGTGTAGCGCAGCGAAACTCACAAAAACAGCGTAGGATTGGGCGTCTGCGTGGAGCCGCTTATGCCCATGGGCGTGATCTGAGGGGGTGAAAGTCCCCGGAAAGCCACTGGCTTTCAATGCTATGGAACCGATCATGCAGCACTGGCGGGAAACCAGCCAGCAAACAGCGAACAAACCGTGTTCCTAAGGTAAGGAGTACCATGAACTATTAGCGAAAGGCAAGGGCGAAATCGCGAGAATCACTCAGCGTCTCATGGGGCAACTCATGAGGTGACTGGACAGAAGTTAGCCGAAGCCATAGGTGCCAAACGCCTGTCGTAATGGGCTGGACAGGGTGAAGGGCCGAACGTAGAAAGAAATAAAAGACTTATGGCAGGGTGGGATCACAAATACCTCAGGACCATATTAGAGGGGATTCACACATACGATGGCCCCGACGGTTGATAAGCGTAAAGACAGGCTAAAATGACTCGGGAAGGGGTTCATGGCATCATTACCAATATCCGGACCGCTTGATCAAAATACTGGAAGCGGAGCAGCGTTAAATCAGGAAACCGGGAACATTAAAAGTATTGGGAACAAGAATAACTCTGGAAATGTCTTTCAGATTCGTGTATACAGGGGGCGGACGGATTCAAAAGGCACCCTTAATTGTTTAATTCGAACAGCGTATTGAAGAGAATATTATGTCATGGGCTATTGTTTTTAGTGTTTTTGTGTTTAGTTTTGTTATTTGTCCAGGACTTGTTTTTTCGTATCATTTGAGTCAAAAGAAGCAACTGAAAAAAAAAATAGGCAGGATGGTATGAGACCTACAAACCGACCCTCAGGACCTATCCAATGGGCCTGTCGAGGGTTTTGACACCAAGACGCTCTTCCTTTCCAGTTACTGTGGTTTTCCTCACATCCTTAGATAAATAGTAGATTCATTCATGAACGAAAAGAATCGTAACCTCACCATTGTTTTCTTTAAGAAGACGTCGCTATTACTGATTTTCACATTGATGCTGCTGGGTCTGTGCAGCAAAAGTGGCGTTGCGGCTCCTTCCCGACAACTGGTAGTGGGGATTGAATCCAAACCCCAGACGCTGGATCCTCGCTTTGCGGTAGATGTGGAGGGAATGCGTATCACACAACAGTTGATTTATGAAACCCTGGTACAGCAGGATTATCAATTGAAAATAGTTCCGGCTTTAGCGGAACGCTGGGAAATTCCCACACCGACAACGTATGTTTTTTACTTGAAGCCTGGCGTTACTTTTCACAATGGCAAACCCCTGACCGCCCAGGATGTCAAAAACAGTTTTGAACAGGTGATGTTAAAAGAAACGGGTTCTCCTTTTCAGTTCATCCAAGAAAAAATCAAAGGTATCTCTGTCGTCGATGAGCATACGGTTCGCTTTGAACTCCATGCGCCTCAAGCCTCCTTTTTGCTGGATAGTTTCATTCCTGTTTTTCAGGGACAAGGTCCGGATTTTTCGGGAACAGGTCCCTTTATTTTAAGCGAAAACACCCCTTCCCAGATTGTTCTCAAGCGCAATCCTCATTACCATGAAGGTGCTCCTTTTTTAGAGGAGGTGGTGTTTAAAGTGATTCAAGATGATACAACCCGTTTTTTAAAAATTCAAAAAGGGACCTTGGATCTGGTCATCAACGCCGTTCCCTTGATGAAGTTGGAGCAGTTCAAAAAGGGGAAGCTTTCAGAAACCTATCGTGTTGTGGAAGAACCCGGCTTGTCTTACCAGTACCTTGGGTTTAATATGGAACACCCCATCTTAAAAAATCAAAAAGTTCGAGAAGCGATCGCGCATGCGATCAATCTACAAGAACTGATTGTCCATTTCAAAAAAAATCACGCGTCGATCGCGGATAGTTTACTCACCCCTCAGAATGAGTATTATGCCAAAGATCTTCCGGCCTATGACTATAATCCACAAAAAGCGGCGGAACTGCTGGAGCAGGCCGGTTATCCTGTTAAAGGAGGAAAGCGTTTTAGTTTGGAATATAAGACCACAACAAAGCAGGATGTAATCACTCAAGCTCGGATTATTCAAAATCAACTCCAACAGGTGGGCATCGAAATCAGTATCCGTTCTTTTGAATGGGGTACTTTTTTCGCGGATATTAAGTCTGGAAATTTTGACTTATTTTCCTTACGCTGGGTTGGCGTTTCAGAACCGGATTTTTACTATGCAGCGTTTCACTCTTCTCAAATCCCCCCTGCTGGTAGGAATCGGGTTCGTTTTAGTAACACGGAGATAGATCACCTTGTGGAACAAGGAAGCGTGGAAATGAACCTGGAAAAAAGGCAGTCTCTTTATTTCAAGGTTCAGCATCTTCTCGCAGTGGAACTTCCTTATTTGAGCTTATGGTACAATAACAACATTGCTATTGTCCGAAATGATCTCTCAGGATTTCGCTTGCACCCGACAGGAGGCTATCATTCGTTTAAATCAGTTCAACGAAAGTAGAAGGCTTTTGTGGATTCACTACTCAAAATATAAAGGAAGTTATGCAAGAAGCACTAAGCAGAGAGGACGAAGAGTTTTTAGAAAAGATGGATAGCGACATTAGGGATTTTGTTCTTTCAGAGAAGCCACAATTGGAATTGGAACCTATGAACGCTTATCGCAGGAGGTTGGTGCATCGGCTGGGAGGTCTGTATCACATAACCAGTCATTCCATGGGCGAGGACGAAGGACGTTATGTTTGCCTGGAAAAAACGCCAGAGACTGAAATTCCCGAAGAGGACGTCGATTTTTCAGAGGTTGTTGAACTTGATAAAAAGCCTCAACAACCGGATAAACTCCGAGGCACCCGTAATGACAAAGGCGGGCGAAATGAGAAGAACGGGAGGAATGACCGGAATGATAAAAATGATCGATCCCGAGGGCGCTCTTCTGAAGGCTTTGTGAGTGCCAATCAAGTCTACCGGACCATTCCCGGAACCTTGATTATTTTGAGAAATGATGGCAGTTTTGGTATCTTGCGTTCTGACGATCGTCCGAATGATATCGTCGAAAAACGTGTGGTTGACGATGGCGTTTTTAAAATAATCAGAAATCGTATCATCTGCACCTCAGACAAAGAATGGGCAAAACCATAGGCACGCATTGAGTGAACTTCTTTTCAATACTTCAACGTTTGCACTCGCTTATTTGGGGGATGCGTGGTACGAACTATGGTGCCGGAATTATGTTTTATCGGTCATTCAGAAACCGTCGAAAGTTCACAAATGTGTTGTTGGACTGGTGCGGTGTCAAACTCAATCGAAGTTGATGAGAGAGATACTGCCTTTTTTGAATGATGAAGAGCGGCTGATTTATCGTAGGGGGAAAAATCTCAAACCCTTGGGTTGTCCCAAACACGCTACGGTTGAAGACTACCGTATCGCGACGGGATTTGAATGTTTGATTGGGGCATGGTACCTTCAAGAAAATACACAGCGTTTTGAAAAACTGCTGGAGCAGGAATCCATACGCCATTGGTTCGCGGAAAAACTACTGACAACAACTGATAAGGAGAGGAATTGATGACGGTGCTGTTGATTGAGGCCGCGTTTATTGATTTCCTTCCCTCGTAATTCGCAAAGGATCCGATGATAGTCATTGTAGGCGTGATTTTGAGTATAGTCACCGTTGTTATTGTAATCTACCCTCTATTTTTTCAAAAAATTTATCAATATGAGTTAGCGGAGAGACCTTCTTTAGACTTTAATGAGGTGGACTCTTTGTTATTAGCGTTGCAGGACTTGGATAGTGATTTTGAATTGGGCAGCATCTCTCAATCGGATTATGAGCGATTAAAACTCTATTTTCAAAGACAGTATTTAAGCTTAAAACGTAAGTCCAAGTCTCAGAACGCCTCATGACACTTTTAGCTCCCATCATGCAAAAAACACCTTTAACCCAAGATTCTCACGAACGTCTTTCCGCAGAAGGCCTTTTGGTGTACCCTGTTCTTTCCAGACGATCGGAGGGCATCTCTATCGGTATCAATCTGAACCCTGATAAAGTTTGTAACTTTGATTGTGTGTATTGCCAGGTTGACCGGAGGTCTCCGTTTCAAGTTCCTGAGATAAACCTCCCGAAAATTATTTCACATTTGGAATGGTATTTGGATAAGATTCAGAAACAAGGTGGCCATTGGGAGGGAATCCCTGTGAAGGATATCGCCTTTTCTGGAGACGGGGAGCCCACAACCTCTCCTTATTTCCCTCAAGTGGTTCCAGAGGTCATTCAGTTGCGGGACCGTTATCACTTGGAGCACTTGAAATTGGTTCTGATCAGCAATGCCACGTGTTTTCATCTTCCACGGGTTTGGGAGGTTCTCCCCGCTTTTTTTCAAGGCGGCGGGGTGATCTGGGCCAAGTTGGATGCGGGAGATGAAGCTTCGTTTTCTGAAACGCTGAGAACCCAGGTTCCTTTTCATCGGATTTTGAGCAATATCAAGCGAGTCGGTCAAAAATATCCTATCACGATCCAGTCTTGTTTCATGCAAAGAGGAGAGTCCTCTTTTCAAGAGGACTCCCTGAAACCCTATATAGAAACCATTCAGGAACTGGTGAAGGCAGGAACGCAAATTCAAAGAATACAGGCGTATACCATTGCTCGTGTGCCCGCAGAATCTTTTGTCTCGGCATGGAGTAATGCGGTTATGGATAAAATTGGGGAAATTTTAAACTTCCATTTGCGTTTCCCTGTTAAAGTTTATTATGGTACAAAGTATTAATTCATTTTGTTTTACTCACAATCCAGTTTGATTAGCATGTCTGCATTAGTATTAGGGAACGGTAATTCTGACTCCCCGACAACGGTTCAATCGTTAGCATGGATTTGTAGTGCTATTTCCAGTCAAGGCGTGGGGTATAAAGACATCAATGAAGATCGTATTGTCATTTCTCCTGAGCACAATGTGCTGTGTGTCATTGACGGCATGGGGGGGCCTGGGGAAGGGGACAAAGTGTCACAATTTCTGGCAGAAGCACTGGTGAAACTCACGGTATTCAATACCGACTCAATGGATCGTATCTTTCAACAAGTTTCCAAGCGTATAAAAACGGAATGTCAGCATCAGGGAGCCGGTGCGTGTTTTCTGATCGCAAAACTGGTCAAACCTCGGTTGGAGATTTGGTATGCGGGCGATGTTAAACTCCTTTTGGTTAACAAAAGCGGTAAAGTTGATTATGAAACTCATGATCATTCCTTGCTCAATGAGTGGGTTGCTTTAGGGAAGATCAGTCCCGAAGGCATCATCAATCACCCGCTGAGAAATGTCGTCACCAAAGCCTTGTCAGGAGAGGTGATTGATGTAGAGTATTGTGAAACCAAAGTGTTATCGGATCACCAAATTGTGATTGCCTCCGATGGCTTATGGGATAATTATACCGCTGGGGAATGTGGAAAGTTGATTCAGGGACAAACCCATATTGAAGCGGTCCACACGCTTTATAAAAAAACACTGGAAAAAATGAAACAGCTTCCTTCTGAGAACTGGGAGGGGTTGCTTTTTCCGAAACCAGATAACCTCAGTATTTTGGTTGCCGATGTTTTATAGTGACCCTACCCGCCGATCTTTTTTTACCACCCCCATTCCCGCTGATACTCCGGTACCCCTGCTTTATAGAAAACACAGTTTAATCATCCGGTATTCCCTTTTTTTTGTAGCCTTGCTCTGGGTGGGGGTTCTGCTGTTGATTTATGGGGGGTTACGCCTTTTAGGGTACTTGCCTCTATTGACTAAGAAAAATTTTGTTGTTATTAAGAAGAACATTCCCTTTCAAAAAATAGAGTCATTACTTTCTCAGTTTCACCTCAAACGTTTCTTAACAGGTGCCCCAAATGAAACCACACTATCAGAGCGTCAAGAATCAGATAACCCATTTTTTTAAAAGCGCGCAAGGGGAAAATTATCCTACTTTTGGAGAATTTCGCTATTCGCATCGAGCTGTTGTTCGTGAGCTTGAACGAGCACCTGAAATTATAAAAAGGCAGGAACAATTTCCTGTTGAGCGAAAATGGTATTCCTGGCATCGAAATCCTGCCCGAAGTCAGTTGAAAGAAATTGTCGCCAATCCCTCTCCTGGAACCGCGTATCTCCTGTTGTTTGTCCTGAAGTTTATCTGGAACCGAATCTTTAGTGGTGTGGAAGTTCGCGGGTTGGAAGAAAACCGACAGGAATACCAAGGAAAGACCTTAATCTACATGCCTTGTCATCGAAGCCACTTGGACTCCGGCTTGCTCTCGTATATTGTGCATCAACACAACTTTCCGCTCCCTCACGCTATTGCCGGAGATAACTTAAATATTCCTATCGTTGGTAATATTTTAAAACGCTGTGGTGCTGTTTTTATCCGAAGAGTGTTTAAAGGCGAAAAACTTTATTCAACGGTGTTCCTGGCTTACTTGTACTATCTGTTGGATCATCAGTTTTCTTTAGAGTTTTTTATTGAAGGCGGACGTGCCCGTACAGGAAAAAACCTGCCTCCCAAAACAGGTTTTCTTTCGATGCTGGTACAATATCTGGAGGAACATCCTGAGGCGGATCTGCATCTGGTGCCGGTTTCCAATGTTTATGACCGTATTATGGAAGAGGCTTCCTATGTTAAAGAATTGGGGGGGTTACCCAAGCGTAAAGAAAATTTGGGGGATTTTCTGAGAGCACACAAATTATTAAGTATCAATTATGGAAAAGTCTATGTTTCCTTTGCGCCTCCCGTTTCCTTGAGAGGTATGGTCAACGCGTATCAAAGCCAAGGCGTTGAACGGGCAGACATGCTGTATGCTATTGGAACAGACGTGATGGATGCCATCAATCAATATTGTGTGACCTCCGCAACGCCTTTGATTTCTACCGCCTTACTCTCAGAAAAAAAACAGGGATTTCGTAAACATGAATTGCTGGCGAAAGTGGGCTTACTGATAGACCTTTATCATCATATGCACCCCCGATCTCGGGAAACCTTGGTGGATAACAAGCAAAATCTGGATAAGCGCATTGATTTCATGCTGGATAGAGGCTCAGTGGGCTGTTTGCCAGACGTCAAAGGGGATGTCTATTTCTTCCGGTATCAGAACAAAATTCTTTTGAATATTTATAAAAACATTACAGTCCATCATTTTGTGATTCCTTCGGTTTTAGCCTGGCATCTGCAAAAATCGCCTCAGACCATGGAATCTTCCCTGGAAAATATCTCCAGGTTTGAACACCTTTTCCGCTATGAATTTATGTTTCCTGTTTCTTTCGACTTTAAGCAAGCAACGGCAGAAGCCATCACGTTTTTTTTGGCGACAAAGTTGATTCAAAAAAACAACGAGGTCTTTCAGCCCTCACCCGACCATGCTGCCGGCTTGAGCCGACTTTCCAGAATTCTGCTGCCCTTTCGGGAAAGCTTTCAAGTTGTTGTTTACGCTCTGAAACAAGCGGGTTTTCTTGCCACAAGCTCTTCGGATCTTGTAAAAGAATGTCAACAAACCTTTCTAAAACTCTATTTTCTTGGCTATATTGAATCCGCGGAGGCCAACCTTACGGTAACGTATCAAAATATTATAAGATTTTTGACCGAAGAAGAATATCTCTCTATTGCGCCTGATCACTCAGGTCAAAAACTCCTCATCCAAGGAAAAAATTTCACCAAACTTTCGGAACTTGTGGAACAGGATCAGGAAGGGGAGTGAGACAGCGTTTCCTGGGACGGAACAACCATAACTGGACCAAAAATGAATTTATTGTGAACTAAGGTTTCGTGCTTGGAGCTTGAGGCGAAGGGGACGCGACTTTTTCTGCAGTGAGGAACCGATGTCTGGAAAAGTCCATCCTTGAAGGACTTGGTTAGAAAATGCTAAAGCAACTATTTTATCGGCCATCCTTACGGTGCCAATTTTTTAATAACAACTATTGAAGCTGTGGCTTTATATTCGTTCAAAATCTTCTTTGATCTTTCGCACAGAAACTCCACACTATGCGACACAGAATCCTCTGGTGAGAATTTAGTACCTGGTCCATTTTTTGTTGAACGAGTCAACACCATCCAATCTTTATTCACTACGTTGTCCATCACACCTACATCATTGCGGATTACCCAAAATCGCCGCACAGGAACCTCCGGGTAGGTCTCATCCTGAACGAGTGTAAACGATCTTAAAAACCTTTCCTCTCACTGCAATAAGATAGGAGAGACTAAGCAGTACAGAGCGAGCAGTAAATCCACTTGGAAAATCATTCGGTTGATTCGGTGCTTCACCTTTTTAGTCCTCTCCCCTATCTAATCATTGTAAAACCAAGCGGACTATAACAGAACCAGATTTGGATTTATATTCGTGCTTATACCTAGGTAAATCTACCTAACAAGGTCTTTTATCTGCCCAGAATCTTATCAAGGCTTCCGTCCTGCTTCTCATTCTCATTGATCTGTAGCGCATGGAGGAAGGATTCGCAATAAAAATTCATTCAGTCAGTTATTATAAAAAATAGGATACGTTGCACACTTCCTGCAGGGCTATTGCTATAGGAAAAGGGTAGCGAGGAAAAAGAAACACTTAAAGTCATTGGGTCAATATGCGACAGAAAAATGAAGCTTCAAAAAAATTCAAAGTTCTGCTGCTTACCGCAGTCTTGGTGCTGGGCACTGTTTCAGGTTATAAAGTCAAAGATAAACTGGTTGAAAATGGCTGTGAACTCCTGGGCGAAAATGTGATCCCCTTGGATGTGCAGCAAGCCGATCCTGAGACACTGAGATTTTTAGCAGTGGGGGATACAGGTGTTGGGGATGAAAACCAAAAAAAAGTAGCCAAAGGGATGGACAAAGTATGCACGGCTCAGGGGTGTGATTTTGTGTTACTCCTTGGCGATAACTTTTATGAAAAAGGTGTTAAATCCATCCAGGACCCTCAATTTCAAACCGCTTTCGAACAAATCTACGAACCCATAAAAAAACCATTTTTTGCAGTCTTAGGAAATCATGATGTGAACGGTAACGCCTTATCACAAGTGATTTACAGTATGAAAAGTCCTATGTGGAGAATGCCTAATTATGAGTATCAATTTGAGATGGGTTCTGCCCGATTTTTTGCGCTCAACACAAACTGTCACGTCAGTACGCTGGAAAGACTGAGACAGCGTTTGATTCCGGGAGAAAAGCCCTGGACTTTTGTTTTTGGACATCACACTGTGTTTTCCAGCGGCAAGCATGGAGACTCCGATATAGGTTACCGTCTCTTTTGGAAACACTTTTTGCAGAAAAATGTTGATTTCTATATCTCTGGACATGATCACTATCTTGGCCATTTGGCACGAGCTGGCGAAGGGACGCAATATATAGTGAGTGGCGCAGGAGCGAAACAATACGGCTCGGCAGAAGAAAAAAAGGAAAAGACCGCATCGGGTGTTGAGAGTAAGTTTGTCTATAACGCGAATGGCTTTGTGGGCTTTCAAGTCACTTCACAAAAAGTAACGGTTCAATATTATGATGTCGATGGAAATCAACTCTACGAATTCTCCAAGTAAAAAGCCCGCTTATCAACTGTTCATGGTTACGGTTGTCAGTTTATTGACAGCCTTGTTTTTTCTGGACGACTATGTGTCTCATCGAACCCAAATCATCGATACGGCCAGAGATCATGTACAACAGGAAACTCTGAAGGCTAGTACGGCAATCAATACGAATATGAAAGGTATATATGCTGAGGCAAAAACACTTGCGGATGATCTGGCTTCGGGTGTTGTGCGTCAAACGATGATTCATGAAAAGTTGCAGACAATCCTGTCAACTAATCCCCAAATACTGGGTATGGGCGTGGCCTACGTTCCCAATATCCATGCAGCGGATATCCGAAGTCAAACGCCCTATTATGTGAAGCGAACTGACGCTGAGAATATGGATCCTTTTATGCGGATTCAGCTATTCACGATACCATTTTCTGCCATTGACCCCTTTACACAGAAGGTCATCATTAAAGGCATCGTTTTTGTGGATTATTCCTTGTATGATTTGCAAACTCTGATCAATGACCTTGATATGGGAAAGACGGGATATGGATATATTCTTTCCAGAAAAGGCCGTTTTCTGGCTCATCCTGTAGCCCCTTATGTCAGAGGTCAGAAAACTATATTCGCTGAGGCCGAATTAAAAAGTGATCGAATGTTACAAGTTATGGCCGAATATGCCACTCAGGGTCAATCAGGTCTTATGGACTACGTGGATCCTCAAACTGGATTTCTCTACTGGATCTGTTACGAACCTATTCCTTTGACAGAATGGTCAATGGTGGGTCTGTTTTTAAAAGATAGAACTTTGACTTGGCAACGTCCTCTGTTGCATCAACTGATAAAGACGATCTTTGTATGGGTCGTATTTTTGACCTTATTATCCGCACTGTTTGAAAAATTTAAATCGGAGCAGCCAAACTACCTCAAGGTGTTTTGGCTCCTGACCTTCCTGCTGTTTCTGGAAACCTGTTTTTTGTACTATCTGGCCCATGTGAATCCCAATACGATTCATCCAGGGGAAGTGGTTGTCACCAATAGTTCAGGGATGACTCAATTCCTGAATGATAATTTATCCAAACGAGCAATTACTTCAAAAGAACCTCTCCTTATTATTCCAACGGGAATCTTTATCAAATCCGTATTGCTCGCAGGTGAGGGAAAAACAATGATCACCGGCAATATCTCAATACCCGTGCATGAAATTAAATTCTACCGAAAGATGAGTGGTATGTAAAAATTGAAAAAACAGAAGAATTGGATTGAATATGGCGGTGTTTCTCCCGTAAAGAGTTGTCTTTTTCCACAAAGATTAACTTAGCAAAAACAGGAGAAACATGAAGCAGATTCTAGAGGAATTCGGAAAATAT
>JBBCAX010000249.1:0-6162 GCA_051382335.1 Deltaproteobacteria bacterium TL4
TTGATAAAATCAGATCATCCTTTGGCAAATGAAATCAAAAATTACCAGCGAGAACGTATTGAACAGTTGGCGAAAAACTATCCTTAACAGGAGTGGAAATGGGTAAGTTATTTAATTCTCATTCCTAAGTTGTTCTTGCCAGTCCATTTTGCTCCTTTTAAGTTGGTTAGTGTGATGAGATCAACCATCTTAAAGCATTATGGATTGGTTTTTAAGCTAAAAATTTAACTCCGGATTCGCATATTCAATGTGAAAAATAAGAAATATACAGAAGTTATGGCCTTGATTGATCTCTCCATGCGGTATTCAGAACTTAAAAAACAATTTGAATCATTCAGTATTTTTGTGTCATAAAAAATGACAGTCGCATCCTTTCAAAATTAAATGGTCGTAAACGCAATGAGGTGAACATGACAATCTTGGCAATCAACCCCGTTAATCCTAAAGGTGTGTATTCCGTATCAGGGAAAGTCGTAGCCGAATCTGATTTTTCCGCTCTGTTGTCCGCGGCTCAGGATCATCTGGTGTTGATTCTCAAAGAGATTACGGAGATCTCCTCGTTAGGCGTAAAAAAATGGACGGAAACCATGCAAAAATTACGGGAGAAGGGCAAATCCTTAGAATATCAGGAATGCCCTGAAATCTTTATTGAACAATGCAATATGGTTTCAGAACTCTGTGAAGGCATCAAGATCCACTCATTTGCCGTGGAATTCGTTTGTAACGATTGTGATGATGGAGAAACCAGAATGCTCAAAATGGAAGAGTTGGATTTAAATGATCTTCCTCCGGCGGTTCCCTGTCCTTCCTGCCAGGAAGAAATGATTACAGAAGATCCGGATGTCTTTGATTTTAGACAGAGATGACAAAACATAAATTTCACATCAAAGAACCGCTTTGATCTCACTTTAAAATCGTCATGACGTTGGGGTGATGATGTTGACAACCGCGTTTTTTCAGTGGTAGTCTCCCCCGAGGGGGTCTCAAGAGGGACGTTTTATCAACAACTATCCAAGTGGAGACTGTTATGAGCAAAAAGAAACTGTCTCCCAGAAGTCGCAAATCCATCCAAGACTTTGCCTTTAAAAAAGGGTGGGGAATTTCTTACTGAGGGGCGTGTTATTCCATCATAAATTTACTTGAATTGGCTACAATGGATCGAGTTTGCTCATTGAGTTTGCGGGCAATCAGGCGGGCCAGGAAAATTCCGTAGTAAGGATACCTTTGAACGGCATTGACCCATTCTCGAACGCGAATGGCCACCAGACTCGATTCATTTTTTGCTCTGACCGTCGCTGTTCGACGGTTTCCCAGAAGAAACGCCATCTCTCCCAAGAAAACGCTGGTACTATTCAATGTATTCACCACATGACCATCTATTATAATTTCAAATTCTCCTGAAATGATATAGTAAAGGGTATCCGCTTTGTCGTTTTTCTTAAAGACGATGTCTCCGGGATTGAAATGAATTTTTTGGCTGGTAATGAAGCCTTCCGGAACAATGTTTTCAATATTCGCCAGATGATTGACAACAATCGTAACTTTGTTCCCTTTTTTATTATAGAAAAGATCGTTCACATAGTGACGTGTCATATAAACGCCCCGACCGTGTAAATCCATCAGGTTTGTTTCTTTGGGGGCAGGGAGTTTTGAGGTGTCGAACCCCTCACCTTCGTCTTCGATGGTGAAGGTTGATCGCGTCTCACCGATGTTGTAGGTAAATTTGATTTTCTTTGCCGCAATTGCGGGATCTTTACATTTTTTTTCTATGAGCTGTAAGATACTTCGCCCTTTTTCAAGCCAGGCCTGTTTTTCTGCGTAACTGATGGCGCAATTCCCATGTTCCACGCCATTCATTAACATTTCAACCAGACTGAACTTTAACCCAAACTTGGTTTGAATATCGATTAAGTTGTGATTATATAAATTCGTTGCAATGAGCTCCGAATACGCTTCTAATAACTCCGGTTTATTTTCAATGAGAATGGAACCATTGTGTCCCAAATCATGGAGCATATGTCCTGGTAGAAGCAGTTGATCATTGGAGGAGAGAATCCGAACCAGACCTGGAAGCAAGGTTGCGATTTGATTGGGTTGAATAATAGAAAACACGCCTCTTACGGTGGACATGTACTCTTCAACATGCTCTGAAATTCCTAAAACCCCTGTGCTGCTTAGCCAAGGGTCGTCCACAATTTTAGGGATGATCTCAACCGCATGTATTTCAGCGTCATCCAAATCCATTAAGATATACTGGGGCATCTCATAATAAAGATGAAAGTCAATCGCAACGGGCTCACTCAAAACCGTAAACTCAATTTCATCCTTAAATGCCTTTGTTAAGGAATGGCGAACCTTCTCTACAATCTCTGGTTTTTGGCAAATAATCGAAAAAGTAATCATGGGAAATAACCTTACAAAGGTTTCAAAAAGTCTTTACTTCGGTGTAATAGAAGTTGGGCGTTTTGTCAATTAATTCCTGCTGTTAATTTTCTGGTGACGGGCTGTCACTTTACAAGGAAGGGATTCCACAAAAAATTCTGAAAAGATTTCTGGAGTTGTCATTTTTACTCAGAAACCCTGGACATGCTTTTAAAATTAAACCATTCGATATGAGTTCGCACTTGTATTTTCAAAAACTTCACTTTACTCTCATTCTCAAACCAAAGGAGAATTGATGTCTAAAAACGGACAACTCACGAGTCACTGTCGCGAAAATAAAAAAATCGCTTCTATTATTGGACATAGGGAACAATGTTGCTTCAATCTTTAATTATTGTAATTGCCATTGGATTGATTTATTGGATACTGCGCATAAAAAAAAATAAATTATTCCGTAGACACTCCCGTCCCCAAAAAGTAATAACAAACATTGAAGGAAATGAAGTTCGTACCTTTCTTGGTCTGCAAACTCCGTTGACCTGCCTGAAAGACGATGGATTTCGTTTTGGAAAAAGTTTTCGTGTAAAAACCGCGCCAACATTACCTCATAACGAAGACTGTCAATGTAAGATCCTCTCCATCGCTTATGCCTCAACTGATATTTTTGAAACAGAACCTCCGACAAGAAAAGGGTATGAGTCCTTTGTTGGTGAACTTTCATATCAGGAAGCACAAGTCCTGAAGCGAATTTTGATTGGACTTCACACTCGTCCGCTGCCTCTGGAGTTTGAGGTATTTTGTCAGCAATTGGGGCTGGATCAATTATCTGAAGAAGTCCGCTCAAAGGCGAGGCCACTGGTACAACAGAACTTTGATCAATATCATCAAAATATATCAACAGAACCATTGCCATTTAATGAAAAATCCGTACATTCACCCCCATCCAGAAGGGAATCAACGTAACGCGTTGAAACTCAACAGGTGGAAGAGATAGCCTATAATTATAGGGTAATCCAACAACTCTTTTTAGAAGAGAAGCATGCAAAAAATGAGAATTTTTTTAAAATGGTCACTGATTGGCGGTGGGGTCCTGAGTGTTCTATTCGTGATCAGTGTGGGGGTCTATTTATATAACCTCAGCCAAGAGCTTCCTCTTGATCTTGATGCGTTAGTCCGGCCCAAATACGCATTGCCTACGGTGATCTATGATCGTGAAGGAAACCAGGTGGATGAACTTTTTATCCATCGTAGAGTTTTAGTCGCTTATGAAAGCTTTCCGCCTTATCTCATTCAAGCGTTAATCGCCAGCGAGGATAGTCACTTTTTTTATCATTTTGGAATTGATCCTGTCCGAATGTTCAAAGCCTTTTTTATCAATGTTAAAGCCGGGGGGTTTGTGCAGGGGGCAAGTACTTTGACGCAACAAACGGCACGGTTGTTTTTGCTGAATCCTGAAAAGAAGCTTGTCCGTAAATTAAAAGAAATTTTGTTGGCCTTATGGATTGAACGTAAATTTACCAAAAAAGAAATACTGACCTTATATTTGAATAAAATCTTTTTAGGTAATGCCGAGGGGGTTGAAGCCTCAGCTCAAGGCTATTTTGGAAAACATACGGAACAACTGACTTTGGCCGAAAGCGCGATGTTGGTAGGCATTCTGCCTGCTCCCTCACGTTATGCGCCGCATGTGGATCCCGATAAAGCCATATTTCATAGAAACCGCGTTTTGATGCGGATGGAAATTGAGGGGTTCATTTCCGAAAAAGAAAGGATTGCGGCGAGTAATGAGACTTTGAAGTTAAGTAAAATCCAAGATTCCACCTCAGAAGCTACCGCACATTATGTGGAGCACGTCAGACGCTACCTGATCCAGAAATATGGCAAAGAAGAACTCTATGAAGGGGGCATGAAAGTTTATCTGGCAATGGACTTGGATTACCAGATTGCCGCGCATCAAGCCTTGCAAAAAGGGATTTTAGAACTCAGTAAACGTCAGGGCTACCGGGGACCCTTGAGTCAAATTGAAAGAGATTCTGAGGGTCAGATTTCTCAAAGTGCGGTTGCCAACGTTACGAGAAAAAATCTAATATTGCTGGGAAACATCGTTAAGGGCGTTGTGATGGCCGTCAACGATGAGTATGCGACCGTTCAAGTTGGGAAAAATCTGGGGATTCTCGAATGGGAGGGACTGGCCTCTTGGAAAGTGAAAAAAAACAATGAAGACGAAACCGGTGTTCCCATTAAGCATCTCAGTGATGTCTTGAGTGTTGGCGATGTGATCCGCGTGAAATTGGAGGACTACGATACAAAGGCAGAGCGGTTTCGGATTCAACTCCATCAAACGCCTATCCTCAATGGCGCTATCCTGGCGTATGAACCTCAAACGGGACAGGTTCTGGCAATGTCAGGGGGGTATCGGTATGTCAAAAGTCAGTTTAACCGTGCGATACAGGCCAATCGACAACCTGGGTCCGCCTTTAAGCCGATTGTTTATGCGGCCGCTTTAGATGCCGGCTATACTTTGGCCAGTCCGCTGATTGATAGTCCTTTTGCCTCAGATGACGGGTCCGAAGAAGATTTACTTAAGAAAAAGTGGATTCCACAAAACTATAACAACAAATTGTTTGGAAATATTTCGCTTCGCTTATGCTTGGTCAAAAGCCTGAATTTACCCACTATCCGTTTAGTCAAAGATATGGGATCGGAAAGTGTGATTGAATATGCGAGAAAACTGGGAATCACCTCTCCTATGAACAACGACCTGACGGTGGGACTTGGGGCCTTTTCAACCACATTGCAACAAATGACCACAGCTTTTGGCGTTTTTGCAAATCATGGAAAATTAGTGACCCCTATATACATCACACGAGTTGAAGACCGAAATGGGAAGATTTTGGAAGAGAATTTTCCGAGTTCCACGCCCGTTGTTTCGGAAGAAACCGCGTTTTTAGTGACGGATGTGCTCAGAGATGTGGTTGAACGGGGCACGGGTTGGCGTGCAAGGGAGATCGGTAGACCGTCCGCAGGTAAAACGGGAACTACAAATAAAAGCATTGATGCCTGGTATATTGGGTACATTCCTCAGCTACTTGCCGGTGTCTACGTTGGGTTTGACACGCCTAAAGGAATGGGGAAACAGGAAAGCGGTTCCAAAGCGGCCGCACCGATTTGGGTTGATTTTATGAAAAAAGCGACCGCAAATTTAAAAACTGTCCCTTTTGTTCAACCTTCTGGAATCAGTAGTTTTAAGGTTTATAAAACCGGAAGACGCGCTGTGAATTGCGACGCGGAGGCTGATACGTTTGAAGAGTTTTTTGCTAAAGGGACAGAACCTTTAATGGACCCTCAACATTCGAACTTTTGCGATAAAGCCGAAGACCGTAACCAAGAGGTTAAATCCGGAGATGAAGAACCGGAAGCGATCGAACTTTAGACCTCCTCGTTCCGGGATACAGAGAACTAGTACATAGTCAGCTTTTATTTTTCGGGTTCGGTAGGCTGGGATTACATGCCCAGCTTTTGCGAACGTTGTTTTTATCGGGCACGTCCCGATCTACCACAAATTTAAAGGCTGACAGTGTACTATAGATAGTCAGAAAATAAATGTCGTACTTGAACTTTTTTCGGTGTAAAAAATGACCCCCTGAAAAGGCCGTGAGAGCGTTTTTCATACAACATGAATGTCATTGATCGTAAAAATTTCAGCCCCCCTACAGGCTCTGTTAAAGAGTCCTGAGAGGATGTCCTCTAAAATTTTAGTCCTACTTTTCCTATTTGTCA
>JBBCAX010000250.1:0-91497 GCA_051382335.1 Deltaproteobacteria bacterium TL4
CCTCCTTAAGTTGAGAAAGATTATTTGTTGTTTTGTCTCCTCTTTCTCTGGAGGACTCTTTGCTACTTTAGGTTGATTTTTTTTTGTTTTAATGGGTCAACCTGTTAGGTGGCCTGTAAAACATGCCAAATATTCTGGGCGTCAACAAAGCCACAAACGAAACAAGCGCGAGTGCTCGGGAAGTAAACCAATCGGCTGTGGGTTTAGCGAAAATTTCAGGACAGCTACAAACCTACATTGGACAATTTAAGGTGAACGAGCTAGCCTAATCTCAGATCGCGGAACGATGAGAATATAGGCGCATTCTACCTTTGCTGCGGTGTGCGTGTTCCAAAGACGATTTTCCGGAATCCTGTGGTTTTGGTTTGATCCATGAGCGCAAGGACTTTTCCATGCGGAACTCTTTTATCTATATTGAGAATCAATGTTTTTGAAGGCGTACCTTGCAGGGCCTTTTGGAGTGCTGTGGGAAGCTCCTGAGAGGTAACAAGCACATCGTTCAGCCAGAATTGCAGTTTTTCATCCATGCTGAGGACAGGGAATGTGAGCGCGGTGGATTTACCTTGTTGACTTTCGGGCAGAACCAGACCTACACCGCTTTCCCCAATGATCCTGGAAGAAACTACAAAAAAGATGATTAAAATAAACAGGATGTCAATCAATGGCGTTAAATTAATACCCGGTTTGTGTTTTTGTTTTTCAAATAATTGCAAAATAGTAACCTGTGCGGGTCGTTTTTCTAGTAGCCACGAAGAACTCTAAACTTAGGTTTTAGCTTCACCAAAAATTTTATAATAGAAAAACATGGTTTCCTCTTCAATGAATAAACCCAGGGATTCAATTTTTCGGCTGAACAGGTTGAAGGCAATCAAGGCGGGAATGCCGATGCTTAACCCAACAACGGTGGTGATCAAGGCTTGGGAGATCCCTTGACTCAGGCCTTGTGCCCGTTCTGCGCCTTCTAGAGAAATCTTGTTAAAAACCTCAATCATTCCCAGAGCGGTTCCCAATAAGCCGAGTAGGGGGGCAACGCCAACGATGACTTCCAAGATCACTAAGCCCCGCTCCAAGTAATGCTTTTCTCTTCGTGCCTGATCATAAAGTGCTTCTTTGAAGTGTTCCGCGGATGCGGGAAGGATGCTCAAGCCATAGGCTAAAATACGGCCAACCGGGTGGGTGAGTGTGGGTTTCAGTGTTTCCAAACGCTTGGTTTCGACGGTTACCAAAGCTCGTAACTGTTCCATTTCCCGCAAAGGAAACAGGTAAGATTGACGAAGAACCAGGGCCCGTTCAACAACCAGCATCACCATGATCAAGGAACAGCCAAGCAGAGGAACCATCATGATTCCTCCTTTTTGATAGATTTCTAAAAGTGAATCCAGCATGCTACACCAGATGGTTCATGATGTATTGTTTACGCTCGGCCGTATTGTTTCCCATATAGAATTCTAATAACTCCTTCACTTCATGCATGTGTTCAATCCCGATAGGAACGGCTCTCATATTGGCGCCAATAAACTGCCCAAATTCGTTAGGTGAAATCTCGCCGAGTCCTTTGAAGCGTGTGATTTCCATGAATTTTCCCTTCTTTAATTCCAGCATCGAGGCTTCTTTTTCCGCTTCAGAATAACAGTAATTGGTGACTTTTTGATTGCGGACACGAAACAGAGGGGTTTCGAGAATGTAGATATGTCCTCTTTGAACCAAACCTTCAAAGTAATGCAGAAAGAAGGTGAGCAACAGATTGCGAATATGCAAACCATCCACATCGGCATCGGTTGCGAGAATAATTTTATTGTACCGAAGATCGTCGATACTATCTTCGATTCCCAGGGCTTTCATGATGTTATAAAGTTCTATATTCTTGTAAATAGCTTCACGCCCTGCCCCCCAACAGTTCAACGGTTTTCCTTTGAGGCAAAAAATGGCCTGGGTCTTTACATCACGGGAACTGATCATGCTTCCTCCCGCGGATTGCCCCTCAGTAACAAACAGCATGCTTTCATCGCCGTATTTGCTTTTATCGCCGAAATGGTACTTGCAATCTTTTAAGTTTGGAACGGTGAGTGAGGTTTTCTTGGCATTGTCCCGAACCGCTTTTTTGACATTGGAGAGTTCTTTACGAATCCGCTCATTCGACTGTACCTTTTGCTTTATCTGATCCGCGACGTCCGTATTTTTATACAGATAATCAACAATGGCGTCTCGAACCTCAGGGACGACCCAGCTTCGTAACTCCGTATTTCCCAGTTTATTTTTGGTTTGAGACTCAAAAATAGGGTCTTTAATCCGTACAGAAAAAGCGCCCATCAGACCATCTCGAACATCAGGGCCTTCGTAATTCGCTTTAAAAAATTGATTGAGCCCTTTCAGCATGCCCTCTCGAAACGCACTTAAATGCGTTCCGCCACTGTTGGTATATTGTCCATTCACAAAGCTGAAGTGTTCCTCGCCGTAGTTATCCGTATGGGTGAACGCGAATTCCAGTTTGGGAGACTTGAAGTAGACAATCTCATACAGTTGTTCGTCTTTAAGTTCTGCTGTCAGTAAATCTAAAAGACCATGCTCGGATTTGATTTTTTCGTTGTTGAAGTAGAGCGCAAGCCCGCTGTTTAAGTAGGCATAATGCCATAACTGTTTTCGGATGAACTCAAGCTCATAAGCAAATTTTTGAAAAATATCAGGGTCGGCGTAAAATTCGACAAAGGTGCCATTTTTTTCATCTGTTTTCTGGATCTCTCCTTGAGAAACCAAAACGCCTTTCCGGAAGGAGGCGGAAACGGAGGATCCCTCCCTGAAGGCGGTGACCATAAATTCATCGGAAAGTGCATTTACCGCTTTGGTTCCCACACCATTTAAGCCGACACTGAACTGAAAAACTTCGTCATTGTACTTTGCTCCCGTGTTGATGATGGAAACACAATCAACCACTTTTCCCAAGGGAATCCCTCTGCCAAAATCACGAACAAGCACACGGTTCCCTTTGATATCAATGTTGATACGCTTACCGTAACCCATAATATATTCATCAATGGAGTTATCCACAATTTCTTTAATCAGGACATAGATTCCATCACTGGGGTGAGACCCATTGCCCAGTCTTCCGATATACATGCCCGGACGCAGGCGAATGTGCGCCAAAGAGGAAAGGGTTGTGATTTTACTTTCATCATAGACAGGGGGGGTGGGTTGTGTCATAAAACTCCGTGGAATGTACGATATGAGGAGAGACATAAGCTCTTGTGATTCTTTTAAGAAGGGTACAGATCATCACCCCCCTTCTACCGAATCTTGCAGCTTTTTCAATCGTTTTTTGAAATAGTGCTTAAAAAATTTTTTTCCAAAACCTCCAGGAGGGCTCTGCGGTTATTTGGGGTTTGGTTGAGCATGATCACAAAATACAAAGGCTCAGAAGGAGTCGGGAGATAACCGGCCATCGTGTAGACGCCCTGTAAGGTTCCGGTTTTGAGAAAAACGCCATTGAGCTGCCCCAGTAAACTTTTGTAGGGCTTAAAGGCGCGTAATAAGGGAATCATGGCTCTTGGGGAAAAAAGATTCTTACGTGAAATTCCTGAACCCTCAACGAGATGGAATTGTTGAGGCGTTAACTTGATTTGTTGTTCCAGAAACTGACGCAAAACCTGCACGCCTTTTTCAACAGTAGTGGGATATCCCTGTTGTACAGCCCCCAGGGTCAACATCAATTGATTTGCGGTATAGTTGTTGGAGTAGAGCATCATACCCGCAATCGTGTCTTGAAGAGTTCGTTCGTTCCAATGAGTGTAAAGCAGTTCATCAGAGGATTTTTGTGTTTGATTCAAGATCTTTCCTGAAACGTGATAGCCTTTTTTTTCCAAAAAGGCTTGAAAGAGTTGGCCCACGTAAGGCAGAGGCGATTCACCCCTCCGTGAAATATTGATTCGATGGATGCCCGGGGCCAGAGTTTTCGATAATTGATAAGCCAAGGGAGTCAAGGGCGTTTGTAATTCTGCCGTACGGAGGTCGCCATTTTTGAGTTTTTCCACATTAATTGTGTTGAAATTCGTAACCAACGCACCGTTTGGCGCATCATAAGGGTTCAACGAATATTCAATGCCATGAATGACGAGCTTAGGGGCAAAACTGGAATCATCCAGTAAAATATTTCCCAAGATTCGTGGCAGTTGCGGACGTTGTTTGAGTTGATTGGTGATGGCCTCCCACTCTTCAGACACGAGAAAAGGGTCTCCATATCCTCGCACCAGAATATCTTGAGACGCCCGTAAATAAAACTCGGTTTTGAAGCGGAAATCCTTGCCAAGATAATGAAACGCGGCTAACGCGGTCGCATATTTGAGAATAGAAGCAGGAATTAAGAGTTCGTCAGGATGAGAGTGGTATTCATAAACAATTTCTTCCTCATTGGCGACGATGACACTGCCTTTCTTGATATACGGCGCAATCTGGGAGTCCAAGGTGGGGTTTGCGAAAATGGAGGCGGCCCACAATAAAAGACCTATGAGCGCAACCGTCTGTTTTTTTCTGATCATGAATGCATATTGCCGAGAAAAGGTGCTTTATTGAAAATCATTTTTCAATACATTTTTATACTGTTCTCGATAAATTGCAATTAAATTTCCGCGATCTTCGTCCGGCATATTGGTGCGAATGATTTCTCTCAAAATGCGATTTTGCGTCCCCAAATTTTGCATGGCATAATAATGCGTTAGATCTCGATCCCCACACTTTCTCACGCTTTCCACCGTCCGATCAGAGTCGATGGAAGCATAGTAGGCCTGAAACAAACGATTGCTGTCCCGCTCCTCAAAGAAAAAAACTAGTCCTGTTTTAGCTTCATTATAATATTTAAATGCTCTATCAATAACAGGGGAAGCACAAGCCATGACTTTTTTTGGAGCTAAAAAGGGCTGGGTCAGTTCTTGTAAACGCGCACAGCTTGAGGTTAGTATAGAAACAAGAAAGAAGCTGGCGATTAATTTTACGTTCATACTTTTCATTTTATCCTCTAGAGGATAGTGATTAACTAGCGGATTGCTGTCTCAACCTGTTGAATCTTTAGTGTTTAATGTTGAATTTAATTATTTGCGTTAAAAAAGTGCATGATCTCCAGGGGCCTTTTATAATTAAGAATTCAAAATTAAGCATTTTGCGACAACAACTGACTGGTGTGGACGAAGGTTACTGAATTTTATCAACAAAACCCCTCTTTTCAACGGTGATCTGATGATCCGGAGTTCGTTTCCATCAAAGAAACAGAGTTGAGAACCCTAGAGGGCTACTTCTATTATCGGAAAGCCGATACAAAACTTGAGTAAAAATTATGTCTAAAATCAATGTCACTCCGTTCGAATCCATGGATGCGCTCTTTTCACATCAATTGATTTTGGTATCGGGGAAAGGGGGTGTCGGAAAAACAACGCTTGCGGTCTTTCTCGCTCAACTTGCGGCAAGTCGGGGCAAAAATGTATTACTTTGCCATGTCAATCGTTTGGTTGAAGAGCCTTGGGAAACAGCTTATTTATCCAAATATGACCGATTGTCACGAATTTTTATCACGCCTGCTGTCGCCATGAAAGAGTATGTTTTGCTCAAACTCAAAAGTGAGAAACTCTATTCTATGCTTTTTGAAGGATCCGGCGGTTTGAGTGTCCTTCGCAAAGCGGCCCCCGCACTCAATGAATTAGTCCTTTTAGGAAAAGTTTATTGGGAATGTAAACAACGAACTTTATGGGTTTCCCAAAAATGGGATCATGTCGTGGTGGATATGCCCTCAACGGGTCATGCGCTGACGATGCTCAACATTTCTTCGGTAGTACGGGAAATTTTTGGAAAAGGCATTGTGGCTGCGGAAACCGCAAAAATGGAAGAATTGTTTAAAGATCGCGCTCGCACCTGCCTGGTGTTGGCGGCACTGCCCGAATATATGGTGATTCAGGAAACGCTGCAATTTTGTGAGGTGGTACGAAAAGAACTGCATGTGGAGTTAGGACCTATTTTTCTAAATCGGATGCCGGACAAGCCTTTACAAACAGAAGAGCTGGCACTCTACGAAAAACATCGTGAGACCCTTGACCAAAATGTGCAAGATACGGTAAATTTCTTTCAAAATCGGTATTCCGCGGCAGTAGAGCATCTGGATTATCTTGAAAAAAACTGTGGACTCCCTGTGCTTCCCTTACCCATGGTTTTTGGAGGAACGAGTAATCCCGAATTTTTTCATCTGCTGGAAACCCAGATTATGCAATATTGGTTGAAATAGAGAGGAAATACTGTGCTGAATGAAATATTAAAAAATCACAAAGTCGTGATCAATTGCGGTTGTGGCGGTGTTGGAAAAACAACGACTAGTGCAGCCTTGGGAATTCGAGCTGCACAACTGGGTTTGAATGTGATTGTCCTGACCATTGACCCAGCGAGACGTTTGGCGGATAGCCTGGGGATTGGTGAGTTAACCAACAAACCTAAAATCGTTTCGTTACCCAAAGAAATTCCCGGAAAAATGTCGGCGATGATGCTTGATGTTAAAAACACCATTGATGCTCTTGTTGAGCGAAACGCAAAGTCTCCTGAACAAGTCCAAAGAGTCTTCTCGAATCATATTTACCAACAACTCAGCCAAACGATGGGTGGTGGACAGGAATACGGCGCAATGGAAAGCCTCTATCAACTGCATTCCGAGGATCAATATGAGTTGATTGTTTTGGATACACCGCCTTCTCAACACGCGATTGACTTTATTACGGCTCCGCTGAAATTAAAGGAGTTTTTTGGACAATCGGTGTTGAAATTCTTTTTGGAAGGCGCTAAAGAGCAGGAAGACCGGAATACTCGAGGTTGGTCCTTAGCCAGTCGTGGCGGAAGTCTCGCGTTAAAACTCTTCGAAAAGCTAACCGGGTCTCATTTTCTCGGAGATGTTTCTGAGTTTTTGGGGGGATTTCATGGGATGTATGAAGCCATTCGTGACGAAGCAGGGCATGTTTCAGACCTGATAGGAAGTCCCGAAACCGCATTTCTCGTGGTAACCAGTCCGGATCAACAACAACTGAGTGAATCCAGAACGCTCATTGAAAAACTGGGAGAATTCCTCCTCCCCTTTAAGGGGGTGATTATCAACAAATGTACGCCTGAACTCGAGGCAAAGCTTGATTCCAGTTTGCCCAATATTCTGATTGCGACGTTGGAACATATGCTGTTACTTCACCAACGTCAATATACTCATGAAACCGAGTTGATTCAGTCGATGCTGGCTGGTGTGATACAAAATGCCTTTATCTCTAAAATTCCGATCTTTCCTACGGATGTCCATAACCTGGACAGCTTGATCGCCTTCAATGCCGTTATCAAAAGTTAATCCTCACCCTTTTCAAGGGAGCCGCCGACTCAGTCGTCTGGCGGCTGCAACCCTCTAATCAGCTTTCAACCGGAATGACGAAGAGGCTTAAGAAATTTCTTTCGATTTTCACCTTCCCAACGCGGCATCAACGGATGCTCCAAACCCAATAGGTCTAAAATCCGGCCAACACTATGAGCCATGAGTTCATTAATGGATTGAGGGTGTGTATAAAACACAGGTGCGGGAGGCGCGATAATCCCACCCATTTGAGTCACTTTCAACATGCATTCCAAGTGTCCTTGATGCAAAGGGGTCTCCCGAACCATCAGGATTAAAGGGCGGCGTTCTTTTAAGGTAACATCCGCGGCTCGGGCAATCAGATTGCCCGAATTGCAATAGGCGACAGCAGAAAGGGTGTGGATGGAACAGGGCGCGATGATCATTCCCTTTGTCAAGAAAGAACCACTTGCGATGGAGGCGCCGATGTCTTGATTAGCATAGACATAGTTGGCCAGCTTTTTTACATTTTTGAAAGTCCACTCTGTTTCATAGCTCATTGTTTGTAATGCCGGCTTAGAAAGGACTAAATGGGTTTCAACATTTTTTATCTCCCGCAAACATTCCAAGATTTTAATGCCGTAAAGGATACCGGTTGCCCCTGTTATACCAATAACATATCTGTCCATGAATGAGCTCTTATTAGTAATTCTGAATCAAGAAAAAAAGAGGGGGATTTGAAGCGATACAATACGTTGACAGGGTCTTGTTGAATTTGAAAAATATTTTCAAGTTCAACAAGCCCAGCATGAAAATTCAAAACAGAATTAAAAGAATTCCAATTCTCCTGAAGCAACCAGATCATCCACAGTTTCCGGTGGCTCTTTAAACTCATCAGGAGACCAGTTTAAATGAAAAATGAATTTTTGATAAATGGAAACGGGTTCAAGTTTTCCATCATTATCATGTATTTTACAGTGAAAACAAAGTTGAGGATCATCCGTTCCAAACGTAATATAGTTTCGCTTGTGGTTGATAATCGTTGGAACTTGAATTCTGTAGTCCTTGGCCCCTGTGCCATCCTGAAAAAAGCGGGATTTAAAGCCGCCCCACATCATATTGGTAAGTTCCCCCATCAAGCCGTTGATTGTACGAAAATCCATATCAGTCGGATCTAACGGCGTTTTCTTTTCCCGAATAAGCATCTCCAGAGGATCAACTTCCGTTTGAAGCATCATAAATCCGCGGCACCAAGCACCTTCTAAGGGAATCAAACTGAAAAGCTCTCCATGAATAATCCGGTCTTTCACCAAATAAGGGGCTTCTATGGTGATACTCGAATTGAGGAAAAGACTTTTCATGACCTCCAATGAAATTTCCTCAACACCGTGAATCATCGCGCTGGGATAGTAGGTGTTGAAAATATATTTTTCAATCAACTCTTTAATCTTGTGGGTATCTCCAGCGTGATAATAACCCGCACAAGCGTGTTTCGCTTCCAGCGAGAGGTCCTCTTCCTCTCCTTCGATTCTTACAATAATGGGAAGTTCTGGACGAACTTTGTGAATTTCAATCGCAATCTCAAGACCGCTTTTTCCTTCACTATTTGCGGATTCGCATAAAAAGACCGCGCCCAGATCAATGTTCGTATCCAGCGTTTCCATAATATTGCTGTATCTCTCGGCCTTCAGTCCGACAAGGTTATGCGTTGTAAAAAAAATTTTCAGTTGTTGCATTTGTTCCCGGTCAACCTCATGAACCAGAACCTTGCTCATAATATTGGAAGCTTCTTCTACCATAATTTTCTCCCAGAAAAATTATTCAAATAACGATTAAAAGGGCCTAAGTAACAAACCGTTAACTCAAAGCCATCAAAAAAACTCTAATTCACCACTCACAATTTCTTCTTTTTTCTCAGGAAGCATAAAATTCAAATCACCATAAGGGCAAACATACAGTCCAAACGTTAATCTCACATTGTTTTCAGATACCGCTTCTGAATAAAGGGAATACTCAAATTTTAAATGCTCAAAATACCGAAAGGATCGTTCTTCGAGTAAGTCAGGCGTTGACATCCCCAAATGAGGAAAAACACACTGAAGTTCTCGTTTGACGGTTCCACAGTAATTGTTTCCGTATTCCCCCAAATAATCATAAAATTTTTCACGTGTTACCTGCTCAGGAGGAATATGAAGTGATTCCGAAACGTATTGAATCGTTCGTTTGGTACACGTGAAATGGACCGTCATAAAAACACGAAAATCATAGGAACAGAGTGTTAATACAACGAACTCCCGCGCATGGATGTGATCAATGCGGTCAACCATCTTAACCATCCATTGATGTTTATAGCCATCTTTGTTCAAGGTTTCATTGGTCGCTTTGTTAAATAGAGTGCAAAAAGCATCTTTTGCAGATTGACTGATCACAGCTTTCCTTTATTAAGCCATTTCCAAATGGGTCTTGAGACTATTCACTTTGCTAATTATTTCTTCCTGGGTATTTTCAGCTTCCTTGGATTGAAGTTTTCCCATCTCTCGCCTTAAATCATCAACCAGGTATTTCAAACCATCCATGGCATTCATGGCCATTCGACTGCCGGCCTGGGTATCTTGAAACGTTGCCGTGGTTAATAAGTCATTCTTTGTCAGTTGTTGTGTGTAGTTCGTACAGACGCCCTGAGTTTGACTCGCCAACTGTGAAATCTCTTGAGCCACTACCTTGAACCCTTTCCCTGCTTCTCCTGATTTGGAGGCTTCAATACTGGCATTGAGAGAAAGAATCGCTGTTTGGCTACCAATATTTTTAAAATCCTCATTCAGTTTGTGCATCATTTTACTATTGGCTTTCAGTTCCGATAAACCATCATGCCAGCGTTCAAAGGTGGTCACCAATCCAATCAGCATGTTGACCTCCTCCGACAGTCGTTCAACCATTTCGATTGAAGAGGAAAGGTGTTCCCTTAAATGTTGGCGTTGTTGTCCCAGCGTGAGCATGGTCTGCAGTTCGGTCACCTGCGTTTTGAGTTGATCCAGCTTTTGCTCATACTCCAACTTCATTTTTTGGACTTGTCGATCATACTCGAGTTGTTGTGTCTTGAAATCTTTCTTCATTAGGGCCAAGCGAGATTTCTCAACCATTTTATAGGACTGATTTTCGAGTTGCTGAGTCAACGCTTCTATCCGTTTCCTCGATTTTAAACGCATAAAAATCGTGCTGACAAACACCCCAATCAGTAGTCCTAATGTAAGCATTCCCATTCCCTAAACCCTAAAAAATATGTGAACCTCTAAGTCATTTCTTTTCATTCAAGTTTCAGTTCAGATCACAATAGTTCAAAGCCAGTTACCTGGAAGACGGTCCAACTTAAGTCCTTTTCCCTTGAATCGGGGCAAAAATGGACCACAGAATATCTTCACCAAAGAGGCTCTATTTTTTTTGGCAATCAATCTCTCGACAGTGCCCATACACAGAGGTGACCCCCATTGTTGAAGAAACAAAAGCCAAATTTTTACCTGTGTCGTCTTATCTGAATGAGCCTAACGAAAAACGAGTCAACATTTAGACTGAACGGTGTAATTCCCTGAATTAAAACCCATATCACACTCACGAGGACAGTTACAGTGGGTGCTCGTTATTGGACAAGAGGTTATCCAACAATCGACCTGATGGGGCCTAGAGCACTGGGTCCATTGAAAGGTTTCACAATCCACCCTTTGACTTTGGCCGCTTTTCCCCGTTGCTTCATACTCGCGTCATTTTCAGTAGTTAAGACTAAAATATGTACTGTCTGATTGCCTAAGTCACTCCGTATTTTCTCTGACATGGTCAACCCATCCATATTGGGCATATTGACATCGGTAATCACCAATTTCACTTCAGAGTCACTCTTGAGCTTTGACAAGCCATCTTTGCCATCAATCGCTGTAGATACAGAAAACCCGTTATTGGTCAGAAAGCCACTAACTTCGTTACGTACCGCTTCGGAATCGTCCACAACCAGAATCTGAGCCATTTTCTTCTCCTTGTATAATGCTAATTGAAAAATTATTTCCTTGAATACTCATACTCGAGTTCATATCACAAAAACGTGTGAAGACACAACCTTCTCCCTCTTCGTAAAGTACATAACCAATTCATTGGAGAAATGCAAAGCGAAATCTACAATAAAAACAAATTCATCGTACAACAAGGGTCAGTAAAAGGAGAATCGACGCTAAATCAATCCCTAAGACAACGGTCTCAATGACCTTTTGTGCTTGAGTGGACATCGTATCATAGTTTCGCTTAAACAGCGTCTTGATCAAAAAACGGGACTGAGGCACAAGCCATTTCATAAGACCTCTTACTTTATAGTTTTCCTGAAACTCGGTGATTATCTCGCCGAATGGTTAATTTTTGCGAGTCAAAATATTCTAACAATTCAATCGCGTGTTTTCTCCCGATTCCCCATTGTTCCTTAAAGGTGATGACCGTCAATTCGGTGTTTTCCTTAAAATAGTCACTCATCCAGCCGGTTATTTGTTCCACTTGTCTGGGGGTATAGTACAGATCCTCGGCTACTCGAATCAGTTTTTTTTCATGAGACGCCATTTTCAACAACGCGATGGCCTCTTTTTTTTCAAGAGGGAGTTGTGAGAGTAAATGGGTTTGGCGCGGAGGTTGAAGACCTGATGCCTCAATGAGTTGAATACACTGCTTTAATAATTGTTCGGTATCTCCGGAAACACTTTTTTGATGTTCAGGCTGTGCGTAAAAGGGTTCTGTCAAGATCAGTCGATGCTGCTTCACCAGAAACTGGAGCACATGCTCCACTTCCTTTTCATGGAACAATAAAGACAATTTACCTCCGAGTTCTGCACGATTCATACCTTCTCGTTCAGAAAATTTCTGATGAAACTTATTTAAGACCCTGACCAAATAATCGCCAATTCTTTGCAGATGTTCCTGATGAAGATACCGTTTACTGACCGGATTGACGCAGTAAATTTTATTTTGGCTCAACAGTATTTGAAGCACACGGTCGAGTTTTTTTTCTGATAACCCGGTACGGATGGAAAACTCTGAAGGAACCAGACCACGTGTGGATTGAAGATAAATGACCTCTTCTCCGCGAATTAGCTCATCGGCATTGATTAAACGGTAAAGGCGATCTTTGAGTTCCCCTTTAATGCGTCTGGATTTATTAGGTCTGGGGTCAAGCACTCGTCCGCCTCCCAAAGTATAGAGGGGGGAAAAATTGCGGATGATGAAACGATCTCCAAAACGAGTGCTGAGCCTATTTTCAAGACGTAGCTGCACCAAGGTGGCATCCCCAGCTTCCAACTCCTGTTTTTCCAGCAGGATGATCCGGCCCATCACCTCCTGCGTCCCAATATAAACGCGGACACGCTCTCTGTGCTTCAAGGTTCGTGGAGTTTCCTGGAGCAATTGCAGTTCCGCATTCAGCATGTAACTATCCAGCAGCGTCTCTGGTGTCGCGATTTGGCAGCCTCTTGGTGTTTGTTCAGGGGAGAGGCTGGCTACGTTGATTGCGGCCCGTTGTCCCGCTTCAATTTGGGCAGTGGATTGTCCATGGACCTGAAAACCACGAACCCTGATGGACTGTTGTTGAGGATACAGCCACAGCGGTGTTTCCAGATCGGCTCTGCCACTCATCACCGTCCCTGTGACAATGGTCCCAAAACCTTTGATTGTAAAAGAGCGATCAATGCTCAAACGAAAGTTTTTTTTGGGTTCCTGGGGCGCTAATTGATAAAACAACCGGGCCAGTTCCCGCTTCAAGTGCTCCATTCCCCAGCCCGTCACCGCGGAAACACAGGAGAGGGGAGCGTTTTCCAAAAAAGTTCCGTGAACCAGTTCCAAGACTTCTTCTTTGCATAACTCAAGGTATTCCGGTCCTTCCACCAAGTCACAGCGAGTCAGGACAATAAGGCCACGTTGTACGCCTAAAAGTTGACAAATCTGTAAGTGTTCCCGAGTTTGGGGCATGACCCCTTCATCTGCCGCAATAACCAGCAAAACGGCATCCATGCCTGTGACTCCGGCTAACATATTATGGACAAATTTTTCATGTCCGGGAACATCTACAAACGCAAAATGAATTCCATTCTGGTCTTCATAGTTGGCAAAACCCAGGTCAATGGTGATCCCTCGCGTTTTTTCTTCCTCCAAACGATCCGTATCAATTCCGGTCAGTGCTTTAACGAGGGTCGTTTTTCCATGATCCACGTGTCCGCTGGTTCCCAAAACAAAGTGACGGGTTGAGTTTGCGGCAGCAGTTAGCATAGTTGTTGATCTAAAGAAAAATGATATTTTGAGATTTTACGTGTTCTAAAAACGGGATGAATGATTTTTTCATGGAACGTCATATTTTGTTGGGAGTCCACGAGTATCAGGGTACAAGCGCGAGTACCATAAATTGGGGTTGAGATAAAGATAGGCGATAATTTTCTTTCCAGCGACAAGCCAATTCCTGTATCAGGAAGTTCAGCATCTTCGAAAGTGGTTGGCTCTGCAAGTAAAGCAAACAGGTGCGGGATTAACGGTGTTGGTGAAGCTTCAATTATTTCCGCTAAACGTTGTTTTCCTCGTGTGACTTTGGGCCAGGGGGTGTCGAGTAAATGATTACTGAGTCCATAGATTCCCGGTTTCAGTTTTTGAGGAGTTCCAGCCTTATTGGAAAAGTAATAAAGAGACCATTGAGTTTGGGCGCGTTCCCCCAGCAATAAATTGAACGCCTGATATTGGGATGCGATCGAGGAAAGTTGCTCCAGGTAAAGTGGAGCAGACAGCGATTGGGCGAGGAAGTCTCTAACCAGCCATCCACGGCTCGGAACGTCCTTTGACTCGACACCCGGATCCCTATAATTCGTCAACCCTGCCAAGCGGCCATGCCTTGTAACCCCCAGCCAGGTGCCGCCTTTTTTCAAATCCTTCCCCGCAAGGAGGCCTGGGTATTCTTTCCAAAACCCGGCTTTTCTCGTAGGACGATGGTAAAACTCATCCCGGTTTGCCGCGAGAATCAAAGGAAACTGAGGATGCTGCTCGTAAGCAAATAAGATGAGACACATATAACCCATCCGCACTTTGCGGGTTAGCGTTTTGCCAGCAAAACAAATTCAATACGTCTGTTATTTTGTCGACCGAGACTTGTTTTATTGGAGGCAACGGGTTGATATTCCCCTTGTCCCACTGCTGAAATTCGTGAAGGCTCAAAGCCCTGATCTTCCACTAAATACTTCAGTACGCTAATGGCACGAGCCGTCGAAAGTTCCCAGTTGTTTTTATAGCGCTTCGCGTTTTTCCTGGAAATCTTCACATTGTCGGTATGTCCCACGACCTGAAAGCTTACATTTTCAAGCGGCTTCAAGGACTTTCCAATCTGACCCAGTATTTTGAAGCCTTTGGATTGGATAAACGCTTCTGCCTTGGAGAAGAGCAGATTTTCTTGCACTCTTATCAGGAGACGGCCATTCTGGGAGATCAACCGTATTTGCTGAGCCTCGATCTCTTTTTTTAATGAAGTTGCCAAGTGCGCATACGCCATATTAATCGGAGCTTGCGTTTCCTCCAGTTGTTGAATTAAAGCCTTCACTTGCTGTTCTAATTCTTCTTTCTGGGCCAAACGTTGAGCCTCACCTTCTTTGGCCAGCACTAACTGTTCCTCCAGTGCTTTGAGTTGATCCGCATTCTTGCTGATCTCGCCTTCAAGCTGGGTGATTTTTTCAGTGTGGCTGTTCTGTAAGGCTTCCTTTTCGGTGGTTGCCGTATCAAGAAGTACTTTTAATTCTTCACTGCGTGCAAGCATTTCAAGTTGGCTTTGTTTGAGGAGGCCCAACTCCTTGTCAAGGTTGTCTTTTTCCGCAATAACTTTTTGATATTGTGCTTCTTTTTCCTCAAGCAGGGTTTTGGCATTTTTTACCTCGGTTTCCAAGGCCGCGATTTTGCTGTTCAAGGTGTTGATCGTCTTCTGTCTAATTGAGGCCAAGTTCTTATTTTTATTAGATTCTTTAACTTTTTCGTCATAATCGGATTGTGAGATACCTTGTGCCATGAGTTGAGCAGAAAAACTCAGCATGACCAAGAGGCTCACTAAAACAAGAGGAAAGGATTTCATAGAACATCTCCTTAATGATGAAGTAATTATTTTATGATTGAACATGGAATTCAAATTGTTACTGGGTGAATATTTTTTCAAACAAGTCAATGAAGTCACTCACTTTGGACGCTGGTAACTGATTCACACCTGCGGCAGCAGAACGTCCGCCACCGGTTTCAAATTGCAGACATAGCGTATCTGCCTCCATGGGGCGATCTTTGGGAGCACGAACACTCACTAAAAACGTACCATCATCGTTAGCTACGAGCAAAGCATGCGCCAAGTTACGTTCTTGTTGTGCGATTTTATTGCTAAAAACGCCGGCAACTCGCTTACTCCACGCTTCCGCAGGAAATTTATAGACGGTTCCGCCCTGATTTTGAAGCATGGGGGGATGCGTTTCCGCCTGCCTCATATCTTCTTCAAAGCCTGTTCGAAGCGCCTGTAATAAGGGGGAGTCCCGATAAAAAGCCAAGGGGTCGGAATAACCTGAGATTGCCTGATATAACTGCGCTGGTGGAATATGTAAATCCTCAATATTCGAACCATAGCCGTTGTAATTCAGCAATTCTCCCAATTCCCTTAATTGACTCAATTGTTCCGGTTTGCAGTCAAGGAGCTTCGCTAACCGCTGGGCAGAAGTATGGAGGTTATCACCGAAGGCGCCAACAATTGCCCAAGGTCGAAATTGCCCCTCCAGATATTCATCCACGATGAGGCTGGTACATACTTGAGGATCTGGATTGAGGTGACAAACGAGATTGCTGGATTCAGGAATGGCGGCTGCGACATGATGGTCAAAATACTGAATCGTATTGTGCTGTTGTAACAGTTGGATCAATGCGCTTTGGTTTGATTTCAGAGAGATGTCAAGCACCGTTAGCACACTGTCATGAACTTCCAGCAGCTTTGCCAGAAGCTGCGTGTCTCGCTTTACGCCGGTAATTAATGTACTTTCCCGCGGGGTAGCCAAACGCAATTGGTGCAAAGCACAAATGCCATCCGCATCCCCATTAAACACGTCGTAATATTTCATGGAAGCTTACCAGACTGCCCGTCAATAACGGTTTTTTAAGAAATAACTCACGGAGTCACACGGCTAAAACGGATAAAAACGAAGTTCATTTTTATGCGGATAACAGTAATATCTGAAGGAATAAGGCTATCCAGAAAAATGAGATCCCCATGATCACGATATGCACCGGTTTAATGGACTCTTGAAATTCTTCTGTTGGTTCTAAATCGTACTGCCTCATAGGAAACCAAAAATTCAGGTTTAAATAATTCACGCATAAAGGACGCTCTTAACTTGAAGCAAACTAAATGCCAAAGCTAACCGGACTTTAATATATATTTAGGAAAGCTGATGGTTTTGTTTGGTTTTGTTTCTTAAGAAGTGATCCACAAGCACAAGATTGATCATTGCTTCAACGATCGGAACGGCTCTAGGCAGCACACAGGGGTCATGGCGCCCCTTCGCTTTAAGTTTTACAGACTTCCCCTCACGGGAGATGGTCTCTTGTTCAAAATTAATCGTTGCTGTGGGTTTAAAGGCGACTCTCAGATAAATATCTTCCCCATTGCTAATTCCGCCTTGTATTCCTGCGGAATGATTGGTTTTCGTTCGGATTTTTCCCGCTTGGACCATAAAAGCATCATTATGCTCTGAACCTTTCAACAAAACCGCGCCAAAACCCAAGCCAAATTCAATCCCCCGAGTCGCAGGCAGAGACATTAAGGCTTTGGAGAGATCCGCGGTAAGTTTATCAAAAACAGGTTCTCCCCATCCTGCAGGAACATGACGTACCACCGCCGCAATGATCCCACCGACACTATCTCCGGACATTCGTGTTTCATCAATCCGTTGAAACATGGCTTCGGCCACAGCGGAGTCCGGGCAGCGGACCTCATTACTTTCAATCTGCTCCAACGTTACTGTGTTTCGATCAATGTTGGCTTTAAGGTCATGGATTTGTTCCACATAGGCCAGAGTTTCTGTGCCACAATGCTGTGAAAGTAACTTTTTGGCCAGCGTGCCCGCAGCCACACGGCCAATGGTCTCTCTGGCACTGGCGCGTCCGCCCCCTTGCCAATTGCGAAGTCCATATTTTGCTTCATAAGTATAGTCCGCATGACTTGGACGAAATAAATCTTTCATTTCATCGTAAGCTTGAGGACGGGCATCTGTATTTTTGACCATAATCGAAATAGCGGTTCCCAGCGTTTTCCCTTCAAAAACTCCTGATAAAATATGGGCGGTATCACTTTCCTTCCGTTGTGTTGTCAGTTTACTTTGTCCAGGTTTTCGACGGTCCAGGTCCTGCTGAATTTCTTTTTCAGAAATTTCCAATCCTGCGGGACACCCATCAATGACCACACCGACGCCTCCCCCATGAGATTCGCCCCACGTTGTAATTCGAAATATATTTCCAAAGCTATCGCCCATCTTAACCTTTTTTATGATTTGTTTGAGGATGAATTGAGTCCTCCGTCGTGACTTTTTATTGATAAATGTGCAAGATGAATAAGTAAATTCCTTGCACTCCTTTTGTCCATTCGTTATAAGTTTCAACAGAGTGTCTACCCTGAGTTGAATTTGTATCACCGAAACGTATTCCTATGAAAATAAACTATAAAATCTTGGTTGTTGACGATTCCGCGCAGGTTCGAAAAACGGTGAGGCGTTTTTTAGAATCTGACCGTGATCATACCTTCCTGATTGAAGAAGCGCATCATGGAAAACACGCTTTGGAAATGCTGTCCAAACATTCTTTTGATATGATGTTGAGTGATTTGGAAATGCCTGAGATGAATGGACTCGAATTGATTGCCGTCGTCCGCAAAGATCCCCGTTATAAAGATCTCCCCATTTTGTTTCTGACGGGAGTTGTTGATACACAAAAGAAAGTTGAAGCCTTTGAAACCCTGGCAACCGACTATATCACCAAACCCTTTATTGCCGCGGAATTGAAAGCCAGAATCCTGGCGCACCTGGAACGCAAAAATGTGGCAGATACCGCTAAACTTAAAGCCTTAAAATCAACCAGAATAGCTCTTTTTTATCGCAATTTGGACAGCCTTGAAATTGTGAAGCTGGAAAACTCCATTGTCCAATTATCTCAGTGGGTTTTGCATATCAAAGACGCGGATTTATGGATCCTGGATAAAGTGACAGGAGCGTTACGTTTGTCAGCGTCAACTTATACCGTTGCCATTGATATCAGTATCAATCCCGAAAATAGTTCAATCATGCGTCAGGTGCTGAAAACAGAAAAACCCTTCATTTACTCTCTCGATACTTCAAAATCCGTGGAGACTGAAGAAGCCATTACGGATAATATTGCCGTACTCCTGCCTCTTACTTTTGATAAAGTTCCGCTTGGAATTCTTAGTTATAACCGCTTTCCTGAGAATTTTTTCCAACTCTATGACTTGAACGACCTGGAGGCAATTCAACGCTATATTACCAATGTTTTGTATAATGCTTATCTCTATCATGATCTGAAAACTACCAAAATTCAGCTTGCGGAAACAGAAAAGATTGCAGGCATGACCAAAACTTTTGAAAAGTTTGTTCCTAAACCTTTCCTCGACAGGATTGCTTCAGAAGGACTGGAAAACATCGAGTTAGGCAAAGCACACGACGAAACGATTGCCATTCTTTTTGCCGATATCCGCTCATTTACCAGTTTGGCAGAAACCATGACCTCACAAGAGACACTGAACTTCCTCAACTCTTATTTCAAACGCATGACCTTACCGATTCAGAAACAGAATGGCTTCATTGACAAATTTATTGGAGACGCCATTATGGCGTTGTTTGCGGAGTCAGAGGTCAATGCGCAAAAAGCCCAAAGAGCGGTTAATGCGGCCATTGGAATGCAAAATGCGTTGGTCCTCTATAATATTCACAGGAAAAACTCAGGTTATATTCCTGTCTCTGTGGGAATTGGAGTTCATATCGATTCCGCAACCATTGGCACCGTCGGCACAGAGTATCGGATGGATTCCACAGTGCTGGGGGATGCTATCAATTTGGCCTCACGTTTGGAAGGTTTAACCAAAATTTATCAATGCCATACCATCATTTCAGCTCAAACTTTCGATCTTCTGGAAGACACTTCAGGCATTTTATATCGGGAACTCGATATTGTGAATGTCAAAGGCAAATCTAAACCTGTTCGCATTATAGATATTTTCAATTCGGGCTCGGAAGAAATCCGTGATTTGAAGCTAAAAAGCCTCAATGATTTCCAAGAAGGGGTGACACGCTTCCGCAACCGTGAGTGGGAGGAATCATCAAAACTCTTTGAACAATGCTTACGCATTTTCCCGGCGGATATTACCGCTAAAATGTATATTAAACGTGCAGATCTTTATAAGTCCGCACCACCCCCTTCAGACTGGAATGGTGTGAATCAGATAGATACCAAGTAAGCTTGTCCAGACCTTGATTTTCGCTATCGGGGATGTTACGAAAGGGCTACTTAAGGCGGGACAACGTAGGTTGGGTAGAGCGTTAGCGAAACCCAACAACCCCTCGTAACTCCAAGGCTTGTTGGGTTTCGTTCCTCTACCCAACCTACCGACCTTGTCCCGCTTTATGTGGGTAGCCTACGAAAGTCATGAACACTTGATAAAAAGGAGGAAGTCTTGTGAAAAAGTATTAGAGAGGTAGAAGATGTAAAAAATGGATTTTGATCTCTCTCGAGGGGAGTAATTGGCTGCTTAAAAATTCCCTGAAACGATTAGTCATGATCACCCTGTAGTTGCGGGTGTAATTTTTTTCAATTTGCGCAAGGAGGAGTATGCTTAAAAATTTAAAACTTGGCCTTAAAATAGGGGGCGGTTTTGGCCTGATTTTGATTTTGACCGCCATCATCGCCTTTATTGGCTGGAATGGCTTGGGAGGTGTTGTTGATCGCGTCCATAAGGCCGATGAGGTCAACCGCATCGTCAGGTTAATGCTGGAAACACGGCAGCAGGAGAAGAATTATATTATCAGAGGCGATCAAGCCTCTATTCAAAAAGTTCACGCTCTTGTCGCGGATATCAGAAAACAGGCGAAGGAACCCCATGAAAAGTCCACAGACCCCGTTAACAAAAAACAAATGGAGGATGTTCTGTCAGCAGTCGCCGATTATGAAACCGCCGTTTTCCGCTATGAGGAGTTGGAACAAAAAAAAAGGCAGAGTGACATAGAAATGGTTAAGAACGCCAGAAATCTCGAGGAAGTTACGGCGACCCTCCGTGCGGAACAACTAACTCAATTTAAAACTGACAAGAGTATGGAAATTAACGATAAACTGGAAAAAGCGGAGGATGCGAATCGAATCATTGAATGGATTTTACAGGCACGGAGACATGAAAAAAACTTTTTGATTAGGGGGGATCAGGAGTATGTGACCCGTGTCAAACAACTGGTCGACAAGATTGTTGATCTAGCCTCAGTTATGAAAAACCGATTCAAAATTGTACAAAACCAACAACGGGCACAAGCGATCATTGATGCTGTGAAACAGTACCAGACCTTATTCAATACCACCATCGCCCTCATAGAACAACAAAACAAAGTGGATCAGCAAATGGTTGACGCCGCACGTAAAGTCACGACTATCGCAACCGAAGCCGGAGCCAATCAAAAGCAAAAAATGGAAAATCAAATTATTTCAGCGAATACAATTATCATGGCAAGTACCCTACTCGCTATGATTCTTGGAATGATCATTGCTTTTTTGATTACCCGCGCCATTCTTGTCCCCGTCTATCTGACAGTTGAGGCCGCACGGAAAATCGCCAATGGTGACCTCACAGCGAGAATCGAGATCCAGCAAAAAGATGAAATTGGGGACATGGTTGAAGCATTAATGCAAATGGTCGCTAAATTAACCGAGGTTGTGGTCCAGGTGAAAGTGGCCAGCGATAATGTCGCCGCGGGAAGTCAGGAACTCAGTTCGGCATCGGAACAGATGTCACAGGGAGCGACCGAACAGGCAGCCGCCGTTGAGGAAACCTCCGCCTCCATGGAAGAAATGGGTTCCAATATTCAACAAAACGCGGATAATGCGGTGCAAACTGAAAAAATATCAGGCAAATCCGCAAATGACGCCAAAGAAAGCGGAAAAGTTGTAGCGGAGGCGGTGCTTGCCATGAAAGAAATCACCCAAAAGATCTCCATCATTGAGGAAATCGCAAGGCAAACTAATCTGTTGGCACTCAACGCAGCGATTGAGGCCGCACGGGCTGGAGAGCATGGCAAAGGCTTCGCGGTGGTCGCTTCAGAGGTGCGTAAACTCGCGGAACGCAGCCAGAACGCCGCTGGGGAAATAACAACCCTGTCTTCTTCCAGCGGGAAAATGGCGGATAAAGCAGGTGAGATGCTGATCAAACTGGTTCCCGATATTCAAAAAACCGCTGAATTGATACAGGAAATCAGCGCTTCCTGTAATGAGCAAAACTCAGGAGCGGAACAGATCAATAAAGCGCTTCAACAACTGGATCAGGTCATTCAGCAAAACGCCTCAGCCTCTGAGGAAATAGCGTCTACGGCTGAAGAATTGTCGTCTCAGGCTGAAATGCTTCAAGATACGATCGCTTTCTTTAATGTGGGGCATGAGAATACGGCTGCTTCCCAAAGAACTCGTTCCCTTCATGCGGCTCCTCACGTTACTCATCTGGCGTCCCTTGCAAAGAAAACGCTGCCAGCTCCCAGGAAAGGCGGTAAACCCCGTGGTGTCAATCTGCATCTGAAAGAAGAAAACACGAACGATTCGGATTTCGACAGATATTAGACATCTTTCCTAAATAACCGCTGGATTTTAGCGGGTTTGTAGAAAGGGTGCCGCTTAAGCGAAGCGAGCGCACCACTCAAGGTAGGGTGCTTAGGGTAGGGTGCCGCTTAAGCGAAGCGAGCGCACCACTCAAGATAGGGTGCCGCTTAAGCGAAGCGAGCGCACCACTCAAGGTAGGGTGCTTAGGGTAGGGTGCCGCTTAAGCGAAGCGAGCGCACCACAAAAAGAAAACACGGTAGAAAGTCTCGCGACCAGGACAGACCCATCAGAAGGTTTTGGGCGTAAAATTGGCGGGAGTTTCAAGGGAAAAGACTTCATCATGGATGGCTGCCAAATACAGACCCGATTGCAGCACGTCCTCTCTCACGGAAGATTCGGTATCCACATAGACTAACATTCCCCGGATGGTTTTGTCGGAAAACTCCGGAAAAGACATCCGGAAGTTTTGCGGAGACGGGTCAGAAAGGTATCCATCCCAAAGCGTTCTGTAATGATTTTCGAGATGGAGGGAAACGCCATCCCTTCGGTGAAGGAACCAAACTTGTTATTCAAGCCTCGGCACCTTTCAAAAATACAGAAAAGTAGAGACTGTGTTTACAGTTTAATCATAGTTACTTCTTTCTTTATTTTAACGCAAAGGCGCCAGGACGCAAGGAACGCAAAGGGTTTTAAAATATTTCTTTGCGCTCTTTGCGTCTTCGCGACTTTGCGTTAAAGATCGACTGTCCACTGGAAAATGAAAGGTGCCAAAAAACGGTCTTTGATTTACCACCTGGTTTGGGTTTTGTTCCGTAGGGGCAGACCTGTGTGTCTGCCCGGGATCAGGGCGAACACACAGGTTCGCCCCTACAATTTGTGGCCGAAAATGTGACCAACCCCGCTAAATCAGCCCATGTCATATCGAATATAATTTTTAAAAGATCATCCGGAATACTATCCTTTACAAAAAAACGGTAGTGATTAACTCGAATGACCTACCATCGAGAAGACGACTGTTTTGAGTTGTTAGAACCCTTTCAATTCGTTCACGAGCACGAGCGCGAGCACGCCTCACGAACACGGAATCCAAGGAGTAAAACAGGAACAATTTAAGAACGCTGGTTGACCCTTGTTTTCGTCATCCCAGCCTACAGGTGGAGTTACGCCGGGTCATAAAATTAGGGAACAGTCATGGTGGAACGGAAGAAAACTTTAAAATCCTCTGAAAGTAGTTCTGATTGATAAAGGCTGAGGTGATGCCAGTCTGACATGATATAATTCCCCGTATCATCCACGACATCTAGCCACTCTTTCTGACCGTAGATAGCCTTTGCAGGATCCCAAATAAACACATTAGCGAAAGTATCTCGAAGTTTATCAAAGGCAAAATCCTGTCTAGAACGGGTGTGTAAATCCTGCTGCTTCGAAACCCTGCAAATACTTTCCCCAAAAAACCTTAGCTGCAAAAGGCAGGCAGGGCTGGTTGAGACCACCTTCATAAGGGGGGTGTCTCTGATTAGAATAACTTTGACCCCTTTTTTTTGAAGATCCTTAATAGCTTCAGACGCATTTTGAAAGAAATTTTTAGTTTTCCCATTGAGCGGAACTGTCTGAGAAAGCGGGAGCTGCTGGTCTCTGGACTCGTTTAACTGGCCGCGATGAAAGGCGATCAGGACATAGTCCCCCTTTTTTGCGTTTTCCGCTATGTAGTCAAGGGTCTTCACTTTGACGTTCTGGTTATGAATGAAGCCATGGGGGAAGTCTGAAAGTTCTTCGGGATTGATGAATCTTACGGAATACAGGGAATGAGCGAAGGCCTTTCTTGCCATGAATACCAGTTGTGCCGCATGGGAGTCTCCAATAAGGTAAATCACCGAAGGATTTTGTTGCGTTCTAGGGGCTCCGAGACAATGCTCAAGAGCCTTCGGAAATTTACGCACCGCTTCACTGCCATGACAGTCTAAGCCATCCCACCACTCAATCACCTGAGGAACCTTAAAAAAAACAGAAATGAGATTATTGGAACTGAGTCCAAGTCCTGGAAAAATGAAGATATTGCATAAAGCCAATGAAAATGCGGTGACTCCCACGTACACGATTGTGAGGCCGTGGCTTTGGGACCAGGTGCGGTATCTCAAGGGACGTTCAATGAAGAAGTATGACAAAACGGCAAATAGGAAGGTCAGCATCAAAAGAATGATTTTTGAATAGAAGCTTTCACCCAGGGTCCACTTGCCTAGAACGAGAAGACTCCAGTGCCATAAATACAGTGAATAAGAGATGAGCCCCATAAACACAAAAAATTTAATGGTGAGAATTTTATGGGGAATATCCCCTTGACGAAGGAAATATAAGAGCAAGGCCGTCAAGGTAACGCAAGCAATCGTGGTTAAAAACTGAATTTTATTTGGTAGAAAGAGCACAAAACAAAGAAGAATGAAAATAGCCAAGGAGTTCAACCGACCAGGATGGGAAAGCTTCCTTTTTTCAAAGGCAAGATAGGTGAGACTGCCGATACTCAATTCCCAAAGTCGATTGGGGATCAAGTAGAAGGCCGCGTTTTCCGATAAATGACAACTGATGAGATATCCAATCAGCGAAAACGCTGTTAACAAAAGGAGGGCAAAAGTTCCCTTTGATTTTGTTTTTTTCGTTAATGTTCCAACATAACCAAGGAGTGCAAAGATTATGGGAAAAAACAGGTAGAATTGTTCTTCCACACCTAACGACCAGGTATGAGTGAAAGGATTCAGTTGGGTAGCCAGTGAGAAATAGTCTGCTGATTTAAGGAAAAGGTAATTATTGGAGAATCCTAATAATGCGAAAGCACCCGTTTTGAAAATAATGTCTGAAGGTCTTGTGGTTAATAAAAGAAACAGAAAACTTGTGAGTAGGACGCAGAAAAATAGGGCAGGGAATAGCCTTTTCATTCTTCTTGAATAGAATTTCACGAGATATTCTGTCCAATTCGCGGGGGATGTTCTTTTTAAATGTGAGGTAATTACAAAACCGGAGATGACAAAAAATATATCAACGCCAAGGAACCCCGAGGGCATGAGATCTTCAAAATAATGGCTGACGATTACTGCGGCAACGGCCAAGGCTCTTAAGCCATCTATTTCAGGTAGGTAGTTTCTGCGATCTTCCATTTTATTTTTTATTAATTTTTTGGGGTAACGGTAGGCCCTAGAATCAGCCCTTTCAAGGTGGTAAAAATAACGAATTGCAAAATTAATCAAACGCCTTATTCTTCTTCATTTTGTGCAGAGAAAAGAGGCCTGATGGAACTATAGTTTTTCATGTAGTTAATGGCATTTCTGCCTGTTTCTTATTTTTAATAAACTCAATAATATCAGTTACTTAAAAAATAGACAGTGCGGATTCCTCCTTAGTTGGTCAGTTTGTCCTTTTTAGAGAGCGAAATGAATTGCCTAGAAATTCTATAGCACCAATATTTGATCGCTTTATTGAAGCAAGCCCTGAGACTATGATGGCAAGAGCCTTGTTAGAACAATCATTTAATCCAGAAACACTCAATGGAATTTATGCGGAAACGACCGAACTTCAATATACCCGGAAACTTTTATTTTCTACCGTTTTTGCTTTAATGCATCAGGTAGTGTTCAAGCTTCATCCATCGATTCATGCAGCGTATCAAAAAACGCCCAATAGTCAAATAGGAGTTTCATTGACTTCAGTCTATCATAAATTGAATGGCATTGAGGCCTCTACTTCATCAGCTCTTGTTCGTTACAGTGGTCAGGTCGTGTCTCCAATTATTGAAGCACTTGGCGGAAAACGTGAAACCTGGCTTCCTGGATTTCGTGTCAAATTGCTTGATGGCAATTGTATCGAAGGAACGGAGTATCGCCTGGAAATCCTGAGAGGACTGTCTTCTGCCGCTCTTCCTGAAAAATCGCTGGTTGTTCTTGATCCAGTTCTGGCAACGGGACTTGACGTTTTTCCCTGTTTCGATGGTCATGCTCAGGAAAGAGCTATCTTACCGGAGGTGTTTAACACCATCATGGCAAACAATATTTGGATTGCTGATCGAAATTTTTCGAGCTGTGCAGGTGGTTGGAAATTAACCACGAAAAACACGAAATAAATGATTTTTAAATAAATGAATTCCTCCGTGAAACCCTATTTTGCAGGTTTTATTTCGTGTTTTTAGTGTTTTTCGTGGTTAAAAAAAGGTACCTGCACAGGTGGAATACCTTCACCCCTTTGAACCGTTGAATGACCATAATCTGATTTCTTTCAAATCGCACCGGGAGTCGTTTATCGGGGTGTCTTTAGAAGAATTATAGGGTCACGCGTCCAATTACCGTAAAAAGCATCAACTGGCTCAACAGCAAGTGACTCTGTACGCGCTGGTCCATCATGAACCGGTTCAACGGTTGAAATCGTTTAGAGGAACGGAGTCCCTGGAAGAAATCCGAAAAAATGAGATTTATGAGCTTAAGCTATCGACAATGAGTCCGGTCCGGTTTATAATCACCCAACAAAGTCAGCATCCTCTGTTAACCTTGTTTTCCAATGATCGTGAAAAGGTGTTAACCCAGTTTCCAGAGTTTTATCAGGAGCGTGGACTGTTTGAAGAGATCAGCAGGTACCTTTACCGTTTAACCGAATATTATGGAATCGTGGAGTCGAATATGTATACCAAAGCAGATTTTTTAAGGGATAATCCCGATGTTCAATCCGTGTCCGCCTTGCTTTTCCCCAAAATCTATTATGAGGCACTGGAAAAAGGCATCTGTTCTCCCTTCCCGCATCCTCTTTCTCAGACTGCAAGGAATCGTTTCGCACGACCTGTCAGAACTCCAAAATGCGTCTTGCTCCCAGGCTGAAAAGGAGATATTCTTAAGTGAATAGCAGCATTGACGCGTTTGAGATTCTTTAGTAGAAATCCCTTATTTTTTTTATGGAAACCCCATGCGAATAAAGATCATCACCTTAAATTTTTCCACCAATCGCTTAAGCGCGCACCCTACAACCCCTTCTCGGACAGCCGACTGAGTGAATAGCCCGAAAGTGAGTAGCCCTGGTGTCTTTCTTTTAAAGTCACTAAACTTCTGAAATCGAGGCTCCATGGCGGGACTTACAAAAAAGTGACACTGCGAACTATAGCCGCAATTATCAGAGACAAAAATAAAATATGCCGCAAACTTTTCAACCCAAAACACCGCATTCAATGGTATCAGAGCAGGCTCCGTCTCCTATGGACTTCAACATAAAAGACTTATTACTTTTAAAGTCGCTGCTAAAATTGCCGGAATCCGAACAATCTCAAATTCGCCAGATCATCAAAGGGCTTCTGTATCGACAGGAGGGGCGGTTTCAAAAAAAAATGGGGCAAGCGCTGTTCCATTTACTGGAAGCCTCTGAAGCAGAAAAGGATTTTTACCAGTCCTTTCAACAACTCATGCCCTCCGAACAACAGCAAGTGGTTCAATACTTAAAGCAACTGCGGCAGCCTCTTAAAGCCTCGTCCGAAGAGGACCCCGCTGGTCCTTCAGCGTCTCAAGCCCTTCTGCCAGCCTCAGTGAAAATAAATAACGTTCTGGAGTCCCTTCCCTTGGCAGAACACGCGGAGGCGAAAGCGGTGGATGATTCTAAGGAAACGGTTTCAACGGCGGCGGAAACAGACCCGTTAGAACTCCTGAAGGAACTGGGCCTTGAACCGACGAATATTTTACCAAAGGCCCTCACCTTTAGGGAAAAATTTTCCCTTTGGAACTGGTTTCATGCAAAACAATCCCAATTCCTGGAGGGGTTCCAAATTCACCAGTTTAAGCTATTCCGAAAATCATTTGTCTGGTTGCTGCCCCTTATGCTGTTCGCGGGTATCGCCGCTGTGGATACGTTTGTCGATTTAGTGCTGTTTTGGCCAGAGGGGAAGGATCTGTCAACCTTCTTTCATCTGGACCGTCAGGCCGCCATGCAAATTTTAGCGGGAATCAACCGCTCCATGAATCAAATTCTGGGGGCCTGTATGATCGCGCTGGTAATCGCCCTGCCTTTGATCGCTAATCTCTATACCCCGCGTCTGGTCTCGACTTTTAGCAAAGATCCCATCACCTTGATCACGTTGATTTTGATGGTCATGAATAACGGGAATACGATCTGGACACTCTATATTTTTAACTATGTGGAGGTTCCGGTATTCCAGGTCTATTCCTGCATTCTTTTGTTTGTAGTCTGCGTCGTTATGATGATTCCCTATTTTCTCAAGATACTTCACTACCTGGACCCCTATTTTCTGATTTTGAGTCTTGAAACGGAAATCCACGAAGAATTTGAGAAACTTCAGGCAAATTCTGAATTTTCTTCTGAATCCAGAACCCATATTCTGGATCAGTTGAGCACGTTGAACAATATGATCATGAAAGGCCTGTCCCGAAATGACAGAGAAATGGCGACCGAAGGCATACGAGCGGAACACCGGATTCTGGACGCCTATGCGTCTATTAAAAAAAAGATGCCAGAGGAATGGCAAGAAATTGATTATTCTACTTTTATTGGGATGTCCACGAGGGGCGTGGAGGAAGTCACCCGGCGGCGCATCTGGTTTGAACTCTATCTGATGCATTTCATGTTGAGAGTCTTTATCCGTTCTTTGAAAATTATGCCTGAATTGTGTTCTGCCATCTCGGAATTATTGTATCGTACCGCCATCAAATACATGAATTCAGGAGAACCGGAAACCATGCGTTTGTGTATGGTGTTCTTCAATACGTTTCTTGGGGAGGGAATCCGTAACAAGGCGACTGATTCGATTCACAATGTGTTTTACCAATACCGCCTGTTTGCGGAGATGTCGCTTTCCATGGACAATATCATCCTTTGCGAAGCAGCGGAAAATTTCAGAAAATATTCCTGGATGGCCGCGGAAAACAATCTGTGGCAAATCCGTGACACCGCCCTGTATGACCTGGTTCATTTGGCCTATGTCGCGAAGAATTACGCGGGAGATGAGGAAGCCTATCAAGTCCTGTGTCAAAAAATACTCGACTTTGACCCCTTCAAATATCCTGAAGAAACCAACAGCATCCTCAAAGCGCATTTGATTTTTGCCGGATTGTTAGTCTCTCATGGGGAAGAAACGCTGCTTCAGCAGTTGTGGCCCTATTTTTACAAAATTCCCAAAGAACGGTTACAAATCTATTATACCGATCTACTGATCTACAACGAAAAAATTCAACCCGAAATCACCGACCGTTTCGTGAGCTCCGCCTATTTGAGTGAGGAACAGAGCCTCCTGGTTCGTGAAGTATTCCAACTCCTCGGCATCACCGGAGGCGCCTCATGTCCAGCACCATGATCCAAAAACTCAATGAGAGTTTTCGCTTATCCCGCTTTGCCAAAGGCTGGCTGGGTTTTTCCTGTCTGCTCCTGGGCTTTTATCTGGGTGCACTGGGAATCAATCTTTGGTTTCAACCGGAGGCGTTTCATCGACTCCTGAACCTGGATCCTGCTGTGGTTTATCAAGTGGTCACCGCCTTGAGCCGATCTTCAGGACAATTTTTGGGGATTGCCTTAACCTGTCTTGGCGTCGCGCTGCCGGTCACCGCTAACCTGTACACTCCGCGCCTCGTTCAACTGTTTCTTACGGATCGTTTTAATGTGGGCATGTTGGGATTAATTCTCCTGACCCTGGTTCATAACATCTGGACCCATTATGGCTTGCGTCATAGTGCTTCCTTAGACTTTGATTTATATGTAACTCTGGTACTTTTTTTCCTGACCTTAAGTCTGCTTTTGATCTACTTTGGACATATGTCTCAATATTTCAATCCTTCATTTCTGATATTCCGCCTGGAACACAATATTGATGTCGCTCTGGATCAAATTCATCAAGGGTCCGTTTTTCAGAGTAAACAACGAAGTAAAATTCTGGTGGAGTTAAACAATATGGCCAAAATGATTCTCAAGTCGATTGACCATTCGGATCGAGAAGTCGCTCTGGAAGGCATTTACGCACTCAAACGGCTATTGGATCATTATGTTCATTTAAAAGCGACAATGCCAAAGGCCTGGATGGAACTGGATTATTCTTATTTTACCGGCTTATCTTCCGAAGGCTTGACCGAAATCAATATCCGAAAAATTTGGTTTGAACTCCTGATTCTGAAATATCTTTCTCAAGCCTTTAATAGCTGCTTGAATGTTCACCCTGATTTAGCCTCCGCCATCGCGGAACAAAACCAGTATATTGGACTCAACTATCTCATGTGCCAGGATTCAGAGGTTGTTCATCTGTGTATTCGCTCCTTCAATACCTATTTGAGCAGCACCATGGAGCAAAACGATCTCGCCTCCATGAACAATGTGTGGTATCAATATGGCCGATTTTCGGAAGTTCTGATGAATTTTGACCAAACCGCATTGCGGGAAGTGATCCGTCACATACGCTATTTCATCAACCAGGGAAAACAAAAACAAATCATACATAAGATGTTTGATTCTCTGCTGAAGTTTCTGTTGCTCTTAATCCAGATTACCCATCAAAGTCAATACACCACAACCTACCATTATCTGTGTGAAACTCTTCATTCCATTGCCATGCCCTCGGATTTTCGGGATTTAAACGCCGTCATCATGGGTAAATTAATTTACGCCGGATTTTTGCTGAAAGTTGACGATCAACAACGTTTTGAGGCACTGTGGCCTCAATTGCTTGAAATCGCTCCTGATCGACTCCCGATGTACTATCAGGAACTGATTGTCATCAACGCCAGAATGCAAAATGAAATGACAGCGCAAGTCTTGAATCACTTTTACCTTTCAGACAAAGATCAGGTGCATGTCAAAGAAATTTTCCGGCGTCTTGGCTTCTTTTTGTAATCCCCATGGAACAAGTTCGAGTAAGCCTCGTTCCTCGGCAGGTATTAAGTGACATTTCAGCCCTATGGCGTAATATCCCATCCATCCCTGGATAGTCGCTCTCAGGGATTTCAGACGACTTGGAAATCTTGATCCAAATGGGCAGAACACGGTGAAGGGCTAAACGTAGAAAGGAAGGCTAGGACCTTGATTCTTTTCGCCATGATTTTTTAATTTGCTAACCACTTTTTATTAATCTTTTCAAAGACACCATTATGTATAATTATTTCCCTTCCACGGTCAAAGTCTTCAATGAACATCTTTACTTGAGGATGTTTTTTTAAGCCTATCAAAAATTCCTCAGAATAATCAAAGGAGGGTAATTTCTTTATTTTGTGAGCAATCCCTGCCTTTTTTAATTCATAATCAAAAGTAATTTCATAACCAACTACTCCATCTAAACGGTGGTTTTCAAGCATCATTAGTGCACTGACAACCTTGAATGTTGGATATTTATCGATAAAATCAGCAGCATCCCACTTTTGTCCAAAGGACCATTCATTCATCGTCCCAATACGGAATCCCTTAAGTGATTCTAAACCCTTCCATTTAAAGTTAGAATCAGATCTGACATAAATAAGAAAATTTTGACGATCTGTTGAAAATTCAGAATAATGAAACTTCTCTAATCTTTCTTTCGTTTTTGTGGCCGGAAAAATTAAATCGGCATCTCCAGATTCAACAAATAACATGGCTCTAGCCCAAGGAGCTAATATCAGATGGATTGTGTATCCTACTGCATGATAACTCTCTCGAACTACGTCCCAGCTATATCCTTTGAAGGTTATAGCATCTTCACCTGGCGGAATTATTCTCTTCAACTTTTTCGATGCGACCTCATCTCTAAAACAAAAAGGAGGATAATCATCCAAGGTGGTGAGTTTTATAATCTTTTCGGCAGACCCTCCAAAAGAACCACAAAACAATAATAATCCTATGATAATTGACTTTTTATACATATTTCCTGCTATCTGCGACGTTGTTTTTCCCTATATTTTCTAACTTTGATGACTGAAGACGCTCGTAATAAACTGCCAGGCAATGACCGTGGCATACGACACGTACCATAAATCGATATGCTCCTCAACTGTTCGCAAGGTCAACTTGAACATAAATTGAGGGGTTTGCCGAAACAAAAGATGAAGTGTGAGTCATCTCATCGAGTCACACCAAACCACATTCCGACCGCCGCAGTTAAACCCATTGCCAACGCACCCCAAAAAGTAACGCGGGCCGCACCGAAAGCGACTGACGCACCGCCTGCATGTGCCGCAAGACCACCTAAAACCGCCAGGAATATTAATGATAGGATGGCAACCAGGGGTATTAGTTGCGTGCCTGGAACGATCCATGCGACCAATAGTGGCAATGCGGCACCAACGGTGAACGTAGCGGAAGAGGAAAAGGCAGCTTGAATAGGTCGTGCTCTTACGCTTTCAAATATCCCCAATTCATCTCTGGCGTGCGCGCCCAGGGCATCGTGAGCCATGAGCTGTGTTGCTACCAGTTTTGCCAGATTTGAATCAAGTCCTCTTTCTTCATAAAGCGCGGCAAGTTCCAGTTGCTCAAATTCATTATCATGTTTCAAAGATTTTTTCTCAAGTTCCAGATCTGCATTTTCAGTATCGGCTTGAGAACTAACCGAAACATACTCACCTGCGGCCATTGACATAGCGCCGGCAACCAAGCCTGCGACACCAGCGAGAAGGATATCGACGTGCGCTGTCTGTGCGCTAGCTACGCCGATAATAAGACTCGCTGTTGAAACAATCCCGTCATTTGCGCCCAGTACTGCGGCACGAAGCCAGCCTATACGATGCGACTTATGGACTTCATGATGAGTCATAATCTTCCCCAGATTTAATGATTGAGACTAACGTCTGAATGAACGGTTTTTGACCACGCTGTTGAACAGGGAAACCCTACTTTTCAATTAAACGGAGACCCTCCTTTTCGATGGTGAGGATCCTCTGCTTGTACAAGCAACCAATGGCTTTTTTGAAGGAGCTTTTGCTCATACCCAATAATTCTGAAATTAATTGAGGATCCGACTTATCATGCACCGGGGCAAATCCCTGATTATTTTTTAAGTAGTTTTCAATAATGTCGGCATATTTATCGCGGGTTTCCTGACCGCCTTGAAGACTTAAATCAATTTTCCCATCCGTGCGAATATTTTTAATATAACCTTTAAGAGGCTCACCGAAACTTATGCGTTGAAAGACCTCGTTTTTATAGAGTATGCCCCAATGACTGTGGTTGATAATGGCTCGATAACCCAGTTCAGTACTATTGGCAATAATCAGATTTACAGCTTGGAGCGGTTTAAAGTCATGAGGTTTTTCGTCGTCAATAAACTTATCAATTTTAGAGGACGCGGTAATCCGACCATCCACCTTATTGAGATATAAGTACACCAAATAAGACCGCCCAATTTCCATGGGTTTGCGCTGTTCAGCAAAAGGCACTAAGAGGTCTTTATCCAGGCCCCAATCTAAAAAAACGCCAACAGGGGTAATGGACGACACGCTTAAATAGGCAAACTCTCCCACTTGAGCCTTGGGTTTTTGAGTGGTTGCGAGGGGGCGATCTTCTGAATCAAAATAAAGAAACACCTTAAGGAAATCGCCCTGAGACACCTCCTCCGGTTTATATTTACGAGGCAATAAGACCTCGCCTAGTTCCTGGGCATCTAAATAAACGCCAAAATCCACAATTTTTACCACTTCCAATTCACAAGTCTGGCCGATACGAATCATTTATTTACCTTTTAAAGTACAGGTTCCTTTGTGTGTTTTGTCACGCACCGACCTCTTTTTGCATGACGATGTATAAATCCTCGACTTTTTTTCTGGCCCAAGGGGTCGCTCTCAGAAATTTCAGGCTGGACTTAATTGACGGGGTACTGTTGAAACATCGGATGTCGATGTGTTTGCCCAGTTCGTTCCAGCCATAGTGCTCAACCAGGACATTCACAGCCTGTTCCAGGGTAACGCCGTGCAGGGTATTGACTTGTCGCATAACCAGACTTTGTCCTTCTTGGTGAAATTGTTTTTACGCCTAACTGAACATCAGTAGACTTGACAAGCTACGCTGAATTTGGAAAAAAGCAATATGCTTACAATTTGTTGGTGAATTATTGACTCCGTCTTTTTGTTGACCTGATGATGAAATTAAACAAGGAAGTTATTCAAATCGCAAAAGCTTTTTCAGAAGTCGGAGGTAAAGCGATTCTGGTGGGAGGCAGTGTCCGTGATCATTTTCTGGAGGGACACCTGGCCAAAGACTTGGATATCGAAGTTTATCACCTTTCCCTGGAACAATTGGAATCGGTTCTCGCGCAATTTGGGAAAGTGTATGCGGTAGGAAAAAGTTTTGGTGTTCTCAAACTTTCAACAAAAGTAGCGGACTATGATGTGAGTTTTCCCCGACGCGAAAATAAAATCGGAAAAGGACACAAGGGCTTTATTGTTGAAACGGATTCCCAAATGACCTTTGAGGAAGCAGCCTCCCGCAGAGATTTCACCATCAACGCCATGGGTTACGATATTCTGGAAGAAAAACTCCTTGATCCTTTTAAGGGGCAAAGCGACCTGAAACACAAAATACTAAGGCATATCGGCCCGTCCTTTTCTGAGGATCCCTTAAGAGTGTTGAGAGCCATGCAGTTTGCGGGTCGTTTCGAATTAAACGTCGCGCCTGAAACCATTGAATTAGCGCAACAGTTGGAATTGTCGGAACTGGCGTGTGAACGGATTTTTGAAGAGTTCAAAAAGTTGCTGTTGAAGGCAAAACGTCCTTCTTTGGGTTTGGAAGCCGCCAAACGAATGAATGTGCTGGATTATTTTCCCGAACTTAAAGCGCTCGTTGGTGTTCCTCAAGACCCCGAATGGCATCCAGAAGGGGATGTCTGGCAGCACAACCAATTGGTTATTGACGAAGCGGCTCTTTTGCGTCAGAACGATGAAAAGAAGGATTTGGCGATGATGTTCGGTGCCTTGTGTCATGATTTTGGCAAGCCTGGCACCACCGAGTTTATGGAGGGACGCTGGAGGAGCTATAAACATGAGTTGCTAGGTCAGGAACCTGCGGAGCTCTTTCTGAGACGTTTGACCAAGGAACAGGAATTGATTGAATTGGTAAAAATCTATGTTACCGAACACCTAAAACCGGCACATTTATTTAAAGACAAGGAAAACGTCAAAGATGGCACCATTCGACGTTTATCACTGAAAGTTTCAATCGCTGATCTCCTCCAGGTCGCTCAGGCCGATCACTTCGGGCGGACAACCTCTGATGCGCTTGCCCGTTCTTTTCCCGCAGGAGCATGGCTTCGTGCCAGAGCCGAGGCCTTGAAAGTTCAAGATTCCGCACCGAAGCCTTTCTTAAGGGGACGACATCTCCTGGAACTGGGAATGAAACCTGGTCCGCAGATGGGGCAGTTGCTCAAGGAGGCGTTTGAGCAGCAACTTGAAGGACAACTTAATTCTTTAGAACAAGCCCTTACGTGGGCCAAAGAAATCTTAATTTAAAAATAAACGGTCAGGACCTATTCGATAGTAGGGGCGAACCTGTGTGTTCGCCCTGATCCCGGGCAGACACTACGGGATAAAACACAAATCAGGTGGAACATCAAAGATCAAATTTTTGACACAGGGCCAAAAATGTGACCAACCCCGTTTTTCAACGGTTCCTTTTTGCTTTTGCCAGTATCTGACTTACGGTACGACTGAGTTTTTTGAGTTCATAGGGTTTTGAAATAATCCCGTCACAGCCCCATTCTTCCAGATTTTCAGGTGTTTCCAGATTGGTATAGCCCGTAATCAGAAGAATCGGAATATCTGGACGAATCGCTTTCATCTTTTCCATCAGTTGGGGACCTGTCAGATGGGGCATGGAGTAATCGGTAATCACCAACCTGAAATCTTGAGGATTGGCTTGAAAGGCCTCAAACGCTTCGAGACTGTCCGCAAAATGAGTCACTCGATAACCCAACCCGGTCAAAATGGTGGTTCCCATCTCATTAACCATTTTGTCATCATCAACCAACAAGATATGTTCATTTCCCGCGATGAAGGCGGACTTCGCCTCTTTTTGAGAAGGCGTTTCTTTCATTTTTAAAACGGGAAAGTAGACACGAAAAATGGTTCCCAGGCCAGGTGTGCTTTCGACTTCAATGTGTCCTTTGTGTTGTTTCACAACGCTGGAAACGATGGAGAGTCCCAGGCCTGTGCCTCGCTGCGCCCCTTTTTCTTTGGTGGTGAAGAACGGCTCATAGATCCGTTCCAAAGTTGCTGAATCCATGCCGCACCCATTATCTTGAACACTCAGGCAAAGCATTTCTTCTTCAGCGATTAACTCCTGTTTCTGAGAAAATTGATGAGATTTGAGCCGATTGAGTCTAATCCATAACTCCCCCTTCCCCGGCATCGCCTGGACCGCATTGTTGCATAAGTTTAAAATCACTTGATAGATTTGAGAAGGATCCGCAGAAACAAGAGGCAGGTCGAAGTCGATCTCCTGGTGGATCTCAATGGTTGCGGGAATTGAGGCCAGAAGAACAGTCAACACCTCGTCTACGAGGTTTTTTAGCTGTACCGCTTCGGTGTTTCCCACGGAAGAACGGGTAATGATCAGAATTTTTTTCACCAAATCCTTAGCTCTATCCGCTGATTCCATAATGTTCCCTAAATACCTAAACTCCTTCCCCTTGGGATCTACAAGCGTTTGTGTCATTTCGGCATAACCGAGGATTGGAACTAACAGGTTGTTGAAGTCATGAGCAATGCCTCCTGCCAAGGTTCCAATGGCCTCCATTTTTTGAGATTGACGGAGTTGTTTTTCCAATTTATTACGTTCTGAAACATCCCGACCAATGGCTACCACGTATTTGGGATTCCCGTCTTCATCTTTCACAAGTTGAGCCCGATATTCAAAAGAGACAGAGCGTCCATCCTTACAAAGCTGATTCAGTGCCACCGTGATTTTTTTGCCCTGATTCAATTTCCCAAGTTCCTCAGCAATCCGTTTGATCTCTTCCTGACTATACCATGCCTTGACGGTTTTCATGGAGGCTATTTCTTCATGAGAATATCCCGTAATTTCACTTTGAGCGTTATTCCACCTAATCGGCTTTCCCGTATGGGGATCATACACATAAATGGTATCAGGGGAACTTTGTAAAATATTTTCACTAAACTCTTTTTCCGCTTTAAGTTCATTTTCTGCCTGCTTGCGTTTTGTAATGTCTTCCTGGATCGTGACCCAATGCTTCTTCCCCGCTATTTCCATAGCGCTCATCTGTGCGAACGAGAGGAAGGGGGTTCCATCCTTTTTTTGATTGTGAATTTCTCCACGCCAGTATCCAGTTTTATGGATCTGCTCCATGATCATAGCGGTCGTTTGCTTTTTTTCTTCGGGAGTACCCGCATTCAGGAGGGAACAATGTTTCCCAATCAATTCGCCATCTTCGTATTGAAACATGGTGTCAAAGGCAGGGTTGGTGAAAATAAGCAGCGCATTTTCGTCAAAAACATTAACCCCTTCTACCAGGTTGTTGAGTACTTGCTCCTGCATCTTGAGTCGTTCTTCCGCCCGCTTCCTGACATAGATTTCATCCTGTAAACTCTCGGTTTTGATGGCGACCTGTTTTTTCAGAGAGAAAGTCCAAAGAATCAAAAGGATTCCAATCAATGCAAAGACAAGCATGACTCCGATGATGTATTTCAAGACCTCCTTCAGTGATAAGCCTTTGGGTTCCAACGTTCCAAACCATTTATTGTAGAGTTGGTTGTATTGCCCCGTCGCCTTTAAAATACTCAGCCCAAAACTCAATTTTCCTAAAAGTTCCTGATTTCCTTTTTTCACCGCGAAACTGAACGGTCGGTTGTATTCTTCCACAATCAATGGAGACGGTTCCAGGTTGTTGAGATTCAGGTCTCTGATATGGATCAACCCCACAAGTTTAGGCATCAATGCCGCATCCACTTCTCCTGAGGACAGGAGTCTCAGGGCATCAGGTAAATTATCAATGAATTTCAAATCGATATATTTTATCATGCTGCTAGAGAGGAGATAGTCATGGGCCTGATCATGTTTCATCACAATGACTTTTTTCCCTTTAAGATCCTCAATGGACTCAATGCTAATGTGATTTTTTCTGGTAAAGAAGGCATCATAGGCGATCGTGTGAGGTGTCGAAAAATCAAAAATTTTATCCCTTTCTTTGGAGTATGCCATCATCGGCAGAAAATTGATGATTCCTGCCTTTAATGCCTTTTGGGCTTGGTCCCAACTATTTGCCGTAATTTCGAGGTTCAAGCCCATGACCTTTGCGACAGCTTTCGCCAAATCGAGGCTGAAACCGTCCGGATTTCCTTTCGCGTTTACAAAAGTGTAGGGATAATAATTATCCACAATGATGGTTTTTACCAGACGGACTGGGAGTGATCCATTCTTTTCATCATCGGTGGGTTGGCTAAACAGGATTGAAGGAATAGAAAGGGTGAAGGCCGCCAGTAGAAAAACATATTTTCTGATGGCAATACGTTTCAACTTGGCTTTCATGGAAAAATCCCCCAAAAATGGTTACGGTTGAAACCGACAGACAAGTTTTGTCAACGGACACTAGGTTAAGATGGCCACGAATCCGCAGGGAGCTAACCCACTTCAAGCGGGACAATATAGCTGTCCAGGAAAGTTTTTTCCCTGGGAGCGAGGGCATCTTGCCCTCACCGGAGGGCGGGACGCCCTCGCTCCCAGGACAAAACTTATCTTGAGCACTATACTCATTGTCATAACATATTAACAAAAACTGTCAATTGTGAGAACGATGTCAGGGAGAAAAGAGAATGTTTGCGGTAACCCCAGATTTAGTATTAAAACCCGAGGACCTTCATTTGTGGTTAGCATTTCCTGATGAAATCACAGACCCCTTGCTCTTGTCCAGATATAAGGAGTTGATGGCCCCTGAGGAAAAGGCGCAACATCAACGCTTTTATTTTGAAAAAGATCGACATTTATATCTCCTTACCCGTGCCTTAATCAGAACCACTTTGTCCCGATATTTTCCTTTGAAGCCGGAGCAATGGATTTTTTCCAGAAATGCTTACGGACGTTCCGAGATTGTTCGTGAGCCGGGAGTGCCTCATCTACGCTTTAATCTTTCACACACGGCGGGACTCGTTATTTGCGGCATCACCTTGAAACAGGATATTGGTGTTGACGTTGAAAATATTGAGCGGAACCACGAAATGGTTTCCATTGCGAACCGATACTTTTCAAAACAAGAGGTTCAGGAATTGTTGTCTTTACCCGCAGCAGAACAACCATCCCGTTTTTATGATTATTGGACACTCAAGGAGTCCTATATCAAGGCTCGTGGCATGGGCTTATCATTACCCCTGGAGCAGTTTTCTTTAAATATATCCAATCATCCCTCCTTAAGCATCTCCTTCGATCCCAGCTTAAAGGACGTCTCCAAACATTGGCAATTTTGGTTGATAAAACCAACGCGACATCACAGAACCGCTCTTGCCCTGCGCAACGATACTGACTTGAGTTACAAACTGAGCATGAAAAAAGTGATTCCTTTTCTTGGGGAACAGCCCTTTCATTGTCCCATTCTAAAACAACCAACCCCACCGAACGCCAGTTTTGGAGGAAGCCTCTAATTTTCAATCCTTGGATTTGACACGCTCACTATATTTTGTCACAAAATCTATAGTGGCAGATCCTGTTTGCTCAAGGTTCCTTGTTCCTCGGGATAAAACCTGAGGCGCCCCCTTTCGCACATTGTGCAGAGACTTGAATGACATACTCCACGTCCCGTTAGGTACAAAATGAAAAAGCCCATTTGCATCAACCCCTGACCCTAAAACCCAAACACATCAACCATCAACGCTGTGTGGTTTACCACTCGGAACCCCTTACCGCGAATATGAGGATTTCAGGTATCCCCAAACTGGAGTTATTTCCCGAGGAACAAAGAACCAGAGTTTTCTGAGACGGAACTCAGCGCGACGCAAACTTTCAATATGACTTTACATCTTTCACAAATATATTATAACGGCTAAGGCAGGAGTTGAAGAAAAGGAATTAACGCCGATTTTGTGGTCAGAAAGGGAAATCGCTTTGAATTAAGGGGATACATGAGTATTGAAGCAGCACGAATATTCCCAAGGTATACGTTTACTCGGGATTTTATTATTCATCACAGTGGGAAAGAATATCCCAGTCAAACTAAGGATATTTCCCAAGGAGGATTAGGGTTTGTTTCAGGACTTGAACTCACCAAGGGAGATTTCTTAAGTTTAGAATTAAAGCTGTATGAACAGGATTTCTTTTTTACAGGAGAAATTGTGGTCAAACGGCCAAAAATCGAAGGTTCTTTTTTCTATGGCGTTTCCTTTTTTGATTTAACAGAAAATGACGCAAATTCCATAGGTCAGCATTATGAGGGCATTGAGAGCATGAGGCTGGATGTCTTTATGACCACTAAAATAGAGGCAACGACTTCTCTAATCCCTAGTTCCAAACTGGAACAGGAAGTGGCTTCTGTTCAGGTGGAGTTAAAGGCCCTACGCCTCGAAATGACCAGTACCATTAGCTTTACCATGAGTATCACCGAATTGATGCATACGATGAGGCAGGGTAAACTGGAGCCTTTTATTAAAATTTTGGAAGAAGAACTAAAACGGTTTAACCGGGAATATAAATTAGTTTCTGAAAAATTTGAATTGCGGTCTCCTACTTACTCCGTACCGACATCGTTGCTCCAACAACATCAAAGTGAAGGCTTAAAACTGATGCTGGTGGAAAATCATTGGTATAGCTTTACAGGACAACGGCACTCCTTATATTTACTCATTCAAGGACCGTTCAACTCATCACAATACAAGATGCTTTCGACTTACATCCAAATAGCTGAAATCGCGTTATTCACTTTGGATTTAATCGCCTCGGTTCAAACCTATGAGGAACGGACAAGAAAACTACACTCGGAGTTAACCTCGTCTCTTGATTATTCGGATAATACCTCTCACCTACTCCTTGAGGAAATGGAAGCGCTAATGGATGTTTTAGGGGAAAAATTGGGGAGTTAAGATCCTTTTCAATGACGGAATTTCCTTTAGCAGGCTTGCGGATGACCCGATTGATTAACAGGAAAGACTGTGCTTTCGTGCTTTCATGGTCTAAAGTCTTGAGAATGTAAATTGAAGCTTATATATCATTCATAGAATGGATTATTTTTTATAGCAAGGGCGAATACACTTAATCAGCAGGAGGGTGTGTGGCAGAACATCGTAAATACAGTCGGGTTACCTTTGACGCGATTATAAAACTTCATCACAAAGAGCACTTGCTCAAGGCCCATTTATTAGATATTTCTTTGAAAGGCGCCTTGGTCAAAGTTGATGACGGTATTAAAATTCCTTTACATGAAAGAGTTTTAATGTTCATGGAACTTGGTGGAAGTGCGCTGGTCCTACAGATTGAATGTGAACTGGTTCATCAACAAGCACAACAGCTTGGTTTGAAATTTATTTACATTGATGTTGAAAGCATTACTCATTTAAGGCGTTTAATGGAACTCAATGTAGGTGATTCGGGACAGATTGACCGTGAATTGGAATTTTTCTCTTCGCAATGGTAGTTCGTACCCAGGCCTCAATTCTTTTTTAATTTGATAGATCACTTTATGGCTCTCCCGAATCTTGCGGTATTCATTTCTCCTCATGGCTATGGTCACGCCTCACGCGCCTCTGCTATCCTCAAAGCCCTGTCGGATCAGGAGCCTGCTGTTCATTTTGAGATTTTCACCAAGGTTCCCCGTTGGTTCTTTGAAGAAACCCTTCCAGGGACTTTGGGTTATCACTCAGTGACAACAGACTTGGGCATGGTGCAATCTTCAGCAATGCAAGAGGACTTGACGGAGACTCTTGCGCGCCTCGAATCCTTTCTCCCCTTCAAAAAAGAACAAATTGACAACTTGGCGGAACAATTGATTCAACTTAAATGTCAGTTGGTTTTGTGCGACATTTCACCGTTGGGTATTGAAGTGGCGCAAAAAGCAAAGATCCCCTCCGTTCTGATCGAAAATTTTACCTGGGACTGGATATACGAACGTTATGTTGCTCAAAATGCCCGTTTCCAATACTTTGCGGATTTGCTCAAAACCATTTATAAAGCTGCGGACTGGCACGTGTTGACCGAACCCTTTTGCCAGGAAACGCCTGCGGATCTCATTACCTCTCCGGTGAGTCGCAAAGCCCTCATATCCAAACAGGTTATTCGTGAACGATTAAATATTGGCCAGGATCAACGTCTCGTTCTCATCAGTATGGGAGGAATCCCCACCACATTTTCTCCAGAGATTGGATTATTTCAAGAGTATCCGGAGTTACAGTTTGTCTTTCTGACAACGATTGATAAAATGGAACGACATCAAAACCTGTTATTTCTTCCCCATCATTCTTCCTTTTATCATCCGGATCTGCTTCAAGCGAGTGATGTGGTGATTGGTAAATTAGGTTATAGTACCATCGCCGAAACTTACCATGCCGGGCTTCCCTTCGGCTATTTTTCACGTCCCACTTTCCCTGAAAGCCCCCCTCTCGAAAATTTTGTAAAAAAACATCTTCCCAGCAAAAAGTTATCCGCTGGAATTGAAACTTTTGCCTGGCTTAAAGAGATCCCTGACTTATTAAAAAGGACAAGCCTCAATCGTCAAAATTTAATGAATGGCTCACAACAAGTCGCAGAATTTCTCTATCGCCTCCTGATTGGAAGCTAGTCGCTGTGAGAATAGGCGTTGAGCATAAGCAGGGCTTAAGCGAAGCGAGCGCACCAAAAATAAGGGGACGGCAAACTTTCTGGTGCACTCGCTTCGCTTAAGCACACCTTCTAGAGGTTCATTTAAATATATTCAGAGAACCTTCCCCTTTTTAGGCGTATGAACGAAGGGCCAGGAAACATTTTTATTTTGAATCCTGTTTTAAATTCCAACTGACCCATTCGTTATTCACCTCATTCAGGTCAAACTTTTGGGGTGTTTGGGGCTTTTGATTATTGGAAATGGAAAGGTGATAAAAGGCATCAACGATCACATGCCATTCCTCTAAAGAAACCTCCTGGGGTGGCGCTATTTCTTGAGGTCCCGCAATTTCTCCGGTGTTTTGAAAACTGTCTCGTTGGTTTTGTGTGCTTCCGCTCACATTCACTTTTCCGGAAAACACATAGACATCAGTAGCGTCATTGGTGGCAATCGCGTCATAAGAGGTTCCCTGGATATCAATTTGAGCATTCGCTGTTCTTAAAATCAAACGAGCGGTTCTTTCCACATTCTTCCGGAATTTAGCCCATGCCCGTCCCATCATTAATTGAAAATCAAAATTACCCTGTTGAGGATTGGTAGAGTTGTTGATTTTCAAGTGAGACTCCGGCGCAATCCGAACCTCACTGCCGTCATTAAGTTGTAGTACCAAACGCGTCGCTTCAAGAGTCCGGACTTCATATTCCGGAAAAAGCGCCTGACCCTTTTTTAAAGGTTTCCACTCATCCGCTGCCGATTTACGAAACAAGGCACTCTTCTCAACCAGCGTCACAACAATCTCTTCTTGAAAACTCGCGCACCAGGCAGGAGACACACGGAACAACAGCAGACAAAGACAAAAAATCAGTTTGAGCTTCCTCAAAGAAAAGCCTGCCTTGAAGTTTTTGGTATTTTTCATGAAACCCCTTTTATCCAAATGGAAATTCTATCAAGCGGAGATCCTCTTTCATGGGATGCCGTCCTCATTCCTGTTTCTGTGAACTCTTAATTGAATTCAATATTTTATGGAAAGAATGTTTCAAGGACAGCGGTCACTTGAAGAATATAATGAAAAAATTGATAACTTCCAATGATTCCTCTGACATAGCCATATTCGTCATCAACGAGAATGAACAACTGGAATTGATCCATGGCAAATTCATACTCCAAACTGAAGGTTTTGCTGGGGTCAACCCTGTATCTCTCTATCAATTGCCGTTTTTGATCATACAAGGAGAGGATGGGGGATAAATTGGTTTTTCCAAGGATATCCAAGGTAATCTGGATTTTCCCTTTTGTTTTATCGGACAAAACCTGAAACATCGTACTTTCTCCCCTTCTTTTTATGTGATCATACACAGGAATAGACCAGGGTAACCTGTAAGTCGTTTTGACTTGGTTTTGAGGTACCTGTAACTGTGGACGAGGAGGTGGGAGGCGTTGCTTCTTGTCAAACACTCCGGGTTCTGAGGATTCCTCATCCTTAGGTTGATTTTCAAACCATTGATCCATGAATCGTGTTGGAACAAAGGGTTCCAGAAAAGAAACCTGAGGAATCCATTCGGTATTGAGGCTCAAGGTGCCTTCCTCCCAGGCAATGCTTTGAAGTACATAAAGCGCATCCTCCTTTTTTCTTAATTCTGAAATCAATTTTTGACGTTCTCCCAGGTAATATCCTGAATAGACGACATAATTTCCAGCAATGGTGTGTAACTTTACTTGTTTCCATCGTAAGTCATTTAAAAGCAATGTTTTAACCAGGTGCTCTTCCTGCTGCGGACCGGGAACTCCCCTGAGTTTAATATGGATGGGGGCTCCGAGATCTTGATCCAAGTTCGCTAATTCAGCAAGTGTCGTATTCCACCTCAAGTCCAACTGACTCAACATGTCTTTGATGAGACTCTCAAGACCTCCAGAACTTGGGAATGTCTGTTCCACTTTGGTTTGTGCCAATAAACTCCCATCTTCAGGGTGATAGAGACGAAAAGTTAGGGTGATCGGGGCTGAAGAATTGTTTTCCTTGGAAAAACTCCATTGTTTGGGACTAATACTCAAAACAGCGTAGGCATCAGTTTTTTTATTTTGCAATACTTGTGGCATGACAGTTGTGTGGGGCAATTGAGGAAAGCTCGCCTCTGTTGAGAGAATTTTAAACTCTTGAAGGAAGTCCAGCTTTTTTTCATCCAAAAAAAATTGACGTTCCTCTGTGATGGTAAGCTGAGGAAATAGAAAGTTTTTTCCTTGGTCGAGTAATTGACTCTGCTCCGGTGATAAAGAAAGAACCTCCGTCGTTTGAAGCGCATAAAACGAAAAATGCTGATTGAGGGCTTTCAACACTAGGGTTTGTTGGGGCATTTGCCAAAAATAAGCTTGAGGATCGTACCATAAAACCAGGGTTTTGGTTCTCACAGGATGGTTTTTAAGAGGGATATAAAGTTTTTGTAGCAAACGAATGAGACTCGTACGAAAAACACTGGCTTGTATATTTGAAATATATTCTCGCGAATCTTCGGAAATTTCACCACGCAGGACTTCACTGGACGCAATAAACGTTTCTGGCTCAATCAGAAACTTTTCTTCTATCAGTGGTTTCAAGCGAGTGAGGACCGAGTCATCCACAAGAGACCCCAGGGCTTTGAAAATGATTTTCTGCTTTGCCTTAAACTGCGATTCACGCTTGGCGCGAACAAAGTTCTCATGATAAACGGTTGCCACGGCCTCCCCTTGTTCTTCGATAATTTCTTGAGAAAATAATGAAAGAGGACAGCTCACCAGAAGCAGAATGATGATGACAAAACGTTGAATAGGTGTTTGCATGTTGGTATTGCTAAGAGGTGCAAATTCAATAGAACGAATAATGATTATACTTTCATCGGGCTAATTTTTCACTTTTGAAACTCAAGGTAGGGTGCCGCTTAAGCGAAGCGAACGCACCACTTAAGGTAGGGTGCCACTTAAGCGAAGCGAGCGCACTACAAAAATGAAGATTTAACTCCTTCTGAGTATAGATAACGAGACTATAGCAAAGTCATTTTATAGCTACAAGGAAATCAGACACAATCTTTAAAATTGTCGCTTGTATCCTTAAGGGGAAGATCTCAGGGGGAAAGCGGAGTCCGTTCTAAAGGGGAATCCAAAAGGAAAATGAGGTTCCCTCTCCTATTTCGCTTTGGACTTCAATTTTTCCTCCAATTTTGGTAATCGCCGCTTGAACCGCATCGAGTCCGACCCCTCGGCCTGAAACATCGGTAACTTTCTCAGCGGTACTGAATCCCGGTAATAACAGAATTTTCCAAGTTTGTCTCAGTTCAATCAAGTGGTTGATTTGTCTTTGATCCAAATGGACGTTGGCTTTGGCTTTTTCCGCAATTTTACTCAGATTCAAACCACGTCCATCATCCGATATTTCCAAAACGAGGTTATTTTCAGCTTGAGTGATTTTTACGGTGATTTTACCCCATTCATCTTTTTTGGCATAGATCCGTTCTTCAGGGGGTTCCAAACCATGGTCCATACAATTGCGGAGAATATGAACCAACGGGGCTTCGAGTGTTTGAAACAGCTCTTGAGAAATAAGTAAATTATCCCCTTCAATTTTGAATTTGACCTGTTTTCCCAATTGTTGACTAAGACGATTGATTTCTTTGGGCCAATGCTGGACCAGTCTCCGGACCGGAACCTTTTCGGCTTTGAGCAACAAGTTTTTCGCCTGCTCCAGCTCATTCTGAAGGACGGCTTGCTTGAGTGCAAAAAATTCTTCAGGTTCAAAGACAATTCCCAGAAGACGCTTTCGAAGTCCTTCATCAATATTCTCAATCAAAGATTGCGCATAGCGCAGCTCTTTTTCCAGGAGTTGTTTTTTATTTTGAATGTCTGAGGCCATATCTGAAGTCACCCGGTGTGTTTCCTTGATATAACGGAGGCAGTCTTCCAATTCATGGACGCAGGTTTTCAGTCCATTCAGGCGAAACAAGCCGCTGATCCCTTTCAAAGTGTGGAGACTTCTCATCAACTCAATGGTCATCTCACTTAAGTTATGAGGAAGTGCAGGCGCTTTAAGGCAGGACTGATATTCCTCAATAGCGTTATGAGTGTCTGTTGAAAGTTGCAGCATTTGCAAATAGGAGTTCGGATCATCATAGATCTTTTGAATGATTTCTTTTTCCTGCTTTAAGGCTTCCCTTTCGCGAGAAAATTTGCGTTCTTCGGAAATATCATCAATGCCGATATCAATGGCGACTAAACGTTTTGCCTTATCCCAGCAAGGGTAGAAAGAGAGGCGATATTCTTGCAGGAGCCCTTCACTGTTTTTAAAGGAAGTTTCATTGGGCATAAGCTCGACTAAATCTTCAAAACTCAACAAGGTATCTTCAAAAAAAAGCGGGTACGTGTGCTGCCATCCGACCTGAATCTCTCTACTTCCATAAAAAAGAAGCGGTGCCAAGGATTTCCCTGTTAAGTCACGAGTCCCTAAAATTTTGGTACATTGCGTTGAGAATTCGTTGGTGATGTTCGAGTCTTTATCAATTTTCAATAAACCTTGAGTGGTATGCTGAAAAAGCTCACTCAGACGTTGATTGACGTCATTGAAACGGTTCGTTGTATCCCGGAATACATTTTGCCATAATTGAGGTAACCGATTTACTATTTCCAAAAACCGATCTCGCTGAATGGCCAATATCCGGCAAGTTGTCAATGCCCGCACGGTTGCGGACGCATTAACTTCGCCTCTCAAACAAGACATCTCCCCAAACGAATCCCCTTCTTTTCGATGGGCCACCAATTCATCGTTGACCAGAATTTCAACCGTTCCTTGCTCAATAAAAAACACACGTTCCGCAGGTTGATTTTGAGTTAACAAATTTGTATCCGGCTCAATCACCAGTTCTTCCATTTGTTCGGTAAGCGTTATTAACTCAAAGGCGCTAAGCCCCTGAAATAAAGGCTGATTGTTGAGCAATGTCACACGGTTTTTTCTGATTTCCAAAGCTTCAGGATCACGTTCTGTGCTGATGTTGATGAATTTGGAAAGCGTGTTGCCATAGCGGTAAGTCGCGGTCAGTATCGTTTGCTTTAAGTCTTCATCAAGTTCGTCCACATCATGCACAAACTTCATCAAAACATCCGCCATCGCTTCGTGGATTTCAGGGGGTAACGCTTGCCACTGTGCCATTTCTTTTTGTAATTTAAAAACTTTATGATCCAATTCCACACATTTCGCATGTTCTTTTCGTAATTGGGTATTGCTCCTGGAGAGTTGATTTTGACACCGTTGCTCATAGTGTGCTTTTTCTAATAACCGCTTTATTTTTGTACTCAACACACGCTTTCCAAAAGGTTGGGGCACATAATCGGTCGTGTCATATTCCAGCAACTCGCCAAGAAAAGAATCCTCAGTTTCTGAGGTCAGGACGAGGACAGGCAAAGTATGAAAAAGCTGGTGTTCTTTAAGTGTTTTAAACAACGCAAACTCCTCAGTTTCTGTGCCCATCATCTGCATCAGGATGAGATCAAAGGACTCTCGTTCCAAAGCTGTGAGAAGCGTTTGCGGTTTGATGAGCGTTTTGGAGGTATGCGCCAATTCGGAACATAGTTTACGAGTCAATAACACGTGACTTCGATTATTATTGATAATAAGAATGTGGGACATGCGTCTCTATCTATTAAATTTCAGTTCAAACCCCCTGACAAATAATACGCTAAATATCAACTATCACAACTTATGATTTTTTCTTTTGTAACTCTTTGGAAAACGTACTACATAGCCTGTGGTTCAACGAACACTGTCAATAATAACAAAATTTGCAGAGTATACGCAATACCTATATGAACTTTTCACATTTCCTTGAACCTCAGCAAAGAGATCACTCTGTTTTCATCTATCAAAGATGGTAACGATCTCTACTTTTCTCCCTGCTAAATCCCAAAGAGGTTTCTCGAAAGGAGTTAGCGGAACTCTATACGAAACGCTGCCTAGCATTTTTTACCCCATGTTTTTTAGTCCAGAAGGGCCGATTGAAAATAGCCCAGCGATTTATCGCTGGGAGGATGAAATAACGAAATCTAACCGGTTTATGGAAGTTTGTTGACGATTATTAAAAAAATATGTTACTGAGTAGCAGGGAGGATATTCTTAAAAAATCCATTTTGGGAGGTAAGGTGTTGTATAAAAAAAATTGTTGGGAATTTTATGAATGTGGACGAGAGCCTGGAGGCAAGAATGTCGAAAGTCTGGGAACCTGTCCTGCTGCGACAGAGAATGGGGCGGACGGTCTAAATGATGGGCAAAATGGTGGCCGTATCTGTTGGGCCATTGCGGGGACCCTGTGTGGTGGAAAAGTTCAGGGGGAATTTTCCAAGAAAAAAATATCCTGTTTTTCATGTGGATTTTTTAAAACGGTCAAAAATGAAACCAGCCCTTTTGAGTTTCAAATCTTAAAACCGGGTCAGGAGTATGAAGGCTAATCGGCAAGGACACGATCCTGTTCAATGCAAAATGTTTTTCCGTTTGAGTGACTGAACGACGGGGCGATAGAGAAAAGGCTATCCTGATTTCCAGCACTTAGAATCGTTGTCAATCCCCTTACGAAAGAAACGTTCCTATGATAAATAAATTAAAGTTCTTGTCCCTCTACTATGCTTATCCTTTAATTAAACCGTTTAAGCGACCGGTCCCCCCTAAGCTGGCCTCAACCATCATGCTTGTCCGAGAGCGAAAGGAAGGTTTGGAAGTCTTCATGGTGGAAAGGCATCACCAGATAGATTTTGCTTCAGGGGCGTTGGTTTTTCCTGGAGGAAAGGTTGACCCGCCAGATTGTCTACCGGAACTGCGTTCCTTTTGTGATGGTGTCGACGGAATCGACAACGACGCACTAGGGCTTAGAATAGCGGCAATCCGTGAGGTCTTTGAAGAATGTGGCATTCTATTGGCACGAATAGCTGGGGAAAAAAATCTTTTAAATGCAGAGCAATTGAAACCTTTGGAAAGTTATCGAGAGGCACTCCATAAGCAAAAAGTGGATATGAAAGCTTTTGTGCTCAAAGAAAATCTCAGACTGGCTTGTGATCAACTCCACTCTTTTGCGCATTGGATTACCCCCGAAATGATTCCCAAGCGCTTTGATACCTATTTTTATTTAGTTCAAACGCCTGAAGGGCAAATCGGTCTGCACGATGGACAGGAATCCGTCGACTCTCTTTGGATTACTCCCCAAACCGCATTAAAAGCCGCAAAAGACGGAAAACGCATCATTATTTTCCCCACACGGTTGAACTTGGAAAAATTGGGGGCATATCAAACGATAAAGGAGGTCCTCCAATTTTTAAACACTTCTCCTGTCCACACAGTAATGCCCAAACTCCTGAGAAAGGGCCTCCGGGTCTTTTTGACTATTCCTGAAAAGGCTGGCTATGGGAAAATAGAGGAACCTTTGGAGAACGTAATGTGAGGGACGCCTTTTATGCCCTCTCCACTGGTTTGGTGAGGTAATCCGGAACTTGAGGTTGACGCAACGAATTGAAAAAGAAATCGGTAAAGGGAAAGCTTGAGGCTTCAAGTGATTTTTCCAATGGCAAAGAAGTTACGATGATATTTAAAGAATCTGAAAAACACGAAACATGGGTACAAGCACTGTGGGCTTCGCAGCCCTTTTCCCCCAAGGTCTTACAAACACTTGAAGGCGAATCCCTTAGTATCGATTTTCAAGGGTGGCTCAACAAAGACAGTGGACCTGACTTTTCTGAGGCAAGAATCCAAATAGGGCCCAACGATTATTTCGGAAGTGTCGAGATTCACTTACAGTCCTCCTCCTGGTACACCCATCATCATCATTTGAATCCCGATTATAATAACGTAATTCTGCACGTCGTCCTTTATAAGGACAACCAACAACCCATTTTAAGAGAAAATGGAACCCCTGTTCCTGAAATAGAAATCGCTGCTTTTTTGAACGCTGACCGCATTTCAAACAAGGAACCCCCGGAATATCTGCTTGCTCAGTATGAGGAATTTCCTGGAAAATGCGGAGTTCACGTCCTTCAAGAAGGGAGGGCTTCCCTGCGAAAACTGATTGCCCATGCGGCAGAACAACGGATACAACAAAAGACGCAAAAAATTCTGGATCGCTGGGAAGAACAACCGCCTGAGGAATTGTTATTTCAAATGATTTTCCGCTCCTTGGGCTATAGCGCTTATGCCCATTCTTTTGAAGAACTTGCCAGGCTCTATCCGTTTGATTCACTTTTAAATATGCTGAAACAGCCTCAACGCTATACACGCGTTTCCATTTTATCTCGTTGGTTTGGTGCTTGTGGTTTACTTGACAATCCCCCCGCGCTGATTGAAGAACCCACCTTAAGAAAAGAAATGCATCAGTGGCAGGCGGAGTGGCATCAAGCCTCGTCTGCCCCCAAAGTTTCAGCCAAGCTCAGTCAAGGATATCGCCCTCAGAATTCTCCCGAACGGCGGATGATTGGCCTTTATCACCATTTACGTTTGGTCGCCGTTGAGGGGTTGCTCAAAAGTTGGTTGAAAATGCTTCAGCAATTGGACGTTTATCGGGATCAAGAGGGGTTAAAAAAACAAGTTCTGAAACAGACGCAACTTTTATTTGAAACTCCGGATTGGGAAATCTGGCAAACCCATTTTTCTTCCTCCTCATCCTCCCAGCCCCGCCCCATTCAACTCATTGGCACGGACCGACAAACTATTTTATGGGCAAACGCCATCCTCCCTTTCTTTTTGGCTTTTGCGCGGCAGGAAAAAGATCGAAATTTGGAAAAACTCCTCTATCAAATTTTCCTGGTTCTTCCTCCTGAGTCTTCAAACAAACATACCCGTTTCATGGAAAAACGATTACAACTCCCGAAGAAAGGCTCGAACCATTACAAAACCTTAGGCTCTCAGCAAGGACTGATCCAAATAAGTCAGGATTTTTGCCACAATTTCTACCAAGGCTGCAAAAACTGCGAGTTTGTGGAGTTATTAAAATCCGAAAGTGAAGCCGGAGTTCCTGAAATAGATCCAGAGGTGAAGCCGGAGTTAAATACTCATAAAAAATAGCAGCAGAGCGCATTGACCGGGCAAGATCGAAACGCTATCATGGAAAAATTAAATTAGCGCACTTCATGCGGACTTTTCTGACTCGACCTCAATCAGGTACGTTTGAAACGGGAATTCAATTCGTCAAGGGACAAATGAACAAGGACGGGACGTTGATGCGGACAAAAGAGATGAAGGTCGACTTGTTCCAGTTGGGCCACTAAGGTTTGGAGATCCTGGGACGAGAGTTTCTCCCCATCAGCTAAGGCGGAATTGCAGCTTACAATTCTCAGCGCGTCGCTGAATATCTCTTCTTGCCGACTTCGTTTGCCAAATAAGGCCAGTTCATCAAGTATTGCTAACAGCGTTTGCGTCTGTTTTGATTGAGGCAATATGACAGGAATGGAGTGTACGGCATAAGTCTTTCCTCCGAAAGGCTCAATGCTGAATCCTAATTTTTTAAATGGGACCAGGTACTGTTCCAATAAAATCGCGTTTTGAGGGATCAATTCCAAAAGTTCAGGGACTTGAAAAGAGCGTGTTTTGATTTTATCTTCATAAAACTGATTCCGATAATACTCAAAAAGGATCCTTTCGTGTGCCGCGTGTTGATCGATTAAAACGAGTCCCTCCTGATTTTCCGCAAGAATATAACGTTGATGCAACTGACCTAAAGGGGTGTATTCCTGTGGCTTTTTTATCTCCAGAACCGATAAATTGAAAAGACGCTCTGTGGTTTGCATGGGAACGGAGGAGTCCGTTGATGTTTTCTTGGGCGAGAGGTCAGAAACGGCTTTTTCTGGTTCTGAAGGGGGTAACGCCGTTTTAGTTCCTGGGACAGGTTTTTGTTTTAGCGGCTCTGAAAAAAAAGGTTTTTCCTGCACCACAGCGGATTTTGAAACGGCCGGTTGAATTTTTCGAGGTTCTGTTGAGGGCCTTGTCTGCGGTTGGAGGGAAAAGGGTTCATCCAGGGGAATTTCCATTTGTTGTTGATTTGCCGGTGGAAGAACCTCGCCAAGTCGATTTCCAAAAAAACGCCGATGGGTACTGTCTTTGATCGTTTTGGCAAGTGTTTCTTTGAGTAGTGTCTGAATCAATTGGCTGTTTCGGAAACGAATTTCAGTTTTTGCCGGATGCACATTAACATCTATTTCTGTAGGAGCCAAATAGAGTTTTAAAAAGAAGACCGGATGCCTGTTTTTCAGGAGCAGCGTTTGATAGGCCTCATAGATTCCCCGGTTTACCGCGGTACACCGGACACTTCGATCATTAACGAACAGGTATTGCCAGGTTCTACTGGTTCTTGTGCGAGGAGGAGAGGAAATAAAGCCATGGTATTTCAAGTAGGCTTCCTGATGCTCCGTAAAAATAAGGTCATCCAGAAAGGCTTCACCAAATAACTGATATATTCGTTCTTCAAGGCTTTGACCTCTTCCCAGGTTGAGAATCATTTGTTTGTTATGCGTCAAACGGAATTGAATATGAGGCCGTGCCAGCGCTTGTAAGATGAAGGTTTGTTGAATGTGTTGAAACTCGGTGTTGACACTTTTCAGAAATTTCAACCGGGCCGGAGTATTAAAAAACAATTGATTTACGGAGATCTTGGTTCCTTTCGTAAAGCCTGTTTTGTTGATTTGTTCCACATGGCCGCCTTTGACAAACAAACGGATTGCGCCTGAATTCTCGTCATTACAAGTGATGAGTTCAAACTGAGAAACCGAGGCAATTGCGGCCAAGGCTTCACCTCGAAATCCCATCGTTTGAATGCAGTCCAATTCAGCTTCCGTTTTGATTTTACTTGTCGCGTGACGTTCTATGGATAAGCGCGCGTCTTCTTCATTCATCCCGATGCCATTATCCAGCACAGCGATTAAATCTCTGCCTCCATTTTTGACCGTAACATAAATCTGATCGGCACCGGCATCAATTGAGTTTTCTAACAACTCCTTCACTACGGAGGCTGGACGCTCAACCACTTCTCCTGCGGCGATCTTGTTGATGATCAGTTCAGGCAGAATCTGAATTTTTGTTGCTGTTGGTAGTGACATGCTTCGAGTCGCTTAACTTTCATTAGGGTAAGAAGACTCATCAAGTTCTTCCTGGAAACGAACGGGATATCCTCCCGAAATCCATTGGCCCAAGTCCACCATTTTACAATGTTCCGAACAAAAAGGACGAGTGGGATTGTTCTCCCAGGTTGTTGGCTTTTTACAATAAGGACAGCGCATTTCTTTGTTTTTCGTCTTCATCATGGATACTCGTGCCTCAAGTTAGAAATCAGCGTCTTGTTTTCTGGAGTTCCAAACTATATCGTTTCCCAAGGCGATAATCAAACTGAAAGCTGCTCAAAGAATACAGATTGAAAACACTCGCATGAAGAAAAGCTTTTAGCAGATCCTTGACATGTTTTTAAGGGATCTATATCCTTCGAGGGAAACTCCAGCTTCGATAGACGCAGAATTGTTCAGAAACCTTACCCAGGAACCCATGCAAATATATGTGGATGCAGATGCTTGTCCGAAATTAATCAAACAAAGCCTCTTTCGCGTTGCAAACCGTGTTAAGGTTCCCATCACCTTTGTCGCAAATCGTTACACGAACACGCCTTCCTCGCCCTATCTTAAAGTCATTCAGGTTCCTCAAGGCTTGGATGTCGCTGATAGCAAAATTGTAGAATTGGTACAAGCCGGTGATTTGGTCATTACCGCGGATATTCCACTGGCCAGTCACGTTATTGAAAAAGAAGGATTTGCCTTGAACCCGCGAGGCGAATTGTATACGGAAGAAAACATTCGTCAGATTTTATCAGTACGGAATTTCATGTCAGAATTGAGGGAGAACGGCGTAGAGACAGGAGGGCCTTCGGCTTTTCATCAACGCGATTGTCATGCCTTCGCAAATCAACTGGACCGTTTTTTAGCACAAAATTTCAAAACGGTGATATAAACCTAACCAATGAAGTTTTGCTGTCGTTCCTCAAAAGAGTTTGATTTTATGAGATAACAGGACCGCGTATTCGTAACAGGAGTTACCCTTTGATATTTCAATGACTAAAAAAAGTAATACTTGCGTTTTTTTTAATAGTCTGATCCTTACTAAACAGTTTGTTCTGAACCAGCAGGAGCGTGACTTAGTGACTGAGAAGATTACGCTGAAAGATTGACGGTGTCACGTTGACACACATTTGACACTGACTCCCGAGTGCTCCTTGTAAATCAACAACTAAGAGGTTTCTAAATGATCAAACAGCACCGATTTAAAAACATCCCCCTCTTCACCTATGTAGGAACGCTTACGGTTTTTTCATTTTGTGTCCTCTATGTGGGAACTCACACCTATTTGATCAAGCTCTTGGGGATCACCTCTTTTCATCCCCTCTTTCTTTACTTGGGGGTTTTATTATTGGCCTTTAGCTATCCGTCATCCCAAGTCGTGAATCATCGTGAAATAGGGTCACCGTTTATGCAATTAGCCTTAACACGGATTGGGCATCTATGGTTGGGAGTGCTTTGGGTTTTATTGATGTGTATTGTGTCCGTCCACTTATTAAACTCCTCGCTAAAATTTATGGGCTTTGGAGCTATTCCGACTTATACCTTATACAAAAGCATCTTGGTCCTGACGGTCATGATGACTGGTTTGGGAATGTATATGGCTTATAAACCTCCCAAAATTGTTAGATACTATGTTGACCGTAGAGAACGATATGACCAAAACCGCTCTCTCCGTGTGGTTCAATTGTCGGATCTCCATTTAGGGTATGATTTGGGTCGTCGGTTTTTGAGAAAAATCGTCAAACAGGTGAACCAACTGGAACCTGATTTAATTGTGCTGACGGGGGACATTATGGAATCGCCTCCGAGTTACTTCAGTAAATTTAGCAAAGACTTAAAACAATTTCAGTCTCGCTTGGGAACCTTTGCCATCACAGGAAACCATGATTTTTATAATGGAATTGATGCCTTCCTGGAAATCATGAAAACCAGCAATATTCACGTCCTGGAAAATGAAAGTGTTGATTTAGAGGGAATTCAGCTCATGGGAATTCATGATCCTACCGCGAACAAAGCGAAATACACTGGATTTGAGTCCAATTTGGGAAAAGCGATGCAAGGATTTTCTTCAGAACGTCCTTCTATTTTATTAGCCCATCAACCCCAAGATTATGAACCTGCGGTGGAGCAGGAAGTGGATATGATCTTGTGCGGTCATACGCATAAAGGACAAATTTTCCCTTTTCATGTCGTTGCGAAAAAGCTGTATGAATACATTTCAGGAAATCACATGTTAGGAAACAACACCAACTTGATTATTTCTCAGGGCACAGGATTTTGGGGACCGCCTTTACGACTTGGATCGGACAGTCAAGTGGTTATGATTGATTTTCAGTATTAACCCATGAATAAGCGCTGGAGTCTGAGGGCCTGATCTTGTTTCGTGAAGCTTCAAGAGACGTTGTTCGCATTGTTCCACCACTTTGTCCGGTGGAATGTCTCATTACAAATGTGACAATTTATTAATATTTTGTTATACAGTCATTATTCTGTTTGTTCATTCGATCAAGCATCATCAATCCGTAATAACTCTCCAAGAGGCTCAAATGCATTTTTCTATTAAAAAAGAAGGTCAGGTTCATATATTGACATTTAAGGGAGAATTTACAGCTTCGGTTGTTGGCGTAATGAAAGACGAAATAGATCTTATTTTAAATGACAGACCCTGTCCTTTAATTCTCAATTTTAAAAAAATAACGTTTATGGACTCTGCGGGGATAGGTCTCTTGGCCTATATCATCCAGCGTAATGTCAAATATAACGACCCCTTGGGGATCTGCGAGCTTGATGCAAGGAAAACGGATCTTCTGGACAAAACAGGATTGAATAAATGTATGCAGGTCTACGCCACTGAAGAAGAAGCGCTAGCCAAGATCTCCTCCTCCATTTAACTTCCTTTTTAAATTAGGTCAAAACCCTTCATCGGCAGGCCGTATTTTTACGATATTTCTCATTGAGAATGGTAGAGCATTATTCCTGGCTCAAGGATCACCTTATGGGGATTGATGTTGAATTAGGCCGATTTTTAAAAGAACAAGGAGTTCGCTAGGGGGCCGATCCTGAGGGCTTCACTTTGGAGGCACCTTTCAAATTCCGATGGACCTTTAACTCCTGAAAACACAAAGAAGATCATTCTGGAGTGTTAATATGATTGACTGTTATCGGCAATCATGTAATATGCGGCTCTTTTACTATCCATCTAGCCCAACTAGCCTCCATTATATTTGGTGACGTCGGGTTATGCCCTCGATGAATCCAAAATGTTCTATCCCATTGTTTGCAATGCGGGTTCCGCATTTTTTAACTCATCTCTATGCAACATTACAGGGAACATCACAATGCTTGACGTTTCTGATGTTTTTCTCATTGATCGGTCTTAATTTATGTCGAATACCATGTCTTTTGCTCAATTAGCTCTCCCTACTCCCTTTTTAGATGTTTTGGTTGAATTAGGATATGTAAATCCTTCCCCCATTCAGGAAAAAGCCATTCCGTTTCTTATGGAAGGCCAAGATTTGCTTGGTCAGGCACAAACCGGTACAGGAAAGACCGCAGCCTTTGCGCTTCCGTTACTTAGCAAAATTGAACTCCAAAAAAGATCACCTCAGGTTTTAGTGTTGACCCCAACACGGGAATTGGCAATTCAGGTTTCAGAATCGTTCCAATCCTACGCAAAATATTTAAAAGGGTTTCGTGTCCTGCCCATTTATGGGGGTCAAAGTTATACCATTCAATTAAAGGGCTTAAAGAGTGGTGTGCATGTAGTGGTGGGAACCCCGGGTCGCCTTCTGGATCACTTGGAAAGAGGCAGCTTGAAATTCAACGATATCCGCACCGTTGTCCTCGACGAAGCTGACGAAATGCTCCGGATGGGATTTATTGAAGATGTGGAAAAAATTGTGGCTCAAGCCCCCAAAAACTGTCAAATGGCTATGTTTTCCGCAACCATGCCGGATCAAATCAGACGAATCACAAAACTTTATCTGAAAAATCCCAAAGAAATCAAAATTGAGTCAAAAACAACAACCGTCGCCAATGTAAGGCAACGCTATGTGCTTCTCAGTAACGAACAAAAACTGGATACCTTGGCTCGTTTTCTGGAAGCTGAAGCACATGATGGAGTTTTGGTCTTTGTACGAACCAAGGCCTCCACAGTGGTGGTTGCCGAACAATTGGAGGCGAGAGGTTTTGCGGTTTCTCCTTTAAACGGAGACTTGAACCAAGCGCTGCGGGAAAGAACGATTAACCGGCTCAAAGAAAAAAAGGTGAATATTGTGGTGGCCACGGATGTCGCCGCACGAGGACTTGATGTTGAAAAATTGGGTCTGGTTGTCAATTACGACATTCCCCAAGATGCTGAATCTTACATTCATCGAATTGGACGTACAGGACGCGCCGGATGTGACGGAAATACCATCCTTTTTGTGACCCACAAAGAAAAAAGATTACTTCGAATGATTGAAATTGGAACCAATCAAAAAATTGAACAAGCACAACTGCCAACAAGTCAGGACCTTGAGAAAAAACGGGCAAGTCTGTTCAAAGATCAAATCTTACAAACGTTTGCCAAACAACCGTTGCATTATTACAGTGGAGTTCTTGAGCAAGTCAAACAAGAATTGAATCTTTCCCTTGAAGAATTGGCTCCTGTACTCCTTTATCTCGCGCAGAAAGATCAACCGCTGCAAGTTAAGAAGAGTTCCTTCGAGCAAAAGCCCTTGAACTTTGAACCTGTAAAAACTGAAAGAACCAAGGAAAAATACAACAGTCGTCCTGCGCAAACAGAAAAGTTCTCCAAAGCTAAAAAACCGCGCCTTGCTGAGGTTGATTTTGATAACTATCGTTTGGAAGTCGGGAAACAACATCAAATCAGAGTCTCGGATATTGTTGGCGCGATTGCTAACGAAGTGGGTATTGACAGTAAATTTATTGGAAACATCAAACTTTATGATCAACACAGCACTGTAGAACTCCCTAAAGGGATGCCGAAAGAAATATATCAGCATCTAAAAAAAGTCTACATTCGCCAGAATAAAATGAGCATGAGTCTTCTGAGTTAATCTCCCGAATATTCCTATCTGAAGGAATATTTGCCTTGTTTGGTTTTGGGTGTTTAGGTACGGTGTCCACTTTTTTACATAAGTCTATGGTGGAAACTTTGGAGAAAAAAACCTTTGCGACAGAACCCGAGTAAATGAATATGATCGAAGCGCTTCAATATGAATTCATACAAAACGCCCTTTACGCGGGAGTGCTGACTGCAATTCTGTGTGGCGTTGTCGGGACGCTGGTCGTGGTCAAACGGATTGTGTTTATTGCGGGGGGGGTCGCTCATGCGTCCTATGGGGGAATTGGGACCGCTCTTTTTTTCGGTTGGCCGGTCTTGCCGTCAACCTTGGGGTTTGCTATATTCATTACGGCGCTCATGGCCTGGATTACTCAAACGCAAAAACATAGAACCGATGCCGTTATTGGTGTATTATGGGCTGGAGGCATGGCCTTGGGAATTATTTTGACCGATCTGACTCCAGGCTATCAGGGCGAACTGATTGGGTATTTGTTCGGCAGTTTATTAGCGGTCTCCTCGCTGGAAATCTACTTAATGCTGGGATTGGTATTAGGGGTTGCCATGATTGTGATTTATTTTTACAGAGATTTCCTTTCAATGGCTTACGATGAGGAATTTGCCAGAGTTCGGGGGGTCGCCGTTGATTTTCTCTATATTTTGATTCTGATTGTGATTGCCGTCTCCGTCGTGTTAGCCATTCGGGTGGTGGGGTTGATTTTAGTCATCGCTTTATTCACCATTCCGCCTTTGATTGTTGAACGTTACGCGGCTTCGTTAAAAACGATGATCGCCTGGTCGGTAGTCATGAATATTGGATTTACCCTTCTCGGCTTAGCCTTATCTTATCAATATAACCTCTCTTCCGGGGCCTCGATCATTATGATTGCGGTGGGGTTCTATGGACTTTCTCTGGTGTTTTCATACCGTCAAACAGGAGAAAAATTCTAATATGAACGGCACACAGACCTCAAAAATTGCTCAGTTGAATCAAGTTCAATTCAGTTGGGGCAAAGGAAAGCCGCTGGTTCTGGATATTGAAAAATTCGAAATCAACCAAGGCGAAAAAATATTTGTTCAAGGTCCAAGCGGAAGTGGTAAAACCACCCTGCTGGGATTATTAGGGGGGATTCTGTTACCTCAAAGCGGAGAGGTTCGGGTATTAAACCAGTCTCTCAATCAATTACGAAAAACACAACGAGATACCTTTCGTGTCACACACATTGGCTTTATTTTTCAACTGTTTAACTTACTCCCTTATTTATCTCTTGTTGAAAATGTCGCGCTTCCTTGTCATTTTTCCAGTATCCGTAGAAAAAAAGCCTTGGAACGTTCAAACAATCTGACCACAGAAGCGACACGTCTTTTAACCCATCTGGGATTAAATCAAGAAGCGATACTTTCCAACCCTGTGACCGAGCTCAGTGTCGGTCAACAACAACGAGTCGCCGCCGCAAGAGCCTTAATTGGCGGACCTGAAATCGTGATTGCCGATGAGCCGACTTCGGCATTAGATATGGAAAGCCGTCAATCTTTTTTAGAATTGCTATTCAAAGAATGTGATTTATTCGGCGCGACTTTGATTTTTGTAAGTCATGACCCTGCTCTTGCTTCACTTTTTGACCGAACGGTTACGATCAAGGATCTCAGTCGTGACCGGAATCACGGCTAACACGACCACACCGTATTTCTTCGGAGTATTTCATGTTCATTCTTACCTTGGCCTTGAAAAGCCTCTATAATCGTCGATTTACCGCGATCCTTACGGTGCTTGCCATCGCGCTGAGTGTCACGTTGCTCTTTGGAGTTGAACGTATTCGTAAGGGGGCGAAAAACAGTTTTGAAAATACGCTTACGGGAACGGATCTGGTTGTGGGAGCACGGACAGGATCGGTTCCGTTACTCTTAAATTCTATTTTTCATATCGGGAATGCTACAAACAATATCTCTTGGGAAACCTATCAACATTTTGCTCAAAATCCCGATGTCGCATGGACTATTCCTATTGCCTTAGGAGACTCCCATCAAGGCTACAGAGTGCTGGGAACAACCCTGGATTACTTCGAACATTATCAATATGGACCGTCCCTTCAGCTCGAATTTACAGAAGGTGCCGAGTTTCACGATGTTTATGACGCAGTCTTGGGTTTTGAGATCGCCCTGAATCTCGGTTATCAATTAGGGCAGGAAATTGTCCTGAGTCATGGAATCGGAGAGGTGTCGTTCCTCAACCATGACGATAAACCCTTTCGTATTGTCGGTATTTTGAAAAAGACAGGAACGCCGGTAGACCGTACATTGCACATCCCGTTAGAAGGCATTGAAGCCATGCACGTTGATTGGAAGAACGGAGCACCCCCCCTGCCGGGCAAAGAAGTCCAACGGGATGAAATCTATGGAATGGATTTAAAACCTGATGAAATCACTGCCTTTTTGGTGGGTTTAAAGTCAAAATATACCCTCTTCCAAATGCAACGAAATATGAATGAGTATGAAAAAGAACCCATTCTCGCTGTGTTACCAGGTGTCGCGCTTCAACAACTTTGGAGTTTAATTGGTGTGGCTGAAATCGCGTTAAGAACGATTTCCATCTTTGTCGTATTGATAGGATTATTAGGGATGCTCATCATGATCTTAACCAGCTTAAATGAACGTAGACGGGAAATGGCCATTCTACGCTCTGTGGGGGCCCATCCCTTCCATATATTTTTTCTATTGGTCAGTGAAGCCGGTCTGTTATCCATGCTGGGCGTCTTGGTGGGTTTCGTTTTTCTGTATCTGCTTCTTTTATTTGCCTTACCTTATGCGGAACACACCTATGGACTGTATATTCCGATGGAAATGCTGTCTTTTTATGACATCATGGTAAGCGCCATCATCATAGGCTCAGGATTCATTATGGGCGGCGTTCCCGCATGGAGAGCCTACAGGAACTCGCTTGTGGATGGAATGACCATTCGGTTATAAGGGGATCACTCCTGAATTTATCTCCATTAACGAATTTTCGGCAAAGGATCACCAGTTTTCAAACTACAAAAACCGGGGGTTGGTCACATATTCGGCCATGTGTCAAAAAACGGACTTTGATTTACCACCTGGTTTGGGTTTTGTTCCGTAGGGGCCGACCTGTGTGTCTGCCCGGGATCAGGGCGAACACACAGGTTCGCTCCTACAATTTGTGGCCGAAAATGTGACCAACCCCGAAAGATGTCTATTAGGTATTATCAGGATTTTCCCCCAACACCTAAGACCTAAAAGCAAAAAACTTAAAATCCTCATTTGGAGATATAATCCTTCAGCCATTGTAAAATCTGACTTCGAAGGGTTTTCGTTCAGACACTACCTCGTGAACTGAACGCAGCACTGATGAGGAATGTACAAGGACACCTAAACCATGGGATCAATGTGAACTATTATATTTGGCTCTTCCTCCTTTTTAGCTTTTTTTTTCCACAACCAATCAAGGCAGAAAAGACGGATAGAATACGCGTACTCACACCGATGTGGACGCAGGGAACCGTCATTACTGAAGGCGCTCATGATTTTGATATGGTTTTGCAGCGTCCTATGAAAATTCCTTTTTTAGGGGAACTGCCTGTTGACGCAAAAATTACTGGAGAAGTTAAAGAAGAACTGAGAGAAGGTCCATCCACGGCAGGCATGATTTTACATTACTTGACTCATTTCGGGTTTGGCTTTGGGTATTCTACGATCACCACAAAAACCCGTCAAGCGATTGTCGCAACCAAAGACATCACTGCCGAAGTGAGTATTAAAAATGAACCTTATACCCATTTTTCCTTCCCCAAGGGGACAACGATCGTATCCTATAAGCAAACCATCGAAATCGAATACATCGACCTCTTCTATACCTACGAACATAAATTGTCCTACTCCTTTGGGGTGGGTATTCCCTTCACCGTCAAGGCCAAAACAGAAATAGATTTGGTTGACCTCGACATCATTTCAGACGCCGCAGAATATGAAATCCGCGACCTTGCAAATCAATCCAAATTAAAATCACTCAGTAGTCAATCGTTGTTCGTCATTGTAGGGTACACTTTTAAAGCCTTGGAAGCCATTGGCGGATTTCGGTACAATAACTTTGACGGACACATTGATACCAGTGCCGCACCCTCAGAATTAGGGGCGGCCTTAGGTAAAGGAAAAATCGAAAGAGGGGTCGCTACCTATCAGTTACTTCTGGGTTTCGGATACCGATTCAACAGTTGGTTTTAACGGTTCTGTCGCAAAGTTTCTCTGGAATTCTGTAGTTTAAACTTTAAAAGACTTCTGCTAAAGTTCGGCGTGACTCGTAAACTAATTCGGAAGCATAATGAAGTTAGAGAAAATGAGATTTTAAGAACAGCTCCACTGATTCCCTCAAATAGCTGTCAGTTTTGGAACTCAGGTTTACGGTTAGACATATTGGCCAACATGGCTTCCTGCAAATCATCGGACAGGGCCATTGCCGCATTCCAGGTTGCGATATAATTCAGTCCATCTTCCACGCTATGATCACGAACATACAAAATCATTTCCTTCGATCCTCTAAGGGCCAAGGGAGAGTTTTCAGCAATTTGTATCGCAATTTTTCTCACTTCCTGCCTTAAAGTTTCGTGATCCTTGAAGACTTGGTTGACCAACCCTATTTGTTTTGCTTCTTGGGCATAAAGAGTTCGTCCGGTATAGGCCAATTCCCGCATCATGCCGTCTGGTATCAAGCGTGGAAGACGTTGCAAGGTCCCGACATCAGCGGTAATCCCCAGCTTAATTTCTTTGATGCAAAAATTGGCATCTTCACTACAATACCTCATGTCACAGGCGGAAACCATATCAATACCGCCTCCAATACAACCATTATGAATTGCCGCAAGTACAGGTTTTCGGCACTTTTCGATCACAGTGAAGGTGTCCTGTAAGTCTAAAACCAGCCGTCTTAAGTTCTCACGTTTTCTGCCATCACAAGTGCCTTTATCGATTTCCTGCCCCAGTCCCATCAGCATCTCCAAATCGATTCCGGCGGTAAAATGTTTTCCGGCACCACTGAGAATGACCACTCTTGCCTCATCATATGTGTCCACCCATTGGAAAACGGCTTTGAGTTCTTTCCACATAGGCCGGTTCATCGCATTTGCTTTGTCAGGTCGATGGAGCTCGATTTGAGCAACGTGATCTTCAATATGAACCTTGAGCGTTTCGTAAGTTGTTTCCATGACATTATCCTGATCCTGAAGATGAAATGCATTGCGACAAACAGTTTGGGTGTTTATCGGGAATTTAACGATTTATATATTTTTTTATAAAGTTGATACGAAGTATACACCCGTTTAATATAATCCTGAGTTTCTTGAAACGGAATACTTTCCACGAACTCATCCTGGTGTTCGATTTTATATTTTTCTAGCCATTTTTTTATATTTCCCGGTCCCGCGTTATAGCTTCCGATAATGGGAATCAGCTGGTGGTGGAACTGTTTTGACAAGTGTCCCAAATAATAAACCCCCAAACGAATATTCAGCTCAATTTCCGCCGCTTCTTTGGGATCATTGAGTGGAATATGATGCCTTCGTGCAACCTGTTTTGCGGTATTGGGCATGAGTTGCATCAAGCCCATCGCATTCGTTGTGGATAAGGCCTCCGTCCGAAAATGACTTTCTTCCCGCATAATGGCAAGTGCCAGGAAAGGACTGATTTTAGCTTTTTCCGCGGCAGGTTGAACCACCTCCCAATAAGCCTTGGGGTAAGCGAAATTCCATGTTCTTTGATTCTGGACAGGCAGCCTTTTTAAATCCCAAAGATAAAAGGAGGCCGTAATTACTTGTAACGCACGATATTGTCTCGCTGCTAAAAGTAATTCACTGCCACTCCAGATCATGGCGTATTTAGGCGTTTTTTGAATGAGCGACTGCAGATCTTTTCCTGCCTGCGTCCCTTCTCCGATGGAAATCAGGAATTCAGGCCGTTCCAGTACATTACTGATCAAGGGGGTTGGTTCGGGAGGATTATCGTGCCACGTGGGTTTGCTTTGGGGAACAGGCGTATCGAGATAGGCTTTCCATGTGTCTTCAGCATTCTCAAGATAGAGGCCATAATAGGTATTCGGGTAACTTGTTCGTAAGGCTAAAAAACTTTTTTGTGCTTGAATTTTGTTTTTCAAGAGGTGCGAGATTTTACCATGCCAGTACAGGAATTTCGCACGGACTTCAGGCGAAGACAACTCTTGTTTTAAGCCATTGTCCAGATGAAATAGCGCATCAGAATATCTTTTTTGATTATATCGCAACTTGGCAAGTTCCCAAAGAGCCACCTCTCTTAATTTGTGTCCCTGGAATTCTTTCACAATCAGTTTTAACCAATATAAGGCTTCGGATTCGCTGGCTGTGCCCATAAAGTTTCTTGCCATTTTGTAATACAGTTCTGGCAATAACGGTGATCGGGGGTTTAACTTTTCTAATTGATGAATCGCCTCAAGCGCCTCATTTAACTGCCCCAACCTTTGATAACTTCGTGCGATCCAAAACATTTGTTCTGTTTTTAGAAGGTGATACTCCTCGGAAAAAACTCCGTTTTGTTTAAGCTTTACAATCATGCTGTATGCTTTTTCCGCAAACAAATTTCTGGCATACAGATGTCCTAATTTAGCCTTATACTTTGGAGAAACAACCCGATGGATCTGTTCTGGAATTGTTTTTACGATAAGACCATTCAAATTGAAATGTTCCAAGGTTTGAAAACGTTTTATATAATCTTTTGCTCTTGGGAAAATAAGTCCTTGTTGGATAAGTGACAGCACGTTTTTTTCAGAGGAAAGCGCTGTTTCTTTATCCATAGGGTTTTTCCATTGAAAAATATAAAGGTCAGGTGGAATTTTTTGTTGGAGAAACGTTGCCCCTTGAATATAAAGGTCTGCAATTTTATAATCCTGTAGCAGCAAAGAGGGATGGTTGAGTGTTGAATGCAAAAAAGGAAAGATTTTTGCAGCATTTTCTGGAGTTTGAATGGTCGTCATCAAATCCTCACGGATACGTTCCATGTAAAATGTCGTTAGGGACGGTATCAGTAACAGGGGATAGAGAAGAGAGACCTGGTCGTATTTGCCCCAAGCCAGGAAGTTTTTCGCGCGATGATACTGCCAGATATCCTTGTCGACAGGATCCAGCGTTTGACCTTTGTAAAAATGAAACTCCGCTTCCTGATATTTTTGTTGATGAAAATAACTTTTACCTATCAAAAACCAGCTTTTTCTTTTATAAGATAGGGGAGCTGTTGACTTGGGATCGGAAACAACGGGAGACAGAACACTGATGACTTGCTCCCATTGCTCCTGCTGAAAAAGCTGAGTGACGTTATTCCAGTCTGGAAGCATAGAGGGATTTGCGTTACCGGTTGCAGCCCATGTAAGGATCAGCACGATTAAAGTGAACGGGCGTATGAGGTAATGGTCCTTAAGAGGGGGAACCTTGTTTGGCATCTGGCGCTCAAAAATTATAATCTAGAATTGAAGATGAGTGATAATAAAAACAAAACCAAGGGGCCTTTATTGCTCAAGCAACAGCAAAATAAAGCAAAAGCCATGACCCCGCTGCCTTATGACTTTGATTCGGATGTTTACGAAGTTTTTTCCAATGTAAAAAATCCATTCCTTTCAAGAATTCTTTCACCTGAAAGTGAACCCGCGAAATTGAAGGCTCAACAGGTCCGGGCTTTTTTTCAATATCTTCAAAAAGAACCTCAATACCAACTGGATTTTCCTACAAAAAACATTCCTCATCGGAGACGGAAAATTGTAGAAAACACCCTCTCCCCGGCACCCAAAAAAGAATATAAAGCGACTCCACTTATCAAAGAAAACAAACAAAATCTGCGCCGCTTCATCCAACTCTTTTTTAAAATCATCATTCAGAAACTTGACGAGGATCCTGCCCAACTCGCTGTCATCATTAACGAAATCGTCCCCTTACTTTTAGAACAAGGCCTTAAGATAAAAATCTATGACGCTTATCGTCAGTTTCCTAACTGGGAAAGTTTTATCGCAACGCTTCATCGTATCAGTCAAGATGCTGAAATTGAAAATTTCGAACTGTTCTGTAGTGCGCTTTTTGGCGTCTACAGCCAATTCGCATAGCTTGAGGTAGGTAAAATGGAATCACATGTTGTTATTGAAAGACCCACCTATATTGAAGTGAATTTGGCACACTTGAGTCACAACTTATATCAGATCCGTGACCATGTCCAAGTCAAAATAATGCCTATTGTCAAAGCAAACGCTTATGGACATGGACTGATTCCTGTGGCTTGGCATTTGGTTTCATTAGGCGTGGAGCAATTAGGCGTCGCCTTTTTGGAAGAAGGCATTGCTTTAAGAAAAGCAGGGATTCAGTTGCCCATTTTGGTCCTTGGGGGAATTTTTAATAACCAGACCGGTCTTTATTTAGATTACAATCTTGAAATCACGGTATCTTCCATTGATAAACTCAAGCAGGTGGAGGCGGCTGCCGAAGCAAGAAAGAAAAAGGCTGTGATTCATTTGAAAGTGGACACAGGGATGGAACGCATAGGGGTGCATAGCTATTCGGCAAAGGCCTTCATTGAAAAAGCTTTAGCGTCTAAACATTGTCACTTTAAAGGGCTTTATTCCCATTTAGCGTGTGCGGATGATCCGGAGTCCCCTATGACTTTGGAACAACACCAGCGTTTTCAGCAAGTGGTCGGGTATATAGAAAAAATTGGTGCGCCCATGCCCCTCAGACACTTGGCGAATTCTGGAGGAATATTACATTTCCCAGAAACCCATTTGGACATGGTTCGTCCTGGAATCACACTCTATGGTGTTTACCCCGATCCGGCCTCAAAGCAAATTCTTAAGTTAAAACCGGCGCTCTCGCTAAAATCCCGTGTGGTCTATTTTAAAGTGGTCCACCCCCATCAACCTGTCAGTTATGGTGCTACCTGGAAAGCGGATCATATGGTTCGTATTCTCACTGTTCCTGTAGGCTATGGCGATGGTTATTCCCGAGCGTTTTCAAATTGTGGCCAAGTCTTGATTCATGGAAAACGATATCCTATTGTAGGGAGAGTGTGTATGGATCAATTCATGGTCAACATCGAATGGGACAGTGCTTACAATGAAGATGAAGTTGTTTTGATCGGTGCTCAAGGACAAGAACAAATCACAGTGGAGGAATTGGCACTCAAAGTGGGAACGATTCCTTACGAAATATTAACGGGATTGAATGATCGACTTCCAAGGAAATATGTCATTTAAGGCTCACCTTACTCCGTAAAGCCAGCCTGATATCCCAGCTCAAACGTTTTATTGATAAAAATTAGAAAAGGGTATTTCTATAAAGCTTCAGATACGTTATAATAGATAAAAAGGCTTGCGTTCACTCACTCTGTAGACAGACAGAATCTCGTGTACAATCTAAATATGACAGACCATGAAAGCTCAGAACCCCTACGATTCATCAAAAGAGTTGGAACTCTATCGTGTCGTCAATAAATTGCTTTTAAACGCGTCCTTTGACAGTCGAATTACTCACGAAGAATTGAGATTACTTGTTTACTTAAGTTGCGCTTTTATTGATGAGGAACAGAGGAACATTGAACTCTCACAAAATAAATTAAAAATGATTCTTGATTTGGATATGTTGGAACTCTCCGAGGCTATTGAAGGCTTGGAAAATAATGGATATCTTGTTAAACTAAAGCACTCTGACACCGGCCTGAACACTTACGGGTTGTCCATGCCTTATGGTGATATGGTTGAACCTCAAGGACGCTTAATCAATTAAATGAAAGGAAAAAATGTCGATTTCACATCATCAAAAAAAGGGAATAGAGATTTTTCATATGGATGGCGAGTTGAATAGCGTCTCTATGGAGACTATCAATGACATCCTCCAACCCTTTATTGAACAACCCGGTGTGTCTAAAATTATTTTAAATTTTAAAAAAGTCCCCTTTATTGATTCATTAGGGATAGGAACCCTGGCAAGTTATTGTAAAACGCTCCAGGATCGAGGCGGGAAAATGGCTTTTTGTGAATTAGGTGAGAACTTGAGGAGGGTGATGATGATGACAGGCTTGGATCGTCAAGTGCTCATCTTTAACTCTCAATCAAAAGCGGTTTCCGCTTTAAAGTAACTTGTTTTGTTAATGCGATCAGCCTGTTCGTCAAACGGTGGTGTGTCCCGAACTTGAGGAGGATGCACCGGTATAGCTCAGTTACCTATCTATGAAAACTCAAAATACGCTCATTTTTTTCGTTAGTCTCCTCTCAGGGCTTGTTATTGCCCAGGCTTGCGCTTCCTCTGATGAAAAAGACAAAAAAGTGTTAACGCCTCCTGACTCAATTGAAATCGGGGACTCCTTGGCCACCGAGCTCCAGGGCACTTGGGTCGGCGTCTGTTCCTCGTTTTTACCGATGGAAACCAATACAAAAAACGCGGTACCCCCTGAACTTCCTCAAACGGGAGATGCCTCTGCCGATGCCAACCCCTTGGGAACGACAGAGGTTCTTTCCTCCGCACAGGAGACGCATCGATATATAACGTCGAAAGTATTTACAGGCGTTAAACACAAAGTCCTTACCACTCAATACTCCGATGACGACTGCCAACAACCCTTAGCTCAACTCACAACCCATTTAAACTTTGAGCTTGGAAGTTCCTATAAAATCAGCAGCGGAGAAACGGTCACGCAACTGAACATGACGGTGGATCAGTTGGAATACACCGTTTTGGAGGCTTCTTTGGCAAAAAAATATAATAACAATATCAACAGCAGCCAGGGAGTTTTAGGATATTGTGGCTTCAACAACTGGGCGCTCGATATCCCCCAAAATATCACACAAGCTGAATGTTTGCCCATAAAAAAAGGACAGGCTTTTTATACGATTTTTAGAAGAGATCCCAATCGTTTATGGATGGGTGACGAAAACACAGGAAACGGTACAGGACTTAATCAACGTCCCAGTGAAATTGACAGCGAACATTACTATATAAAGCAATAGTCGCGAAAACCTCTTTTATAATCTCTAAGTTGGGTGTGTGATTCATGAGCGTTAAATTAATTGGATTTTTACTCAGTTCCATAGCCTTGATGGTGGGTCTTTATTTTTTTCACCAAAGGAAATCCAGCGGCGATGACAAAGAAACTGATTTTTCCAACATGACTATGTTTTTTGATCCCTTCAAAGGAGAAGGGGATATCTTTGTTGGAGGGATTATTATATTGATTTTATTTTCCCAGTTTTTATTGGAATTGTCACAAACGATACGTATCCTGTTCACAGGTCTGACTTGAGTGAGTCAAAAATCTTTAGAAGGTTCGCCTTGGTTTAGTCTTTTTTGCAAAGCTTGTGTTCTCTCCTTACCTGAATCCAATAGCGATTTTAATTTTTGGAGTTCTTTTTCAGGAACGAGAGGCGTTGCTTTTTGCATTAATCCTCCAAATAACTCCGACGCTCTGCCCGGTTTTGACATCTGAGCGCGTAATTTCGCATAAACGGCTGGAGTCACCCCCTGGAGATGGCGATAAAACAATGAGTGCTCTCGGATTTCAGTCACAACAGGAATAGACGGAGGTAAAACACGGATGACAGGTAAAAATGCACTGATAATGAAAACCGCCTTTAAGCCTCCAAACAGAAATCCTAACAGCTTATCAACAAAACCGATCTTTAACTTCTTCATTCCCCATTGGAAAAATTTCATTAAGTAGGAAATGATGCCTGCTGAGATGACGAATAAGGTGATAAAACTGATCAACTCCTCAAGGTTATTTTCCCATAAAAGCCAAGGGTGCAAAACTTGGGTCAGATCAGGGTAATACCATAAGGCCAGCATAAAAGAGGCAATGATGCCGATGATTTTTTTTAACTCATTGAGTGCGCCTTTCCTGAAACCTCTGTAAGCAAAAATCAGGATAACAACGGTTCCCACCATATCGAATAGAACTAAAGAGTTCATAGGTTCTGTCCTCAATTATTTTTGTTATTGCTCAGGTTCAGGCATATTTTGAGCGAAACCAATGAACACATCAACCATAACTTCATCACTTTTAGGTGGAGGCGGGGAGGGATAAAGCGTTTCATTCATTTTGTGCAAAACCTCTTCTTCAATAGGGATGACCGCTGCAAAAGGGATCTCTTTGGGGGGTTGGTAATCCTGCTTGTTGGTTTGTGATTGCGAAATACGGCCATTCCAAACCAAACGTCCGAACTGGTTATCATAGACATTGTACTCAATGGTAATAATCCGCGTGGTTGAGGTTTTGAGTAAGACTTCACCAGTAAATTTTTCTTCCAAATCCAAAATTTGTTCTACTCTGCGGTCTCTGACAATCTCATCCGCTTCAACTCGTGCGAAAATTAAATATTTGTAACCTGTTACCTGCGTGTTCAAAGTCTTCAACCAGAAGGGGGACAACACTCCCTTTTCTTTGTAATCATCCAGCATTTTGTGATAAGCCGCTTCCCCCATTTTACCAAGAACCAAGGTCGCCGGTAACACCGGATATTCCTCCCGAACATCCATGAGATATTTACGAAACTGATTGGCCTTGTCCATCCGTTCTTCGGTACTCCAGCGATTCATCACCGAAGTGATTCCCCCTACCGCGATTCCCCCCTGTTGGATGGAAGTGTAATTAAAACTTTTATCATACTTCAATCCGATTACTTGTGCCTTACATCCCGATATGACAACAAGGACCATGATTCCATAGAAAACAGCCAATAATTTCCTAGACATGCTTACTCCTACCTCACGTTATAACGTTAACCCTAATATTTCGAAGGGCCATAACCCCATATTTCACTGTACTGAATCGCCTTGAACGCTTTCTGCAATAAATCGATGATTGGGTTATAAAGGAAATGAATATGAATTTCAACTCATACCCTTCCCTTTTTAAGCTATTTTACAGAATCTAATTCTATAATTTGCTCAAATTTGGCCTCCTATACACCTTGTTTCCTGGCTCGACAATAAAATATAATTTATAATTTCAAATGATTATTAGAAATTAAAGAAAATGGCTTGCCAGTTTTTGAATGATATTCAATCCTTGAACCCACTTCAAGTCCTCATTGATTTGAGCTTTTTCGTTTTCATTCCTCAGAATGAACGCTGTAAAAAACAGGGAAAATTCTTCCGTGATCTATCAACGAGATAAGATTGGGTATTTCGAAGACTTTATTGCAAAGTGTTTCAAGAATATTTCCGTCAGGTTTAAGTATTCAACTCCCACTAAAGGATGAATATGGCAGTATCGAATAAACATATATTACAGCAAGGGCCCGTACTTGCTGCTTTGGGACAAGTTGCATTTGCGGGAATCATGCAAGATTTACTAAAAACTCAGCCGGAGCAGAAGACGCTGCCTGGTCCTGAAATAACCAGAACGGTCAACCCTCTTCCGCTCGATTTGGTCAGGGACTATGTGAAAAACGTAGGCGGAGATCCTGGCGCTTATAAAAAGACCTTACCCCCTCACTTGTTTCCTCAGTGGGGCTTTCCCTTGGCCTCTAAAACCTTGATAGGTATTCCGTATTCCTTGCTCAAAGTGATGAACGGGGGATGTCGGATACAAGTTAAGAAGCAACTGCCCAATGATGAGCCTCTATTTGTCAGGGCAAACTTACAGAGTATTGACGATAATGGTCGTCGTGCGGTTCTGCATCAGCATATTGTGACAGGAACAGCCAGTGCGCCAGAATCCTTAATCTCAGATTTGTTCGCGATTGTCCCCTTGGGAGGAGGCAGCGAAGGTGGAAAGAAAAAAAGCGCGGACCGCCCCCGTGTTCCTGAAAATGTTAAAGAAATTGCTTATTGGAAAATTGGACAAAAAGCAGGTTTGGACTTCGCCAAGCTTACGGGCGATTTTAATCCCATCCACTGGATTCCAGCTTACGCCAGAGCCTCAGGTTTTAAAAACACGATACTTCATGGCTTTGCGACAATGGCCAGAACGATGGAAGGGCTGAGTAGTGGTCTTTGCTTACCAGGAGAACGAATTGAAGAGCTGGATGTTAAATTTACGAAACCACTGGTACTTCCTGCCAAAGTTGGACTTTATGTAAGTGGCGAAAATGTATACGTTGGTGATGCTCCTGGGGGTCCAGCTTATCTCGTAGGAACATTCAAAATTAAATAATCCTGTTTGTATTGTCAAAAATCAGATGATTTTCATATACTCTGATCGGGAGAGCGTTTTATCTCTTTGGTGTGCTTGCTTGCTTAAACGAACACTACTGCCCTCGGAGTATCATTTTACATAATCAACCTAGGAGAGGAACCATGAGTGATTTTCTTCTTGAATTAAGCAAAAATCCCCAAGCTCGTAAATTGATTCAAAGCATGGGACTACCCATCCCCATGCCACAAGATTTGAAAAGGGCCAAGGGGCCGATAGAAATTCGGATCCTTGCCAAACAGAACGTTGCGATATACAGCACAGCAGGCAGTAAAGTGACTGAAACTTTAGCTCAAACTTTAGCTGAAGCCGGTGCGAATCCTTACGTTGTCGGGGGGGCCTCCGTCATCAAACATTTTAAAACTCCAGGTATCGCGTTTGGACAACCCGCGGAAGAACTCAAGCTTGATCAGGACATTCCTGAAGGCTTAAAATTCAATGCCTTGATCCTGGATGGAACCGAGTTTGAGTCCATTGCTGATTTACGAAAAGTCTATGATTTTTTTCACCCTTTAGTCTCCCGCGTTGGAGCTTGTGGCCGCATGCTTGTTTTGGCCCGGCCTGTCGGAGCGCAAAAAACCCTTGAAGCCGCGTCAGCACAAGCCGCGCTGAGAGGATTTGCGCGAAGTCTTGGTAAGGAATTGGGGAAAAAAGGCACAACCGCACAGCTTTTGTCTATTGAGGAAGGCGCTGAAGATCGGTTACCCGGAACATTACGCTTCTTTTTATCATGTCGTTCGACCTATATCACCTGCCAACCCGTCGAGATTTCTTCACTTGCAAAAGCCGTTCAGCAAGATCCGGTGACCTCGCCATTAGCGGGAAAAGTCGTGGTGGTTACTGGTGCAGCGAGGGGTATTGGTGCCGCAACCGTTAGAATCCTTGCCGCAGAGGGAGCAAAAGTGATTTGCCTGGATCGCCCTGAAGATGATGGTCCTACCAGCCAACTGGCCCGTGAAGTTAATGGCGCGGTCTTTCTAACGGATGTGACCGACAAAGAGGCTCCGAAGAAAATTGCTGAATACCTAAAAAAAGAGCATGGCGGCGTTGATGTTGTGATTCATAACGCGGGAATCACGAGAGATAAGACCATCGCAAACATGAAGCCTGAAAACTGGGATATGACGATTGATGTCAATCTGGGCGCAGTGGCCCGGATCACTTCAGCGTTGCTGGAGGGTGTTCTCAGGGATGAAGGACGAATTATTTGTCTCTCTTCCATTGCTGGACTTGCGGGGAATATGGGACAAACCAACTATGCCGCTTCCAAATCAGGAATTATTGGATTAGTCCAACATCTCTCAGCGGTAGTGAAGGATCGTGGAATTACGGTGAACGCCATTGCTCCTGGATTTATAGAAACACGCTTAACAGACGCGATTCCGATAGCCATTCGTGAAGTGGGTCGACGACTCAACAGTTTAGGACAAGGTGGGCAACCTGTCGATGTCGGTCAAGCTCTTACTTTTCTGGCAACACCTGCCTCACAAGGCGTCACAGGACAAGTTATCCGTGTTTGTGGTGGCGCCCTGTTAGGTGCGTAAACTATCGTCAGCGTTCCATTTATTAATTAAATAAGGAGATTTATATGCCAACCGGAACAACAACCAATACAACCAAAAAAGCGACACCACCAGCAAGTGCCGCCAGTAAGACGCCCGCAAAAGAGGATTCGTCTGCTTCAGAGACGCCTGTCAAAAAAACAGTGTCCGCTCCTCAGGGGATTGCGTCTTCTTCCGCGAAAAGACGTAGAGCTGTCATCGTAGCAGGGGTCCGTACCCCTTTTGTTAAAGCCTTTGGCCCCTTCATGACGATGGATACGATTGCTTTAGGCGTTGCCGCGGTAGATGCGCTTCTGAAACAAACGGAACTCCCTAAGCGGGAAGTCGAGAGTTTGGTTTGGGGCGGAGTTATCTTGCCCTTTGGGGCTCCGAATTTAGCACGGGAAATTGCTTTGGATTTAAAATTTCCGGCCTCTGCGGAAGGCATGACCTGTACTCGAGCTTGTGCGTCAGGTCTTCAGGCCATAACCCTTGCGGCCGCGGCGATTGAACGCGGGGAAGCCGACATCATGATTGCTGGCGGTTCCGATTCTACAAGTAATGCGGAAGTCAAACTGCCACAAAAAATCATTCATGCGTTTGCTCCTCTTGCTTTTGGCAAAGCCAAACCAGGTGATATTTTCAGTATGCTTTCTCAACTCACCCCCATCAAGGATATCATTCCCAAAAAACCTGAAATTGCGGAAAGAACCACAGGACAAGTGATGGGCGTCGCGGCTGAAGAAATGGCTAAAAGGAATGGGATTACCCGGGAAGAACAGGATATCTTCGCGGAACGTTCTCACTTACGTGCGGCAAAAGCCATAGCCTCCGGACGATTTGACCGAGAAGTTTGTCGGGTTGAAACGCCTGAGGGTAAATGGGTTCATATTGATGGTTTGGTGCGCCCCGATACCAGTCTTAGCAAATTGTCAAAGCTCAAACCTGTTTTTGCAAAAAATGGGACGCTCACTGGCGGAAACTCCAGTCCTCTTACTGATGGTGGGGGTGCCGTATTGCTCATGAGTGAAGAGAAAGCGCGGGCCATGGGCTATAAACCTCTCGCCTGCTTCCGAAGTTGGGCATATTCCGGAGTTGATCCCGCGGATCAGCTCCTGATGGGACCCGCGATTTCAATGCCTAAGGCCTTGGATAGAGCAGGGTTGACGCTCAAAGATGTGGGTCTTATTGACATTCATGAAGCTTTTGCGGCACAGGTACTCAGCATTGTAAAAATGTTGGAAAGCAAAGAGTTTGCTCAACAACGCCTCGGAAAAAGTGAGGCTGTGGGGGCTGTTGAGATTGACCGACTTAATGTTCACGGAGGCTCTGTCTCTATTGGACATCCTTTTGGCGCAACGGGTGCCCGCATGGTCACAACGATGTGCTATGAGCTCCATGAACGCAATGAAGAATTTGCGCTGCTTGGCATTTGTGCCGCGGGCGGCCTGGGCGCAAGCGCTGTTCTGGAAAGAGTGGATTGATGGCGTTAATATTTTTTGCCTCTCCCTAAATTCCCCATAATCCGATGAGGAGGGAAGCCTTTCCCTCCTTCATTCCTGTTTTGAAGTACAGGATGGATGTTATCTGGTGATTGGAGATCGATGAATGATATCTACCTGCTCGGGGGTTAAGGTATTTTGTTCAACAAGGGTGTGCGTATAAGGGTCATAGCCTGAAGTCCAAAACATAAGATTGATTCCCGCGGCACATTCGTTGGGATCAATTTCAGAATTATGATTGACATCACTGGCAAGCGTACATTCCGGAGTATCGCTTTGAAGATCCTGGTAAGAACCATCCGCTTCGCTGGTGTGAAATAATCCCAGCCAATGCCCCATTTCATGAGCACAGGTCTCCCCCAACAAGCGAGGATGCGGATTGGAACTTCCTCCTAACTGGTGTGCCTCTAAACTGATCATGATACCATTTCGATTTCCCTTGATACCTTGAGAACCTGGAATTCCTGCCGATATGCCCAAAAGCGAGTTGCCGCTGGTATTAACGATGTCATCGACAAGGAAAAGGTTCACCTTGTCTGCCGCACCTAAACTTATCATGGATGAGGTTTCAGGAGCATTGAAATTTTCTTGAACCACCGCATAACCTGTCTCTGTGAGAACTTCCACCGGATCCATAAAAGCGACAATTCCGTTATCCACAAAGATCTGTTTCATGATACTTAAGCTTTCCTCCAAATCCGCAATTTGAAAGTGTGTTGAGGCTAAAAACGGCTTGATCAAAAGCGTTGGAGGATTCTGGAGCGTTCCTCTGCGCATGGCGATTTTCATGGAAAGCTCGGACACCGCAATGCCTTTTGTACTGCTTAAGTCATAAGTCCAGGTACCCGCCTCAATGCTGACACCAGAACGCTTAGGAGCCATAACGGTTACAAAGCCAAGATCTTGAACCAGGTAGTCCAGCTCCACTGCTTGACTTTGACTCGTAAAAATCACGCCCGTGGGTGTTTTGAGGGTATCAATCAAGATACTATTGTTCACTTGATTATAAGGCGTAAACAAATAAAGAATATAGGAAATGGTATCAGGCGGAATTTCAAAGCGGACAGGCTCGGATAAGACCTGAGCGGAAAGAGCAGTCACATCAGGAAGCGCCATATCATGAACACTCAAACCGGTTTCGGGAATATCAATCGAGGCAGGAGTGGTCATCGTTTCAAGCGGAGTAATCTTTGCTTGTAAAATGGGAGGTGTCGTTCGAGTTTGTGCCACAAAATAAAGGTAATAGGTTGTGGATTCCTGGAGGTTTTCTACATGAAAAATCAGATCGTTGGTTGTGCTTCCCGCAACTCCGCTTCCCGAGGCAACGCCAGGATTGCCTTTGGAATCGGTTCCCGCAATCACGTCTGAAACACTTGGTGTTGAGGTCTTATCCCTCAAGATAAGGTAGTAAACCAGGCTTTCTCTGTCCAGTTGAACGAGAATATCGAATTGGTTCGATTGTTTATGGAGCACTTGGGGAAAGCCTTCAAGGAAGAAAGGAGGAACGGCTAAGGTTGTGGTCTGGAACGCAAAATTCTTTACCAGTGTTTGTTCCATAGAATCATCAAGCGATTGAACAAAATAGTAGAGCTGATAAGCCGTATTGACGGTTAAATTCGTTAAGGAAAGAACTTGTTCTTTTTTTGCGGTCATTATCGAAAGGGAACCTGCCAACTCTGTCAGTTTGTTAGCTCCTCCAGCTTGGATCTGAGTGGCACTTGGAATCTCGGTATCCTTTCGCTGAACGACATAATATAAGATTCCAGGTTTATTTAATTGAAATAAAATTTCGATACTGGTTGCGGTTAACTGTGAGGAGCTTGGGAAGTCATCCAGAACTCTAATGGGGTCTGGTACCCCCTCCGTTGGAGTTGAATCATTACTTGCGTCAGGAGCTTGGGGAAGGCTTCTTCCCGAGGAGGATTGGTCCTCCTGAAAAAAAACACCACACCCTACAGTGAACCAAAGGACGGAACAGAGGATGAGCCTTAAAATCGCGGCAAAAAACATGAATTCCTTCTCTCAAAAAGCATTGATGAGTTCGTCAGAGTTAATGGCAATATTGTCCAAACGGACAATGGCTTCCCGACCTTTTTGCACTCCATTTTTCGCGATATCCGCAATTTCGGCAACTTCATGTATATTAGAAACAACCATTTGTGTGGCCTTGAAGGCTTCTTCCATTTGCATACTGATTTCATGTGTTTTTATGGTTTGTTCTTCAATAGCAATGGACATATAGCCTGATATCTGATTCATCTCTTTAATCACATCATTCACTTTTTCTATAGACTCCACCGCTTTTTTCGCATCTTCTTGAATCGCCTTAATTCGAGCTGAAATTTCCTTTGTCGCTTGTGACGTTTGTTGCGCTAAAGCCTTGACCTCACGGGCAACCACCCCAAACCCCTTGCCGGCCTCACCAGCTCTTGTCGCTTGAATGGTTGCATTCAGGGCTAAAATATTAGTTTGTGACGTAATCCGATGAATAAATTGAACAATGACCCCAATCGAAAGGGACCCTTTTCCCAGGGTTGTAATGATTTCGGAGGCTTTCCTGGAAAACTCGACCGCTTGAGCGGACATACGGGTATTGGTATTCACCATATTCTCATTATCGACCAGGGTCTTGACCATTTCTTCAAGAGTCGTGGCAATATGTTCCATACTTTTTTGAATTTCATTGGCTTCAACGACCACAACTTGAGTTTGCTGTGAGGTTTTTGAAGAGGCTTCCGCCATTTGCTCACTGCCGATTAACAGGTCATGACTCGCGCTGGCGAGTTCACTCGAAATCGACTTGGCTTTTTTCTGAAGCTGACGATCTCTTTCCTTTCGTGCTTTTTCTTCGGTAATGATTTCATAAGACAACATCGGCCCCATAAAATTGCCTTGGGCATCATTCACCGCATTCGCCTTCACGTTAACCCATTCCACGCCAAACTCAATCTCACATTGATAAGGGAGATGTTTGGGATATAAGAGTGCTTGACGTAATCCCAAGTGGGGACAAAGCACCTCGTAAGAACTTCCGACAATTTTACTGACGGGAACAGCCAGAAACGAATGAAGACTGCGGAAGAGTTGCTGTGCCATGGGATTCATGTAGCGTATGATTCCATCCGCATCGATAAAAATCAAACTATTAGGCGCGTTTTCCACCAAGGCACTTGTCCTCGCAATTTCACGCTGTTGTCTTAATTCTTCCTCCCGGCTATTGCTCTGCTTGGTAATCATTTCCGCCAGGCCTTTAGACAGGCGGCTTAATTCCATATCTTCAAAATCAGCAGGGGTCACTTCCAAATTGCCTTTTCCTACTTCTTCAACAACATCCAGGAGCTGATTGATACATTCCCTGAGCACACGTTGCTGCTCCTGTTCTTTAGCTCTAAGCTGTTCATCCAAATGCCTTGCTTTATGAAGTTCTTCCACCATGCCTTTAAACCCTTTTGCCAAACGGCCCATCGCCTGTTCTCCAAAGTCAGGAATTTCAATGATTAAATTTCCTTCCCCAACTTGTTGTACCGCTTCTAAAAGTTCGGTGATATTTTCTTCAAGCGCATGTTTTGATTTCTGGGATTCTGACAAAAGGTTGTCACTCAAATATTTCGAATCCTGCAGCATTTCATGAGTTTCCTCAAGGGCTTTGGATTTTTGACGCATTTGCCTGTCAAAAGATCGCAAAACCAATAAAGTCAGGGGAATGCCGGAAATAAACAACAATTCCATGGCGACTTTTCCTGGTTTTGTAAGACCCAGAAGCGTCCGGACCTCGTTCCCACTATGGTTAATATTCGCCAGATCTCTAGCCCAGTAATAAGGGAGCATCTCAAACACAAAATCTAAATTGATAATGCTGACTAAAAAAAAGGTCGTTAAGATTCCTAAAAAGAGCGCATAGTGAATCCCGGCGACAAGATAATAGCAAATGGTTAAAAAAATGGCGAAAGTCCCAATGCCACTACTCACAGATCCCATGACCGAGGCCCCAAATCCTGCCACAAACGCAATAAAAACAATTTGAGGATAAATGGTTTTAGAGCTTTCCTGTTTTTTATGAATTTCATAGAGATTATAACTGGTCAGACAGATCAGAATGCCACAGATGGCCAAGACATAACTGACCATGTTGGGGTACCTGTTAAAGGTAACAAGCATGGTTGGAATGATGATCAGAGCAATCAGTCCATTGATCAGAAAAGTACGCTCACACATATTCCAATTCAAGAAATTCTTAATATCTTTACTTAGTCTCACAAGTTCATTGAACATATTGCCTCTAATCACCATATTGTATTGTAAAAGCAAAATACGGAGTACAGATAGTATATACTATGCTTCCCTGGCAGATGTCAATTTGTGCCTGGTTTTCCAGAAAAGTGGCTGAAAATAGGGTCAAGCCCGCTTTGCTTAAAGAAGAGCTCGGACGTTCTTAAGGAATTCAGGAAAAAGCGTTAACGTCTCTGGCAGGAGTTCCACCTCAAAGGAACTCGCCTGTGAATGCAGGGAGGCTCCCCATTGTTTCAAGGAAGGATAATGGTACTGGGTTCCCAGGTTCTGAATACGAAGCGAGAAGGATTGAATATCCTTGATGATCAAAGCTTTACAAAAAACTTTCCAAGCGCTGATTTCTTGCTCCAATGAGGTTAACAAATCCCTGAACCTGGCAAAGGCATTGGGCTCTGAATGTTCAGGAAAGCCGATGTTGCTCTGTGTTATTGCTATTTTGTCCGTTTTATCAATGAGGGTATGTTTGAGAAACTTGGCTAAGTTACGGATCAATTCCGCCTGGTTGACAGGTTTCCTCAAATAACCGTCACCCAGGGTCAGGTATGCTTCCTCGGTGCCTTTCATCGCCGAAGCGGTTAAAGCGATCACGGGGATCTTGTGAGTGGCCTGATGTGCTTTAAGTTGTTTGGTGGCTTCATATCCATCTAAAACGGGCATTTTCATATCCATCAGGATCAAATCCGGAACGTAATGTTTGGCCAGTTCCAACGCCTCTTGGCCATTCACCGCTTCATAAAGTGTGAAATCATAGGCTTTCAAATATTCCTTCATGAGGCTCCGATTTGTGGCTACGTCATCAACGATTAAAAGAGAAGCATGCTCAAATTGATAGGTGTCTGGGTCCCACTTCTGTTGAAGAGGATCCGCGTTCTCACCGATGGAGGCAATGGAAACCTTTTCAAGAATGACTTTGAACACACTGCCTTCTCCCACCTTGGAGGTTACGGAAATGTGACCTCCCATGAGCTCTACCAAACGTTTGCTAATTGCCAATCCCAAGCCTGTCCCTCCATATTGAGCCTGACTCTGGCCTGTCTGCTGTTCAAAGGGGGCAAAGATGATTTTGGTTTGATCTTCAGGGATCCCGATGCCGGTATCTTCCACTGAAAAAATTAAATCTATTTTGCTCGGGTCGTCCCTGTTTCCTTGATAACTGAGGGCTAATTTAATGGTTCCAGCGTTTGTAAACTTGATAGCGTTGCCAATAAGATTCAAAAGAACTTGCCGCAGCCGCGTTTCATCCAGGATGATACGTTGCGGAAGGTTTGGATTGATTTCCAGTTGAAAATTCAGCTTTTTTTGAGAAATTTTATGGGAGAAGATCAGCTCCATTTCCTGAAACACAAAATAAGGATTTAAATGGCTGTACACCAGTTCCAATTTACCGGCTTCCACCTTGGAAAGATCCAGAATATCGTTGATCAGCGTCAGCAGCGATTTGCCGCTGGCCTGGATAGACCGGAGATAGGCCCTATGTTTATCATCATGAATTTGTTTTTCCAGAATCTCTGAAAATCCAAGAATAGCATTCATTGGGGTTCGAATCTCGTGACTCATATTGGCCAGAAATTCGCTTTTGGCCTGGTTGGCGGCATCGGCAACATCACGTGCCTGTTTGAGTTCCACTGTCCGTTCTTTGACCAGTTCCTCCAGATGTTCGCGATATTGGATCAGTTCTATCTCCGTTCGTTTACTCTCAGTGATATCACGGGAGATGCCGGCGGCCAGGATGATTTTACCGTTTTCGTCCCTGATGAGGTTTCCTTTTACGTATACCATGCGCGTTGTTCCGTCAGGCCTGAGTATTCTAAACTCGTCATCAAAGTTTCCTTTCCCTTGAAGGAAATTGATAAAAGCCGTTCCAATGCGCTCTTTGTCCTCAGCGTAAATGCAGTCATACCAAACGCTGCTATCCTGATAGAGTTCTTCGGCGGTTCGTTGCCATATTCGTTCAAAAGCAGGATTGACATAGACGACTTTGTAGTTAAAGGGATCACTGGCATCACCAATCCAAAAAACATCAGAAATAGCCGAGGCCAGTTGAGAAAATCGCCGGTTGTTTTCCATCAGGTCTTTTTCTGCCTGTTTGCGCTTGGTAATATTTTCAACAACGGCCAATATTCTTTGAATTTCGCCATTTTCGTCAGGCAACGGAACCGTTCTGAACAATTGATATTGACCGTTGAGATACAGTTCAAAAGTGTTTTTTTTGCCTTTGAACGTCTCCAAGTAATAATGTTTTACAACCTCAACCTGAGTTCCAACCACCTCTTCCAGAGTCAAGCCCGCAAAACTTCCAGGATCCAGCTCCAGCGTCTTGACCACTTGACCTGAAGTGTAACTCACACTCAAATCCTTCTCAATGAGGCAGACATAGGAATTGGGAAAATTTTCGGCAATCGTCCGGAATAATTTTTCCTGTCCTCTCAGCGCCATTTCCGTGTTCTTAAGTTCGGTGACGTCCATGCCAAAAGACATACTGCCTATTAGTTTATTGGCCTCCCACAAGACTTTATTCTTCCAGAGGATATAACGCTCCTCCCCTGATTTTGTGAGGATGGGATTTTCGAATATTTCTGGAAACTCACCTTGCCGCGCGATCTTTTCAAAGGCGGTCCATACCTCAGGGTAGTGAGCTCTCGGCACGATTGATTCAAACCAACTCTTCCCGCTGACCTCCGCATAACTGTACCCTGTCATCATTTCAGCGGCTTTATTCAACTTGACAACGTTGCCGTCAAGATCCAGTTGCACAAATATCATGTTTGCGGTTTGAAGCAGATTTTCAGAAAAGTTCTTTGCCTGTCGCCAGGAGACTTCTATTCGTTTATACGCTGTGAGGTCGGCAATGCTGATAATGAAGTATGGCGGTGTTCCTTCTTCATCCCCGGAAAAGGTGGTGCTCACAGCGGTCCAGATGACAATTCTTTCTTCTCCTGTCTTTGAAACGAGGCTCAGCTCTTCGTTACCGATGCGACCATGCTGTTTCCATAAGTCAAACAAGGCGTTCGCTTTTTCCTGGGATTGGGGGGCATAGATCGTCGGGATCATGGATTTTCCGATCATTTCATCTTTTTCATAGCCTAAGGCATTCAACGCGCTTTGATTGATATCCACAAGCCTTCCACTGGGAGTAATCATACAGCAATAATTCTGATGGCCCTCAAAAAATTGATGAAATTGTTCTTCACTCTCTCGTCTTGGCATTACCATGCGAACCTCCTCTGATTCTTTTGCGTACTGATAGGTAGGTTCCCCCAATTATGCTCAAATTTTTTTAATTTGTTCCGTGCGGTTCAAAGTCGTCTCTTGCCATATGCTATAATCTTTACTTAGCGAATGGAGGAAAGAATGTAAAGTGCGAAGAATTGGCTAAAGACCAGAGAAAAGACGATTCATTGGGATTGCAATTGATGTAAGCAATCATCCAGTGTTTGGCTGATTAATACCTGATTGCGAATCATTTCCACTTTTTTCCAGGTGGCTCGTTCTCCTTCCAAAATACCTCTCTTATAATTTTCGGGGATGGGCAACTGAAGAATTTCATAGAATTTTTTTAAGTTCCTTGGTGGAAAAATAGTGATATCTCCCCGATATTGCTGATCCAGCATGCCATTGATTAATCTCAACAGCGAAACTTCCGTATTGCCTCGGGCTTGTAAAACATTAACAGCGCGTTTCTTTTGATTTTGATAAGAAATCGCTATCTCCAGAATTTGATGAAGTCGATGTCTAAATTCAGATCTTCCAAGTCGACGAAGCATCCCCATTACCTTTTGATCCTGTGTGCTTGCAAACGGGAAAATCAAGGGGTTGACCAAACTCACAATGTGATGATTGATGTTGAACATCTCTGACAGTTGAGACATGGGGAGATCATTGGCCATTGAGCCATCTACCCATTTAAGGGATTCCATGTAGGGGACAATCTTTCCCTTTGAGTTCTTGGCACTTAACGTTGCGGGTTTATACATCCCTGGTACGGAACATGAGGCTTGCACAGCACTACGAATCGTAACATGCGGAGTGGTCAGGTAATTGGTGAGATAGGGATGTTGATTTTCATACGCGGGAGACATGCTGATATTGAGAACACGGTTGGTTTTTTTGTAGGCTTCCTCAAACGTTATCAAACCTACATTCTCAACAACATAAGTGATCAAACTATCAAAATCCATGAACCCCTTCTGACGCATAAAGTCTGTTTTTTTAGGGGGTTTCATGATGTTTCGTTCAAACAAACGCGTGGGTTGCTCAAATAAAACTGATAATTCTTGTGTGGTCTGGGTTCCCAGAATGGAAGCGATGACGGAACCGATACTTGAGCCGGAAACCACATGGGGTAACAATCGATGTTCCAGCAAGGTTTTAATGGTTCCCAGATGGAAAATTCCGAAAGGACCGCCTCCGCTTAATAAAAGCGCGGAACGTCCATAGCTTTGACTGGCGTGTTGAAAAAAAATAAGTTTTTCTGCGTGCGGGAAGTCTTCAAAGGGCGTATCACAGAGATATCTTAACCAGATCGCGACTTCATGGACATAATCTGTGATTAAATGTTTCGTTCCCGTTGCCGTATGAAAATATAAAGCAGGGTTGGTGATGTTTCCAAAGTCATGGACGAGGCCTTGTTTTAAACTGTACACAGCTTCTTTGATGTCATTGGTTTTATCAGCCTGTTTCAATTCATTGAGACGTTTTCGAATTAATTCATAATGATAGCTGGGGGATTCATCTTCCTTTTTCCATTCTTCTTTGCCTGTCGCCAGATCATATTCAACGGCAGCCGCATACCATGAATGGTAGTCTTCCGCCAAATTCATGGCCTTCTGAGCCGCTTGTGCCTTTTTTCTATTCATGACCTATCCTCGTTCCAAAAGAAAATAATCATCTTCCAAGTGTGTTTTCATCATCTCGGCTATACCAGGTTATTACCGGGAAAGTCTCAGAGAGTCAATCGTTTCATGACACCCCATGACCAATAAAAGGGGGAAATCTTAAGAAATCTAAGTAGTGTATTGATTTTTCGGTTTAGGATTCGTAAAAGCTATGGTAGAAACAACCCAAAGGAGATGTCAATGAGATGGGCTATCAATCAATTCTATCCTCTATCAGAAAGCAAGAAAGCAGGTACGCAAATCGTAGTGACCTTGCTTCAATGCTACCCCTTAACAAGAGCGTGCTTGGAAAGTCTGGGAAAACGCCTGTTGAGTGAATTGGAATGGGGATTTTTTACGTCAGAGATCGAATTTATCCAAGAAGGCATTTCAGGCAAGGATATGTTCCTGTTGTGTCAAGGTAAAGTCGATGTATTGGTGAATCAGCAGTTTGTGGTTCAAATGAAGGCCCCTGAATTGTTGGGGGATAAAGCGTTGGTAGATCCTCAATCCAAAAGAGCGGCAACCATCAGAGCTTCTGAAAATGAACGGATTTTACTCATAAAAATTCCGATGGAGTCTTTTGTTCGGAATTTTAATTCAAAAATTCCAGATAGTGAATTTGCTCAGGAAATGGGGATTTATAGCAGTGTTTTTCAAACGATTCAACATCGCCTTTTTGAATTTATTTATCTACAAAAAAACACTTGGGAAGAAGTAAGTACGACTTTAAAACTGATCAATAGCCAATTTATCGCGAAAACGCTGGATAACAAGCGTCCCCTGAATTGGGATCTGCTCACCTGGACTTATGTCAAAAAATATCTGGCAGAAAAACTGCATTTTGCCTGGCCTCGTCAACTGGAACTGAACGCTCAAAGTTTAAGGGATAATCTTTATGACCTGCTGGAATTGCGGCATCCGCGACAAGACTTTGCTGGGAATGAGTTCCAATATCTGGTTTACAAAAATGAAGTTTGGAGAGAATGGTTAATGGAATTGAGTGAAGCGGTACTGAGAGAGTTACCAGCCGAAGAACGTCCTTTTCAAATTCATGATGTCGAATTATTTAACCCCAGAAACTATCACGTTCGTATTTCCAATGTGTTACGCGGTATTGAAAGTCATTTCACGCCTAAAAAGCCACCTTTGCCGTTCAGTGAGTTTTTTGAGAAAGGGGAACACGCGCATGAGTTTGATTTAAATGCTTACCTTTCAAATTTTGAAAATACCTTCCAAATAAAGTCCCCTAAAAGGGCGCAAGCTCAGGTAGCGCAACGGATGGCTTCTATTGCGGCGGAATGTGAAAATCAATTCAATGCGTCCTTGGTGAAGATGCATCTGTTTTTGGAAAAGGCCAAAAGTAAAGCCATTGTGGTTTCTGAAAGTCAGGTTGAAGCCGAACGCCTGGAAAACAAAGCCCAAAAATACATTGCCATGATCTTGAAAGGCATCCATCGATACTCCAAAGCCACGAATCTTGCCACCTCAAAAAAAAATGTCTCTATCAAATACACGCCGACTCAAACACCGACCATGAAGACACTTTGCAATGCGTCGGGTTCCAAAGCCATGCAAATGGAAATCAACCATGCGTTCCAACGCCTTACAACACTGTTTGAACTGACAAACAAAAAAATCAGTTATGCCTTTATCAGAGAGAGTGTGGGGATCTGTCAAGTTAGCTTAGGGGATGATATTCCCTCTTCCGAACTTGAATGTCATTATTGGATTCCGCTTTCTCAGCCCGTTTGTTTGATGCGGGACATTGATAACTTAGGGCAACTTAAACCCGGATGTCTGATCGGGGGAGAGACCTGGCTGGAACCCTCTGAAGATCCGGAAAAAGCAACGCCAAACCCTTATTTTATCCGGAATCAAGTTACTCAACCTACACTGTTTTTGGTGTTTTCACAAACCTCTATGCCCTGGGCTTTCGAAAATAAACCTAATTTTGATAAATTCCTCAATAGTCACTTGCCTCTAATGCAGTGGTTTTTTGATAAGCACCTTGAACAAATACTCTATTGGGTGGAACAACGGGATCGACTTTTTCAAAAGAAATTGGAAGTGGAGCAAATTATTCGACTCGAATCAAAAATTAAAGCCTTTGAACAATCACATGTTCAACTGGATTCCGCTCATTACCGCTTGGTATGTCGCTTGTTAAAAAATACTTTTTCTGTGCCAATCGATCCTCAAACTCCAATAGCCATGGATCAAATCGCTAAAAAAGTTTACAATCATTTGATTCGTCAAATTGGAGAGGAACATCCGGAACTTAGGCTTGAAGAACGAGGAAACCAGGCTTACACCCAATGGCGCTATGTTTTGAGTGAAATCGTTCATTTACTGGAACGTTATACCCCAAAAAATAAGGACAATGAAAAACCACCGCTACCCATCTTTGAGATCATTGTTTCCGATTTAAAAGAACTCGATCAAAAAGTGCTTAAAGATAGCAAACAAACCTATGATGAGTTGTTAGGAGAACACCCCACGCTTAATCTTTTGAACATCGTTGAGGAAGAGTCACTTCCCAGTCCTTATCTGATGATTGATTATTTTCGAAAACGATTGCGTGTGTTATCGAAACACATTCAACACTTAGCCAGTGAATCCTTTGACTATGCTCAACAAATTCAACAACTCAACCAGAAACGTCCTGAAGTCGCGACAGAAGGGACAAGAATTGAGTACATTCAATCCAATGTGGAAAAATTAGTGCATTATCTCGAGATCGAATCCTCATAGGAGACCTAAAACCCTCTAAATCTATTCAGAAAACTCATCCTGTTGCGTGATCCATTTAAACAACGCTGTTTCAGGAGTGCCAAAGCTTGCTTTGGCCAGAAAAGCGATGGCCTTTCCTTGGATTTGGCCAAAGCAAGCTTTGGCACTCTTTTCTATCAAACTTTTTGACAAGGACAATGAAGATGGGATTGAAAATATATTTTGCCGGATCGATTCGTGGTGGAAGGGACGACGCCGCCTTTTATTCCGCTATGATTGCGTTCTTGCGCACTTTTGGCGAGGTATTGACGGAGCATGTAGGTGACCCGGCGCTGACGGAAAAAGGCGATGATGGACCCAATGATCGTTTTATCCATGACCGCGATATGGCATGGTTGAAGCGTTGTGATCTTGTAGTGGCCGAGGTCACCAAGCCTTCCCTGGGGGTCGGTTATGAGTTGGGATGGGCCGCTGCCTGGAACAAACCCACCCTGTGCCTGTTTCGTAGCGATTCCCAAGGAACACTTTCCGCTATGATCGCAGGCAGCTCTTCTTTGGAGACGGTTATGTATTCTAACCTTACAGAAGCTCAGCAACACATGACCGCCTTCATTACCCATAATTTGCCTTTACATTGCTCTGCACAGAAGGATGGTATTGAGTGAGCACTCCACTTGAATTACTGGCCCCAGCAAGAAATGCGGAAATCGGCATGGCTGCTATAGATCATGGTGCTGACGCCGTGTATATCGGTGCTCCGCAATTCAGTGCCAGGGCCCAGGCCGGCCAGACAATTGCCGAAATCACTGAATTAATCCAATATGCCCACTTTTTTCATGCCCGCGTCTATGTCGCCCTCAACACCATCCTGACGGATCAAGAACTTCCACAAGCACTGGAGATCCTTCGCTCAGTAGAGGCCATCGGAGCCGATGGTCTGATCATTCAGGATGTGGGACTGTTGGAACTCGATTTACCCCCCATCCCTCTCATCGCCAGCACCCAAATGCATAATGTCACTCCCGAAAAGGTGAAATTTTTGCAGGAGGTAGGTTTTCAAAAGGTTGTTTTGGCACGAGAACTCTCCCTGGAGCAGATCGCGGCCATCCGAGCCCAGACTTCGGTAGAACTGGAAGCCTTTGTCCACGGCGCTCTGTGTGTTTCCTACAGCGGGCAATGTTACCTGAGTCATTTTGCCTGCGGTCGCAGTGCCAATCGAGGGATCTGCTCCCAACCATGCCGCCATTCTTATACCCTGAAAGACGGTGACGGTAAAACAATCATTAGCGATAAGCACCTTCTTTCCCTGAAAGACATGAATCGCTTGGATTCTATTGCAGACCTGGTAGCGGCGGGAGTGACCTCCTTTAAAATTGAAGGACGCTACAAGGATATCGATTATGTGAAAAATATTACGGCGACCTACCGGTTGGCTCTGGACCGCTTTATTTCTGAGCATCCGACCTATCGCCGTGCCAGCAGTGGTACCTGCGCTTTCGCTTTCCAACCGGATCCGGAAAAAACCTTCAACCGCGGCTATACCTCTTATTTCCTCAAGGGCGACAGGGAGAAACCCGCCTCCTTGCATACCCCGAAATCCATGGGACAATTCATCGGAAAGGTCGAAGTCCTAGGACGGGATTTTTTTCAAATCCGCGACCATGACCTGCAAAACGGTGATGGTCTTTGTTTCCTCACGCCCAAAGAGACCTTGGTGGGATGCCGTGTAGATCAGGTGAAACAGCGCAGGGTCTATCCTAACAACATGCGGGATTTGGCTATAGGCACCGCCATCTTTCGCAATTTTGATTCTGCTTTTTCTCGTGCTTTGAAGCAGTCATCCCATTGTCGAACCATTGGTGTTGATATGGAATTTCGCCAGGAGCAAGGGGACCTACGCCTCAAGATAAAAGATGAGAACGGAGTGATGGTGGAATATTCGCGGGAGGCTTTATTTGAAGAAGCTCACGATCCAATCCGCGCCCGTAGCAATATCGAGACACAACTGCTTCGCGTGGGAGATACGCCTTACCAGGTCAAAACGGTGAAGATTTACCCCCAGGAGCCAGGGTTTATCCCCTTAAGTATCCTCAATGATATTCGTCGCCAGACCCTTGCTATGCTCACCCAGGCTAGAATAGATCATTATTGCCGGAATTCTGTGAGGATCATCCCCAGTACCGTCCCCTACCCTGAGACCGAATTGGATTATCGCACCAATGTATTAAACACCGAGGCCGAAAAATTCTATGCCCGTCACGGTGCACGGGTCCGGGAAAGAGCCGTGGAATCGCAGGCCGATTCAACACCTGCCCCACGCTTAGCCAGAACGGTTATGACCACTCGCTACTGCCTTCTTTATCAATTGGACGCCTGCCTGAAGTTCGGTCCAGGTAAGTCGAAAAACATTTTTAAGCAGCCTTTGAGGATTTTTGACAGAGGACATAGTTACCGGCTTGAATTTGAATGCAGAGCATGCCAAATGCTGGTTATCCCGGAAGGAACTTGACAGCAAGAGATCAGGTGTTTTCGAATTCAGAGGACACAAGTGTGCCCTGAATGAACATCGTAAGGTGTTCATTTTGAATCTATACTGAGCAAGGGCAAACTTTGTGATTTTTTGATACATAGGATACAGGTCTCAACATAGATACCATGAGCAATCTTTTTTCTTCATTACCGAAGAGCCTTCTGGCTGAACTGGCTATAGTCATCGTTTCGCCAATGTCCCTTCGGCTTCGCTCAGGGAACGCACTCGGAGGCTGAGCGGAGTCGAAGCCGGATTTCAAAGATAGCTGCCTTTTGGCGAAACGATGACTATAGCCGCTGAACTTTTTATTTTTTTATTTAATGTCGTGCCTACTTAATCAATGGCTGTCCTTTTTATTGTACTTAATCAATGGCTGTCCTTTTTATTGACCTAACATCTTGGTGGATAAGATTACTGACCATGCTAGTGTTACCGTATTACCTACGACTTGAGTAAGGAGAATATTATGCAAACAACGACAAGCAAATTTACCAAGAAATATCAGGCTACGGTACCTGAAGTTGTAAGAAAAGAACTGAAACTCAAGGCTGGTGATATAATTGCTTTTGAAATTGATAATGACATCACTCAGCAAGGGACAGCGTCCAAAAATCAACTGTTCCGAAAAATTAAAATTTGAAGCAGGCCGCAATCGCTTGACATAGCGTTTTTGTCATGTTAGTGAAAAACTCAACAGGGGGCGCGTCCAACCGATGGGGGAGTGTCTTGAGATACCTAAGGGGGTTTTCTAATTTAGCCTATAG